>NZ_JWIZ01000035.1 GCF_001038205.1 Muribacter muris | reverse complement strand
AATGAATCTTATCGATTTAAACATCGTAATTAAGAAATAATAAAAGTGGAACACTTTTAAAGGATCTTTGTGGTTCAATTTTGGAAGATCATTGACAATTGATAAAAAAGACGAGAAATTTATAGAAATCTCTCGTTTTTTCGGCACGTTTTTAGCGGTTCGAGCCTTTTGGTTGCTCACTTTTGCTAATTTTGCAAAATTATTTGAACGCAACAAAGATGAGTTTACCTCATCAATGACGGCACCGGCGCAGAGATTGTCAAAGTCTCGGCATTTGGCAATGATGTGAAAATTGAAAGAGGGAAAGACGGCACAACAGCCAAAACCTTTCCTACAGGTGCGTGCGTGAAATGGGAGTTTACAGAGGGGGCATTCAAAGACATCGGCTGCCCGACAGAAGATAATAGCGAGAAATGTTGTTGTCAGAAAGATAATTAATCTATTTCCGATTGGTAAGAGGATGTGAAAAGATGGGTAGTGTGTCAGTTTTGTGCCAGTGATACGCTATAATTTATTGCATTACCCTGCTATAGACTTTACATAAGTATTGAACAAGAGATGTAAGACATTGTTTAATAAAGGTTTTATTGTTTGTTTACAAATATGGCATTCAAGAGGTCGTCAGTTCGATCCTGATTATCTCCACCAAATTCATAAATCAGTGTGATTTAACTTAACGCTGAAAGCTTTTAGAAGCCTTGTACTGCAAGGCTTTTTTCATATCTGATAACTCTACTTGCGTTCGCTTGCGTCATATTGAGCGTGAAAAATAGTACCCAAGTGGCAAAGTACCCAAAATTTTGGGTACTTTTGAGGATTTTATCGCGAGAACGCAGAACAGGCTTACCAATACACGAGTAGAGCGTTTGAAGTATGTTAAGGACGGAAAGAATGAACACCCTGACGGCAACGGGTTATTTTTTGAAATATACCCGACGGGCGTAAAGTCGTGGCGTTTTCGTTATAACGTACCGTACACGGGAAAAAGAACCAAATTCACTATCGGCAACTATCCAGCCGTCAGTATTGCTCAAGCAAGGGCAACACTGTATAACGAAGTTGTGCAGTCTGCCCTATTGGTTAAAAGCGAGTGAGGTAAGTTTTGTGAAAAAAGTGAGATAATTTGCTTTTTGACTTGCCACATATTGCAAAAGCTTTACATTTTTATAATGCCGATGTTTGATAAATTCGGCATTTTTATCCCCAGCCCACAATATCGCCTACCACTTCTATTCGCCCTATATAAGACTTGCGATCCTGTTTCACGAGAGTAACTATCAACTCGACAGCGTCAGCCCTGACTTTTTGCCCTAGGCGACGGTGATTCCCTCGCCAGAGAATTTGTCGCCTTTTATATTGAATGGCTCAAATAAGCAAGCGGTGGATTTGCAAAAATTTCCTGCAAACTCGCCGCTTGTCAAACCGAAACCAATGTTATGCCTTCGCTGCACAAACTAACTATCTGCACACAATGTAGGGACGCAATGCTTGCGTCCGTTTCATAAAATATTAATATTGTGCGATTGTATAATGGACGCCAGCGTGGCGTCCCTACAATTATATTGATCTATTTTACGTTATTAGCTTGCAAAGATCTCCTTCAAACCTACTGCTTGTTATAAATGTAGAAAAAGGCTACTGTTTAGCTCCAAAAGCACCACCCCAAGAATGGGTTGCTTTCTCTTCAAATAAACCGCCGAGCTCTTGCGCTTTAGGGCCGTAGAATTTACCTTCTAACTGCGCATTTTTCGCCGAGAAATCAGGTGAGGTTGCCGTACCGTTAAACCTATTTCCCTCAATTTTGGCCTTAACGGTAATCGGAGCTAATCCCTCTACATTAAAGTTACCGGTGAGCTGTTTGGCATCAAAATCGGCATTAAACGTTGATTTACCTTTTTTCCAATCATCATCTTCAAATACAGGGTGCTCTGCGCTAATTGCGACATCGCCCTCGTAACTTGCCTTACCCTTTGGCATATCCTTTGTCGGCGAACCGTTATAGAAGAAATAAGAATCTAACCCTTGATAATTTACCGTACCACCTTCCATCATACCAAAACGCACATACTGGTATTTACCGCAACATACCTCAAATTGCCCCTCATTCAAGGTTGCCCAATTGGAAGTATTGATATTCGGCAATACGGTTGGGATTTTTTTGCCTTCTACCTCAATTTCAGCCATTGAACCGTTTGTTTGTGGGGCATAATCCACCTTAACATCTTCATCTTGTAATTTACGCACTATCACATTACCTGTCGTATTAGATAATTGTGTTTCCTCGCTTTTTTCCGGTTGTGATTTCTCGGTTTTACCGTCAAGGGAGCTTAGCGTTTTATTTGTTTTCGGATCTTTTGCCGTGATTTCAGTATCATTGCTGCCACCGCCACTGCTTCCGCAGGCTGCCAACATTAAACAGGCAAGTGCCGTTAAACCGAATTTTGTTACATTTTTCATATTGCGTTCTCCATTAGGAATCACATTGATAAAACTTACTCCGCAACGCCCTGATCCCAACTTGGCGCTTCATCAGGTGTTTTACGTTGTAAGCGGAATCGGCGGTTAGGTTCGGCTTGCGGCTGAACCACTCTGCCGGACGGTGTAGAGAAAGTAATGCCTCCGTTCAACAGTTGCGACATTGTGCCGGAGTTAATACTCGCCCCACTCAAACTGATGTCCATAGTATAGCCGGACGATGCCCAAAATTCACTATTTTTACGCACCAAATGCTTATATTGATTCGCAATCCGCAGGTGAATAAGCACCCGATCGCCTAGCTCGCTCAAGCTTAAACGCTGCACACTGCCCACCTGCATTCCGCGGTACATTACCGGCGCTTGCGGGGTAATGCCGTTGGCATCGCTGGTTTCTATGATAATCGGAAAACCGTTGCCATATAAGGTTTTTGCCGTATCTGTGTCGGCAATTTGAAACTGGGTTTTACGCTCACCGCCGCCCACCTCAACGTTCAGGTAATTTTGTACAACCGCATCGAGATTTTTCACGCCGGTTGTGTCAATTTCAGGGGAAACCGCATTGAATCGGCTGCCCGATTTAGCAATCAGCGGGTAGTACTGTCCTTCAATGTAAGCGGTCGCTTTAATCTGTTTTTTTGCATTGTCCAGTTGTAACCTTTCGATCGTGCCGACCGTCAGCCCCATATATTTAATCGGCATACCTTTGCTTAATTTCGAGCCGTCTTTGGCAAACAGGGTCAAATAGGTATTGCCGGAAGTCGCTTTCGCATAACTGGCGTAAAGGGTTTTATTGCCTTTACTGCCGTGATTATCGACGCTAATCGCCCCTTTTAAACTGCGCATTAACGGCGAGGCTTGCACTGTTAAACCGTTGCCGGAGAGATCGACCTGCACCGCCGGCTCAATCCAAAATCGGCTGGTATCGCCCACCAAATGTCGATGTTTCGGATCAATATAGAGATCAACACTAAATTGATTTTTGTGCGGGCGGATATTTAATACTTCACCGATTTGGAACTGGCGGAACAGCACCAGTGAGCCTTTATCAATCCCAGATAACTCTGTGGCAGTTAGCGTAAGCGTCGGGCGTTTATCATCGTTTACAATGCCGGCTTCGGCATTCTCGGCATTTTTATAAAGCGGATAACGGGTTTTCGGCTCGCCGCTCGGCTTATGCGGCAGAATACGGATACCGCCCTTGAGCCATTCACTCGGTGAACCGGAATGGACACGCAAACCGTCTAACCCAACGGATACATCTACATTGGAGATGGCGATAAATTGGGTATTCCCTGCGATTAAATGTCGGTAATTCGGGAAGATAATCGCCTCAAAGGTAACATTTTCAAGACTTAATCGACGTTTTAAAATCTCCCCGACCTGCACATCATTGTAGTAAATGCCCTGCCCTTTCTCCACGCCATAGGCTTTCGGCGCAGTCAAGGTCAGTGCCAGCACATTCGGCAGGTTAAGCAAATAATCCGATTCGCGTTCTACGGTAAAATGGCGTTGCGGCTCACCTTTGCCTGCTTTAATATCAAAATAAATGCCACGGAACAACTCGCCGATTTTGCTGATTTGCTCTTTGTTTAAATCGAAGCGGGGTTCACGCAACAAAATATGCGAGCCGCTACGCAGCAGATCGAGATGATTCGGGTCGATCAACAATGTCCCCTGTAACATTCCTTTCGGCGTACTTTCAACTTCAGGGTTTTCTGTGGCACTCGCCGTTGGCATTTCAAGTTGCGACAGCACCCCGATTTGCAAATTTTGATAATAGACGGGCGTTTCGTTCACTTTTAAATTAGGGGCAATCGGAATATTCACTTTCACTTCCGTGCCACGCAACGCTGCCTTTAAATTTTCAAATAAGGCAAATTTTTGCCCTTGTGCCGCCGCCGGTGAATCGTCCGGTGAGTCAAAGGCAACTGCCCCTTGCACCACAGAAGCCAAGCTATCGACCTCAACATTCAGCCCTGCCAAGCCGGCATTGATATTCACCCCGCTGATGTTCCAGAAATGGCTCGCTTTTTTGACTAAGTTGGCATATTTTTTGTCGATCACAACGTCAATTTCAACTTTCTTTTGATCGTGGGTGAAGCGGTAATCGGCAATGTTGCCGACCGGCACTTTGCGGAAGTAAACACTTGCCCCAACCGTAATCGAGCCGAGATCGTCCGATACAAGTCTCACCAGCAAATCGCCGTCCGTTACCGTAATCGCCGGCGGTTCTTCCTCTGCAATGAAATCATAGCGGTTCTTTGCCTCACTCTCGTCAGTCGGGAGCAAGGTGATGTAATTCCCCGATACTAACGCATCTAACCCCGACACCCCTGCTAACGAAGCGCTGGGTTTAACCAGCCAGAATTTCGTGCCTTCTTTCAAGACCGATTTCGCTTCAGGGTTGATCTCCGCCTCAATCTGCACTTCTTTCAGATCGTTAACAAAATAGACTTTCTTCACCTGCCCGATCTGCAAGCCTTGATAGCGGATCATCGTTTTTCCGGCGGTAATCCCGTCTCCCTCTTTAAAACGAATGGTGATTTTCTCGCCCTGCTCTTTGAGAATTTGGAAAAACAGTAAAGCGCCGATCGCAAAAGCGACGATCGGCAGCAGCCAAAACGGTGAAATTTTTCTCGGTTGGCGGACTCTTGCCGCAACAGGTTGTGAAGTGGTTTCTGTCATTGTATTTCAATCTGTTTAATAGACGTAAGCGGTGAGATTTTACACAAAATTGGCAAAATCTCACCGCTTGTTAGAAAGAAAAACGAAAAGAGGTTAAGCTATTTTTTCTCTTTTTCATCACATTTTTGAATATTGCTACATTTGCCGTACAAATACAAACTGTGATTTGCCAGTTCAATACCGTGCTGTTGGCTAATTTCACGCTGGCGGCGTTCGATTTCGGAATCTTTAAACTCAAACACTTTACCGCAGTCCATACAGATAATATGGTCGTGTTGGTGATTGTAGTTTAATTCATAGACCGCTTTGTTCGCATCAAAATTGTGGCGGGTCAAAATACCCACTTCCTCAAATTGATTTAACACACGGTAAACAGTTGCCAAGCCAATTTCGGATTTTTGCTCTAACAGTAATTTATAAATATCCTCAGCCGCAAAATGTTGAAGGGTTTCTCGGGTGTTTTGCATCAATTCAAGAATAGTCAAGCGTGGTTCGGTTACCTTCAGCCCGACGCTTTTTAATAATTTTGTATTTTCTTCAGACATTTTTGCCTCCTGCTGGTTTACGCTAATTCGGCTAAATACATTTCATCAAAAATTTGTTTACACCAACGACTTACACGCTCTTCGGTTAATTCCGGTTGGCGATCTTCGTCAATACAGAGACCGACAAAGGTATTTTCATCAACTAAGGCTTGCGAGACTTCAAAGGTGTAGCCTTCTGTCGGCCATAATCCGACCAAAGTTGCACCGTTTGGTTCGACAATATCTCGGATTGTCCCCATTGCATCGCAAAAATATTCGGCGTAATCTTCTTGGTCGCCGCAACCGAAAATACCGACAATTTTGCCGGTAAAATCAATTTCTTTCAGGGTTGGCATAAAATCGTCCCAATCCGCTTGAGATTCACCATAATACCAAGTCGGAATACCGAAAAGCAGAAAATCATAGGCTTCAATATCTTCTTGGGTGCTTTTTGCAATATCACGAACATCGACTAAATTTTCGCCCAATTTCTTTTGGATCATTTTTGCGATATTTTCTGTGTTTCCGGTATCGCTACCGTAAAATAAACCGACAACAGCCATTTAAGTTACCTATTTATATTAAAAATCAATGGGTTAATCATTGATGTAATTCGTTAAAATCATTTCGATCAATTGTCCACGAGACAGCCCTTTTAAACGAGCCTCCTGTGCCAATGCATTCACCAAATCCGAGTGTAGTTTAAGCTCAACACGCCTTAATCCCGAAGAACGATCTCGTTTTAGTTGATTACGTTTGTTGATGCGGACTTGTTGCTCTCGACTAAGGGGATTGGTGCGTGGTCGCCCAACTTTTGGCATTGATGCGAACAGATCAAGCGTAATACAATCTGAATCTTGTTTTGCCATTTTGATTTATGGGCTAAGCGCCCCTCAACAAATGAGAATGAGAAGCCAATTACTAAAGTGCGAACTATACCATAATCTCAAATGATTGAAAATGGGCTTTCTTTGCCCTTTGGCTATCCTTTAAATTGCTTAATCTACTCACTAATCTCCGCAAAAATAGCGTCCGTCAGTACGGCTAAATCTTGGGCATTCAGCTCTATATCCAGCCCCCGCTTACCGCCGGAAACAAACACGCTTGCAAACTGCTGCGCCGATTGGTCGATCACTGTCGTCAAACGCTTTTTTTGCCCAAGCGGGCTGATGCCGCCTAGCAAATAGCCGGTGATTTTCTGAGCAATCGTTTTCTCCGCCATTTCCACCTTTTTCACGCCTAACACTTGGGCTGCCCGTTTCAGATTTAACATTTTTGACACCGGAACAACCATCACCGCTAATTTTTTCTGATCGCCGTTTTCTGCAACCAACAAGGTCTTAAACACTTGATCGGCATTTAAGCCGAGCTTCTCGACCACCTCTTGCCCGAAATTCGTATTGTTCGGGTCGTGATCGTAGGGGTGAAGTTGAAATGCAATTTTTTGTTTTTTAAGTAAATTAATCGCAGGTGTCACGGTTTTTCCTTTCGCAATCATTGTTAAAACAGAGTAAAATCCGTTTTTATTTTGACAAGAGATCGAAAAAATGGCAAATCTCCATTTAGCAATCGCAGCCGATTTTTTATTGGCTGAAAAACTCCTCGAAGCCTTAGAAAACAGCACGCTCAATATTGCGCAAATTTCCGCCGTTGAACTGGAACATTTTGGGGAAGAACACTCCCTGCGTTTCGGTGCAAAAGCCGTTGCCCAAATTCCGTTGGACGATGTGGATTGGTCGCAATTCAGCCACGTTCTATTTGCCGGCAAAATGGCGCAAGCGGAAGTGCTGGCAAATGCCGTGAAAGCCGGCTGCATTATTTTAGATTTATACGGTATCAGTGCCTTAATCGGCGATGTGCCGGTCATTGTGCCAAGTGTGAATAACGAAGCGATCGAGAATATGCGGGAACGCAATATCGTAGCCCTTGCCAATCCGCAAGTCAGCCAACTTGCCTTAGCGTTAAAGCCGTTACTGGATCAGCCGTTGGCACATATTTTTGTCAGCTCGTTATTGCCGTCCGCCTATTTTGGTGATGAAAAAGTGCGTGAGCTGGCAGGACAAACCGCTCAACTCTTAAACGGTATTCCCCTTGATGCAGACACCGCCCGTGTTGCATTCGATACTGTGCCAGCAAATGTGCAAGGTGAAGAAGCGAAGCTGCCGTTTTCCCGTGAGTTTGAATTGCAATTTGCAAAAGTCTTGCCGCAACTGACCGCTTGTCTGACCTTTCATTCGGTACAAGTGCCGGTCTTTTACGGCATATCGCAAATGGTAACGGTACAATCAAACTACCCGATAGACAGCCATACATTGAGCGAGCAGTGGCAGCAACAGGCGTGGTTAAACGTTAACCTTGAGCAAATTATCACGCCGGTTAAAAACGGTGAAAATGACGATGACTGCCAAAATGCGTTACAAATCAGCCAGTTACTTGAGAAAAACGATGCCACCGTGCAATTTTGGACGGTAGCGGACGAGCAACGTTTCAGCTTGGCGTTCCTTGCCGTAGAGCTTTTAAAAATCGTGTTAGATAACTAAAGGAAAAAGAATGTTAGACAAACTCTTTCAACTCAAACAAAAGCAAACCAGTGTGAAAACCGAAGTGGTTGCCGGTATTACCACCTTTTTCACAATGGTGTATATCGTGTTCGTCAATCCGTCTATTTTAGGCGTGGCGGGAATGGACAGCCAAGTGGTGTTTGTTACCACCTGTCTTATCGCCGCATTCGGTACAATCGCAATGGGACTCTTCAGCAATTTGCCGATTGCCCTTGCGCCAGCAATGGGGTTAAACGCCTTTTTCGCCTTTGTGGTGGTGCAAAAACTCGGTTACTCTTGGCAGATCGGAATGGGCGCGATTTTTTGGGGCTCAGTAGGGCTTTTTCTACTCACCTTACTGCAAGTGCGTTACTGGTTTATGTCCGCCATTCCTCTCGGCTTGCGTGTGGGAATCGGGGCAGGTATCGGCTTGTTTATCGCCTTGATCGGCTTTAAAAATATGGGCTTGGTAGTCGCTAATCCGGCAACGTTGGTCGCCTTGGGCGAGTTGCACGATCCGAAAGTGCTAATGGGGATTTTAGGCTTCTTTATCATTGTGGTTTTAAGCGCCAAAGGCATTCATTCTGGTGTGTTAGTGTCTATTGTCGTCATCACCGGCTTGGCGTTAATCTTTGACCCGAGCGTAACCTTTAACGGTGTTCTTTCAACGCCGCCAAGTCTGGAAGCGGTTGTCGGGCAAGTCGATATTGCCGGCGCATTGGATACCGCCTTACTCGGCATTATCTTCTCCTTTATGTTGGTGAACCTATTCGACTCCTCCGGCACACTGATTGCCGTGACCAACAAAGCAGGCATCGCCGATAAAACGGGTCGTTTCCCGAAAATGAAACAAGCCTTGTATGTGGATAGCGTCAGTGCAATGGCAGGGTCGTATATGGGCACATCGGCAATCAGTACCTACATAGAAAGCGGCTCCGGTGTTTCGGTCGGCGGACGTACCGGCTTAACCGCCATCGTAGTCGGTCTCCTCTTTTTACTCACCATTTTCTTCTCGCCGCTTGCTGCGGTTGTACCGCCTTATGCCACCGCCGGTGCGTTGGTGTTTGTTGGCATTTTAATGGCGTCCAGTTTAATTGAAGTCAAATGGGACGATCTCACCGAAGCTACACCGGCATTTATTACCACCGCAATGATGCCGTTTACCTATTCGATTACCGAAGGGATCGCATTCGGCTTTATCAGCTACTGTGTAATGAAACTCTGTACCGGCAGACTAAAGGAGATCAACGCACCTGTGGCGGTGGTATCGCTACTGTTTATCGCTAAATTTATCTGGGTCGGCTGATTTTGCTAAAAAAGCATACCATCTAACCGCTTGTTATTTGCCACAAAGCAACATAACCCATAGACTAGGAGAAACTATGAGCACAAAATTAACGCCCGATGAAGCTATCGACATCGCTTACGACACTTTTTTGGAAATGGCGGGCGAACATCTCGACCCTGCTGATATTCTGCTGTTCAACTTACAGTTTGAGGCGCGTGGCGCAGTCGAAATGGTCGAAACCAGAGATAACTGGGACGAAGAAATCGGCGTGTTGATCGACCCCGATGCCTTTGCAGAGGTGTGGGTCGGCTTAGTGAATGAGAACGACGAAATGGACGATATTTTCGCCCGCTTCCTGATTTCTCACGACGCCGAAGACCGCCAATGCCACGTCATTTGGAAACTATAAGGATAAATTATGGCTGACATTTCCCCCTTTTCCCATCAATTCCGCGAGGCAATGGCACATCTGTGCGCTGCCGTCAGTATTGTTACCAGCAACGGCAGCGCCGGTAAAGTCGGCATCACCATATCGTCCGTCTGTTCGGTAACCGATACACCGCCTACGCTATTGTTTTGCGTCAATCAAAGCAGTACCCTGCACGACATTATCAAGCAAAACGGCAAAGTATGTATCAACGTACTGAACCCGCAACACGAAGCGTTAGCAAAACATTTCGCCGGAATGTTAGACAGCACAATGGACGAGCGGTTTGAATGGGATATTTGGCAAGAGAGCGACAGCCGCCAACCTATCCTCAAAGATGCCGTGTCCGCATTGCAAGGCTATATTATTGACAGCCATAGCGTCGGCACGCATTCGGTCTTTTTTGTCAAACTGACCGATATTCAAGTGAAAACGGACGATGCGTTAGTCTATTTCGCCCGCCAATTTAAAACGCTTTCCCTTTGATATATATCAAAGCAAATAAAAAGACCGACTATTTTAGTCGGTTTTTTATTGTGAGCCGATCAGAAAAGGGTAAAATCGCCCTATGCTTTCCCCTTATCACAGGATAATACAATGCAGGATTTAATTTGCTATAAGCAGTTGCCGGTTTGGCACGCCTATACGTTACCCCAAATGTTTCAAGAAAAGCACAATACGAAAGTCGGTACTTGGGCAAAATTAACCGTCCTAAAAGGTGCATTGAAGTATGACGAACTCAATGAATCCGGCGAGATCATCAGCGAAACGGTGTTTGATGCCAACCATCAGCCCCCCTTTGTCGCCCCGCAAGGGTGGCATAAAATAACGGCGCTTACTGATGATCTGCAATGCCAGTTAGCCTTTTATTGCCGCGCGGAAGATTACTTTGCGAAAAAATATCACCTCACGTCCGCCCACTCGGAAGTGCTGAACGCAATGCCGTATCTTCAGCAGGGGCACGCCCTCGATCTCGGCTGCGGGCGGGGACGCAACGCACTCTATTTAAACCTAAAAGGCTTTGAGGTAACGGCACTCGATCACAACCTAGACAGCATTCAATTTTTAAATTGCATTATTGAACAAGAGCAGGCGCAGCGGCTTCACACCGGCATTTATGACATCAACCAAGCTGCTCTGACAGGTGAATTTGATCTGATTATCTCTACCGTTGTAATGATGTTTCTTCAACGTGAGCGTATTCCGCACATTATTGCCGATATGCAACAACATACCAAAAGTGGCGGCTATAATTTGATTGTGTGTGCAATGGACACGGCGGAATACCCCTGCCCAATGCCGTTTTCGTTTACCTTTAAAAGCGGTGAATTAAAACAGTATTATCAGGGCTGGGAACTGATTAAATATAACGAAAATGTCGGTGAATTACACAAAACCGATGCACAGGGCAATCGGATCAAACTGCAATTTGCCACGATGTTGGCAAGAAAGCCTTAAACTTAAACAAGCGGTCGGTTTGCAAACAACATCTGCAAATTGACCGCTTGTACTCTTATCGTGCAGCTAAATATGCCTTGAGTAGAAACAGCGCCGCTAAGTTGCGGGACTCGGCAAAATCGGGATCGGCTAGTAATCGGTCAATCTCCGACAGGGGAAAACGCACCACTTCCAACGGTTCGGGCTCATCGCCCGATGCCAGCGGTGAAGGGTACAAATCTTCTGCCACAAACACGTGCATCAACCCAAACATATGGCTGGGGCTGGAATAGAGGGAGCGTAGTAATGTCAGTTTACCCGCAGCAAACCCAACTTCCTCGCGTAACTCTCGGTTTGCACTTTGCTCGGGGCTTTCTCCTTCATCAACCTTGCCTTTAGGAAAAGTAAGTTCGTAGCGTTCCGGCCCGACTGCATATTCTTTAATCATCACCAATTCATTTTGATGAATCGGGACAATCATCACGGAAGGCAATTTGCCGGGCTTGAGGCGTTCGTAAGTGCGTTGTTCACCATTAGAAAAACGCAAATCAACGGATTGAATATGAAAAACATTGCCCTTCGCTAAGGTGGAAACAGAAAGAATTTTTGGAAGCGATTTTGACATTGCAGCTCCTTTATGAAGTCAAACGGCTAATCAGCCTGATAAAATAGGGATAAGCGTACTTCCAAAAAATAATGATCATCACCCCGCTTGTCATCACCACTGCCCCAAAACTGATACTTTTCACCGACTGGTAGTAATGGATCACCGCAAGCACTAACGCCACATAGGCAAGTTGATGCACTCTCCCCCAATGTTTACCCAGTTTTTGTTTTAAACGAGGTAACGATGTGAGTGCCATTATACTTAAAATTACAAACGCGAGAAATCCCATTAGTAAATAAGGGCGGCGAGTAATTTCGTGGCTAAAAAGAGCAATATCCAACCCCAAATCCAACCAAAGATAACAGCCGATATGCAGCCCTGCCCACGCAAACGCCCACAAACCTAGCGGACGGCGTAAAATTTGATAGTGGTTTTTCCCAAGCAGTTGCAGCAAAATCCCCAGCCCAAACATCACAAAAAAGATAATCAATGCCGTATAGCCTAGAAAATGTTCGATCTCTTTCACCGGATCGCTGCCAAAAATATAGGCATTTTCAGTGAGAATGCCATACCCCAACCAACCGAACGGCATTGCACAGCCAAGATGAATCAACAGTCGCCAATACGCTAACATTAGAAATGTACCCTTAAATCCAAACCTTTATAAAGATGCGCTACCTCTTTTTCATAGCCGTTGAACATTAAGGTCGGTTGGCGTTTCACCGACAGTAATCCGCCGCTGCCGATAATACGTTCCGAAGCCTGCGACCAACGGGGGTGATCCACATTCGGATTAACATTGGCGTAAAAACCATACTCCTGCGGTGCTAATTTTTCCCAAGTTGTATGCGGGCGGGTATCGGTCAAACTGATTTTGACAATCGACTTAATGCTTTTAAAGCCGTATTTCCACGGCACAGCTAACCGAATCGGCGCACCGTTTTGCGGCGGCAACGGCTTGCCGTATAAACCGACTGTAAGTAAAGTTAAAGGGTGCAATGCTTCATCTAAGCGTAATGCCTCGACATAAGGATAATCAATGCCACCACCGAAAAAGTAATTTTTCTGCCCCGGCATCTGCTCAGGATCAAACAGCGTGTGAAACACCACATATTTCGCTTTGCTTGTCGGCTTCGCTCGTTCAATTAAGCGGGCAAGCTCAAAGCCGACCCAAGGGATTACCATTGACCACGCCTCTACACAGCGAAAACGGTAGATCCGTTCTTCAAGGGGAAAGGTAGTAGTGAGCTGGCGATAATCCAAGCTGAACGGATTTTCGACTTCACCCTCAATCGTTAATTGCCACGGATCCGTTTTGAAATTTTTGGCATATTGTGCCGGCGAGCCTTTATCCACACCAAATTCGTAGAAATTATTGTAGCCCGTTACCTTATTTTCAGGGGTTAATACCAAGCCGTTTTCACTCGCTGTTTGAAAGGCAAGCGGGGAGTTCTCCGCCATTTCTGCCAAACTTATTTTCGGCAACATTGATCCGGCAATCCCTAAACCGAGAGCTTGGATAATTTTACGGCGTTGGTTGAAAATATGTTCAGGGGTAATGTCATTTGCAGGCAATCTTAGCATTTTATCCTCAAGGGTTTAGTAAAAAATATTTTCCTTTTGACAGGAATAATTTAGAATCCTTACAAAATTTAAGGAGAAAATAATGCATACATTATCCAATTCAGAAATCACTGACATTCGATTGCAAATGATAAAATTTGCGACCTTACAACTTTCCGATCCTGATCTTGCGGAAGATATTGTACAAGAAGCTCTAGCGTCCGCCTATAAACACGCCGGCACATTTCGTGGGCAATCAGCACTGAAAACGTGGATCTTCGCCATTCTCAAAAATAAAATTATTGATGCGTTGAAAATCCGCAAACGTACGGTTGTGCTATCGGATATCACCGAAAGCGACAATACCGAGCAATTTTTTGACCAACACGGGCATTGGGGTGAAAAAGATTTAGTTTCGGAATGGCGTAACATTCAATCTGCTGTCTATCAAAAAGAATTTTGGGCGATTTTCAATATCTGTTTGGATCACCTGCCCGCACGGCAAGCAAAGATTTTTATGATGCGAACGCATTTGGAACTGACGAGTGAGGAAATTTGTCAGGAATGTAACATTTCTGTTAATAATTTAAACGTGATACTATATAGAGCAAGAGTCCAACTCCAACGCTGCTTATCTAAAAATTGGTTCGATGAGGAAACCTAAATGCAATGTAAACAAGCCACTGAGCTGATCTCCCTTGCCTATGAGCAATCGCTTTCGGCTCAACAACAATTTCGTCTCAAACTTCATTTGGTTATCTGCCCTTATTGCCGAGCATTCCGTCGCAATAACCACAAACTCCACCAACTGATTAAGCAGTATTGTCGGCAGGATCACCCATAATCACGGGATAACAAGCGGTCGCTTAGGCGACCTTTTTTGCAAAATCGCTGCAACAACCGCCCGCTTGCTATGCCGTTTTCAAACGTTGTAGGAAACGCTTCGTCCGCTCGTGTTGTGGGTTGGAAAAAAGGGCTTGCGGCGATCCCTGCTCCACAATTTCCCCGCCGTCCATCACCACCACAATATCGGCAACATCAAGGGCAAATTTAATTTCGTGCGTAACGACCACCATTGTCCAGCCTTCATTTGCCAACGATTTCATTGTATTTAGCACATCTTGTACCAATTCCGGATCGAGGGCTGAAGTCGGCTCGTCAAACAACATCAATTCCGGCTGAATGGCTAAGGCTCTGGCAATCCCTACCCGCTGTTGCTGACCGCCCGATAACTGAAAGGGGTAATGATCACGTTTATCCGCCAGCCCGACTTTCTCTAACAGCGTCAAGGCTTCCGTTTTTACCTGTTCAAGCGGTCTGTTCTGCACAAAAACCGGCCCTTCCATCACATTTTCCAACGCCGTTTTGTGCGGAAACAGATTGTAATTTTGGAATACCATTCCGGAACGGCGTCTCAACGCTAAAATGGCTTTTTTGCTTGGGCGGGCGGCAAAATCTACCGACAAAGGTTCTGCATTTTCAAACTGAATCGTGCCTTGCTCCGGCATTTCCAACGCATTCAGGCAACGTAAAAAAGTGGTTTTACCCGAACCGGACGGGCCTAAAATCACCACCACTTGCCCTTTTTGAATATCAAGGTCAATCCCCCGCAAAATGGGGTTCTGACCAAAGGTTTTATGAATATTTCGGATTTTAATCATCGTTATTTCGCTACATAGCGGTCAAAGCGTTTTTCGAGCCGCGCTTGAATAATAAATAATACCCAACAATAGCCCCAATAAATCAAGCCGGCTTCGATATACACCGGCAAAAAATCGTAGGACATATTCGCCACCTGCTGCGCGACTCGAAACATTTCCGTAACCGTTACCACTGAAGCAAGGGAGGTATCTTTAAATAAGCCGATAAAGGTATTGCTGAGCGGCGGTACGGCAACCCGAAAGGCTTGCGGCGCAATAATGCGGCGAAACGTCTGCATATAGGTCATACCGATGGTATAACCGGCTTCCCACTGCCCTTTTGGTACAGATAAAATCGCCGCGCGAATGGTTTCCGAGCCATAGGCGCCGATATTCAACGAAAAGCCGATAATCGCCGCCGGAATCGGATCGATAAACACGCCGATCGCCGGCAAACCGTAAAACACAATGCAGATTTGCACCAACATCGGCGTGCCACGGATAATTGAAATATAGACTTTCACCCAAAACAGCAACAGGCGGTGCAAAATATGTTGTGAAGGACTCACCCGCACTAATGCGACCGCCACGGCAATCACCATTCCGATCACAAAAGAGGCGATCGCTAACGGAATAGAAACTAAAATCGCCGCTTTTACCATCGGCCAAAAACCGTTTATGACCAATTCCGCTCGGGCATCGGTCATAAACGGGAGGGCGGCTAACAGATCATTTAACACTGATATCTTTTCCAAAGAATTGCTCGCCCAATGCTTTCAGCGTGCCGTCTTGCTGTAATTCAACTACCGCCGCACTGATTTTAGCTAAGGCTTCATCATTGCCTTTATTGGCAATAAAGCCTGCCCCGACTTTATCCGCCGACTCCCACACGCTTTTCAAACCGGCATTTGGGTTTTTCTTTAAATAATCCAACAATGCGAGGGAATCGTTAAAGGTAACGTCTGCCCGTTTTTGTTGAATTAACAATAAGCCCTGCGCCATACCGTCAATCGGCACAATCTCCGCCTGATATTTGCGGGCTAATTCACCGTAGTTTGAGCTGAGGGTTTGCGCGGCTTTCAGCCCTTTTACATCTTCCGGTTGTTTAATCCGGCTTTCATCTTGGCGGGCGACCAACGTCGCCCCCGACCAACTGTATGGTTCGGATTTATCAAATGTCGCTTGACGCTCCGGCGTGGTGAGTGCCACTTGGTTTGCCACCAAATCAAAACGCTCGCCTTTTAGCCCCGCCAACATTGCGTCCCATTGGGTTTCCTTAAACTCAACCGTTACCCCTAATTTTTCCGCTACCGCACGGGTAACTTCCACATCGTAACCGGTCAATTTACCGCTGGCATCGTGGTAAGTAAACGGGGCGTAAGTCCCTTCTGTGCCGACCGTGATCGTGCCTTTATCATTGATACGTTCCAATAAACTCTGCTTGGCAAAAGCCGTGGTCGAGCTTGCCAAAACAGCCACAGATAACACCATTGTTGATAATTTTTTAAACATAAAATGCCCCTTTTAATAGGTAATCTCAATTTTTGCCAATTTAAGCGAAAATCCGACCGCTTGCCAAATAACTAAATCGCATATTATCAAACGAAAGGTTTGATCTGCTTTTTGCCTAACAAGCGGTCATTTCACACAAAAAATTTGCAAAAACGGCGATTTTGCGTTATTCTTCGCCACCTCAATTCAAGTAACTCAATTCTGAATTAATCTTTACATCCAATCTTATTAACAAAATACATATCTATTATGCATCTTACAGAATTAAAAAATACGCCCGTGTCGGAGCTTGTCCGCATCGGTGAAACACAGATGGGTTTGGAAAATTTAGCCCGTTTACGCAAACAAGACATTATCTTTGCCATTCTAAAACAACACGCCAAAAGCGGTGAAGATATTTTCGGTCAAGGCGTGTTGGAAATTTTACCGGACGGTTTCGGCTTTTTACGCTCTGCCGACAGTTCTTACTTAGCGGGGCCGGACGATATTTACGTTTCGCCGAGCCAAATCCGCCGTTTCAACCTACAAACCGGCGATTCGATTGAAGGCAAAATCCGCCCGCCGAAAGAGGGAGAACGCTACTTCGCTTTGTTAAAGGTCGATCGTGTCAATGACGACAAACCCGAAGTGTCCCGCAGCAAAATCCTGTTTGAAAACTTAACCCCTCTCCACGCCAATTCCCGTTTAAGAATGGAACGTGGCAACGGTTCAACCGAAGATTTGACCGCCCGTATTTTAGATTTAGCCTCGCCAATCGGGAAAGGGCAGCGTGGCTTGATTGTTGCGCCGCCAAAAGCGGGTAAAACAGTGCTACTACAAAACATTGCTCAAAGTATTACCCATAATTATCCGGAATGTGAGCTGATCGTCCTCTTGATTGACGAACGCCCGGAAGAAGTTACGGAAATGCAGCGTTCGGTAAAAGGGGAAGTGATTGCCTCCACCTTTGACGAACCGGCAGCCCGCCACGTTCAAGTAGCGGAAATGGTGATTGAAAAAGCCAAACGCTTGGTCGAACATAAAAAAGACGTGGTTATTCTACTCGACTCCATCACCCGCTTAGCGCGTGCCTACAATACCGTAACACCGGCTTCGGGGAAAATTCTATCCGGTGGGGTCGATGCTAACGCCCTACACCGCCCGAAACGTTTCTTTGGTGCAGCCCGTAACGTGGAAGAAGGCGGTAGCCTAACCATTATTGCCACGGCGTTAGTTGATACCGGCTCAAAAATGGACGAGGTGATTTTTGAAGAGTTTAAAGGGACGGGGAATATGGAATTACATCTCTCCCGTAAAATTGCGGAAAAACGGGTCTTCCCGGCAATTGACTTTAACCGCTCCGGTACGCGTAAAGAAGATCTGCTCACAACGCCGGACGAGCTACAAAAAATGTGGATCTTGCGTAAAATTCTTAACCCAATGGGCGAAGTGGAAGCAATGGAGTTCCTCATTGATAAATTAGTGGTGGCAAAAACTAACGATGAATTTTTTGAAATAATGAAACGTTCGTAGTCCAATGAAAAAAGAAAACGCCTCAACCGAGGCGTTTTTTATCGCTAAAGCAGCATTTTGACAATTTTATCCAATTTCACCCGCCCGAATTTTTTCAGTAATTTTTGCACTTTATCCGGATAATCCTTCAATTTTTCCAAATCACTGTAATGGGTAAGCACATTGGTGTGGGTGCGAATCTGCGCCAATTCTTGATCGGCTTTGGTCGTTAATTGTGCCAGCGGGTCGGAAATCAGCACGGCATTTTCCGCATCTAGTCCCCACGCGCGCGGATTGAGATTATTTCCGGTCAATAAAATATAACGGCTGTCAATCCAAACGCCTTTGAGGTGGTAGCTGTTATTCTCGTGCCGCCACAAGCGGATAGTTAATTGCCCGTTCTGAATAAAAGCATCGAAGCGTTTGGCAAATGCCCGCAGATTTTTTTCGTACAGATAAGGCAGTGCGGACGCCATTGTAAAAGGCTCGTCCGGCGGTGTGTAGAAATCGTTGGCTGTTTTATCGCCGACCACAATTTCAATCTGTTTGCCCGTCTCCAACAACCACGCAATGCGGTTACGCAATGAACGGGGGAAATTAAAATAAGGGGTGCAGATCGTCAGCTTTTCACTGACTTGATAAAACAGCGCCTCAATCGTTTTATTCAGTCGGTTTTTACGTCCTAAGCCGATCAATAACGCCAGCATTAGCTGTTGATCGTCAAGCGTTTGCCCCTGATATTGATACTGCTGTTGGCTCAACTGCTTGCGGAAGGCTCTTACAAGCGGGCGGATCGCCGCCGTTTTTTGCCGTTCGCTCACATCCAAACGGCTGACCGCCGGATTGTCTAAAATCTGCTGTTGAATAAAAGCGACTATTGCATCGGCAAGCTGTGGATTTTCGATCTGGTGATAGCGGTCGTAGCGGTAACGTTCGAATTGTTGCAAATAGACATTGTTGATGCTTGCCCCGCTGTACAGTAAGGTATCATCAAACACAAAGCCCTTTAGGTGCAACACACCGAAAATTTCACGGCTGTTGATCGGCACGCCGAAAAACGCAATGTCGTTCTCTTGCGGCAAAGCGTATTTTTCACGCATTTTGAGATACCAATCGGCATTGCTGCTTTGGTCTTCCGCTCCAATCAAGCCCCGCTGCGCCCGATGCCAATCGACCAGCACTTTAATTTCCAACGCCGGATTGGCGATTTTCGCTTGATAAAGCGCCTCTAAAATCTCTTGCCCGGCTTCATCTTTCTGCCAATACAGTGCCGTGATATAAATGCGGTTTTTGGCTTGGCTGATCAGCTGTAAAATGCGTGTTTTGAACGCACGGCTATCAGTCAAAAAATCAATCTGTTCTGCCTGCTGAGGCATAAACGGCAGATTGTCGATCCATTTTTTCGCCCGATTTTGTTTGTTTAAAATTAGCATTTTGCCCTCTTAAAACTCATTGCAAGCGGTCGGATTTTGCCTTTTTCTTCAATATTATATAGCAGTTGCACAAAGTCATTTTTTGTTCGCTTGTAGGGACACACTGCGTGTGTCCGGATTTGAACCTATTGAAATAATTTGATTTTTATAAAGACACACGCAGTGTGTCCCTACATTCTGTTAAAATTTCTACTTTTGTGTATTTGCTACGTAATACCGTTTTTCTTGCCATAACCCACCGCTTGCGACCGATAATTGCAATCGGCGTTATGCGAATTGACGCACTTCGCCGTTGCCTGCCACATTTTCAACACAACGTGGGCAGAGTGTCGGGTGTTGCGGATTTACGCCGATTTTGTCGGAATAGTGCCAGCAACGTGGGCATTTCTCGCCCGCCGCCCGCTCGACTTTTACCGCTAAACCGGCAAGCTCACCTTCTGCGACATCGGCATCCGCCAATGGTTTCACTTCCGCTTGCGAGGTAATTAACACAAAGCGCAGTTCATTGCCTAATTGTGCTAAAAGCGGACGAATATCCTCATCGGCATATACGGTAACTTTCGCTTCCAGTGCCGCACCAATCAATTTATCATTACGGGCTTGCTCTAATACACGATTGACTTCCGCCCGCACTTTCAACAGTTTTTGCCAGTAGCTGTCGTCCAAGGTTTCATTTTCACCTAAGCCGAACAAGCCTTGATAAAATTCCTCGGTAAACACAAATTCCGCCCGATTATCCACTTTCGGCAGATAACCCCAAATTTCATCGGCGGTGAACGATAAGATCGGCGCAATCCAACGGACCAGTGCTTCGCTGATGTGCCACAATGCCGTTTGGCAGCTACGGCGGGCAAGACTGTCCGCTTTGGTGGTATATTGGCGATCTTTGATGATGTCTAAATAGAACGACCCCATTTCAATGGAGCAGAAACGCATTAAACGCTGCACAACAGTGTGGAATTGGTAGTTATCGTACGCCTCTTTGATGTCGTTTTGCGCCTCTAATGCACAACTTACCGCCCAGCGATCAAGGCTGATCATCGCTTCCGGTTCGACTAAATCCCGTTTCGGATCAAAGCCGTTCAAGTTTGCCAGTAAGAAACGTGCTGTGTTACGAATCCGGCGATACGAATCTGCCGCACGATTTAAAATGTTGTGCGACACAGAAATTTCACCGGTGTAATCCGTTGATGCCACCCATAACCGTAAAATATCCGCTCCGTTTTTGTTCCATACTTCGCTTGGTACGATGACATTACCAAGGGATTTGGACATCTTGCGTCCTTTTTCGTCCACCGTGAAGCCGTGGGTTAATACTTGGCGGTACGGCGCTTTGCCGCTGGTGGCAGTGGAAAGCATTAACGAAGACATAAACCAACCACGGTGCTGATCCGAGCCTTCCAAATACATATCCGCCGATTTGCCGTTAAATTCAGGGCGTTGTTCAACCACCGAGGCATAGGTCGATCCGGAATCGAACCACACATCTAAGGTATCCGGTACTTTACGGTAAAGCTCCGCTTCTGTGCCTAATAACTCGGCAGGGTCAAGATCCCACCACGCTTGAATACCCTGTTGTTCGACCCGTTTTGCCACCTCTTCCAGTAATTCTAACGTGCGTGGGTGAAGTTCTTCCGTCTCTTTGTGGACGAACATTGCCATTGGCACGCCCCAAGTACGTTGGCGGGAGATACACCAATCCGGACGGTTCGCCACCATTGTATCAATACGGGCTTCGCCCCAGCTCGGAATCCAACGCACGCCTTTAATTTCGCCTAGGGCTTGGCGGCGTAAGCCTTGGGTTTCCATTCCGATAAACCATTGCGGTGTGGCACGGAAAATAATCGGCGTTTTGTGCCGCCAGCAGTGCGGGTAGCTGTGTTTGATGCGGGTTAATTTCAGCAAGGTGCCGGTTTCTTTTAATTTTTCGATGACTAAATCGTTGGACTCAAACACGCCCTTGCCGCCAAAAAACGGCACGTCCGCTTTAAATAAGCCGTCATTTGCGATTAGCCCTGCCATTTCCAATTGGTATTTTTGAGAGACGATAAAGTCGTCCTGACCGTGATCCGGTGCAGTGTGAACTAAGCCTGTACCGCCGTCGGTGGTAACGTGATCGCCCAAAATAAACGGCACGCTAAACGCATAGAACGGGTGATTAAAGCGTAACAACTCCAGATCCTGCCCTTTCGCTTCGCCTAAAACGGTTACCTGTTCAACGCCGACCGCCTTCGCCACGTCTTCGACCAGTGCCGCCGCTAAAATAAAGCGTTCATCGCCAAATTGCACTAACTGATAATCTAATGCGGCATTGAGGGAAATTGCACGGTTAGACGGCAATGTCCACGGAGTTGTCGTCCAAATCACCGCCGAAATCTGCCCGTGGCCTTTGCCTTCACTGCCAAATTTCGCCTCGATCTCACCGCTTACAACCGCCGGAAAACGTACATAAATAGACGGCGAGACTTTATCTTCGTATTCCACTTCCGCTTCCGCCAAAGAAGAACCGCAATCCAAGCACCAATGCACCGGTTTCGAGCCTTTATAGAGATGCCCGTTGGCAATCACTTTGCCGAGGGTACGGATAATATTGGCTTCGGTATTGAAATTCATTGTGAGATACGGGTTATCCCAATCGCCCAAAATCCCCATTCGGATAAAATCGGCTTTCTGCCCCTCTACCTGCTCTTTCGCATAATCACGGCAGGCTTGGCGGAACTCGGCAGCGGAAATGTTTTGATTCGGTTTCCCCACCAACCCTTCTACTTTCAGTTCAATCGGCAAGCCGTGGCAATCCCAACCCGGTACATAAGGGGTGTCAAAGCCAAGGGCGGTTTTGGACTTCATAATAATATCTTTCAAAATTTTATTCACTGCGTGCCCTAAGTGAATATTTCCGTTTGCATAGGGCGGACCGTCGTGCAGAATAAAGGTTTTCTTGCCCTTTGAAGCCGCACGAATTTTTTGGTAGAGCTGCTTTTCGTACCAATTTTTCAACATATCGGGTTCACGCTTGGCGAGATCCCCACGCATAGGAAAGCCTGTTTCAGGCAAATTCAGAGTGTTTTTGTAGTCTGTCATATTATGATGTCCCAATAAATAGAAATGACTCAAACGCCGCAAGCGGTCGGACGAGGCGGATTATTTGCAAAAAATATCGGATATTAGACCGCTTGATCGGCAAAAAATGTCTCAACCGTTTTTACATCTTGCTCAATTTGATGCTTTAACGCTTCAAAATCGGCAAATTTAATTTCTGCTCTCACTTTCTTCAAAAAACGCACCGCAATGGTTTGCCCGTAAAGATTGCCGGCAAAACGGAAAATATGCACTTCCAACAGAGGCTTTGTACCGTTAATGGTCGGGCGGTTGCCGACATTGGCAATCCCTTGAAATACACCTTGTGCGGTCTCTACTTCCACCGCATACACCCCTTGGATTGGCGTTACCAAACGGTGCAGAAAAAGATTAGCGGTCGGAAAACCGATAGTGCGCCCCAATTTATTGCCGTGTGCCACCCGTCCCCGAATAGTATAAGGTTTACCGAGCAGTTGCGCAGCCAACGTTAAATCGTCCGCTTGCAAAGCCTCCCGAATACGAGAGCTGCTGATACGTGTCTGTTCAAAACAATGGCTGTGGCTGTTTTCCACCTCAAATCCAAACTGCCTGCCGGCATTCAATAAGGTCGTAAAATTACCCTGTCGGTTTGCACCGAACTGAAAATCGTCCCCCACGCTTAAATAGCGCACCTTTAGCGTCTCCACTAAAAATTGCCGAATAAAGCCATCGGCGGATTGTGCGGCAAAACGGGCATCAAAACGCACGCATAGCACATAATCCACCCCTGCCTGTGTTAAATAATGCCATTTATCCCGTAGCCGCATTAGGCGGGCGGGGGCAGTGTGAGGTTGGTACTGTTGTGCGAAAAATTCCCGTGGCTGAGGTTCAAAAATCATCACCACCGAAGGCAAGCCAAGTTCAGCCGCTTTTTGTAATAGACGTTGCAAAATCTGCTGATGCCCTAAATGCACCCCGTCAAAATTACCGATGGTCAGTACACAACCGTTGGCTAACTCGGCGTGGCGGGTGAAATGGTGAATACCTCGAATTAACTGCATTGAATGATGATCGGCTTTTTAAGCAAAAATAAAGGTCGATTATACAGACAAGCCGACAAAAAATACAGTTAAACCCAATAATGCCGCTTTTTGTCGGTTCTCAACCTAGAAGGACAAAAAAGGCGTATCCGATGATACGCCTTTTTATTGAGAAAAAACGAAAGGTAAAAGAAGATTATTGTGCCAAGCACTGACTAAATTGGTCGGCAAGCGATTGCAAAAATTCAGGATACGCAGTTTTGCTTAACGTAATCTGTGCGCCGAGGGGGTCAAGCTGCCCGATTTTTGCGTCAGTGTGTTGGGCTAAACTGGCGATCACTTTCGGGGTAAATTGCGGTTCGGCAAACAGACACTTCGCTTGGTTTTTCGCAATATGCTGCTTAATTTTGGTGAGCGTTTTCGCACCGGGGGCGACTGCCGGGTTGATCGTAAACGCTCCGAGCGAATTTAAGCCGTAAGCACGCTCAAAATAGCCGTAGGCATCGTGAAAAGTGTAATATCCCTTAGCTTTAAGCGGCGAAAGTTGAGCCTCAATCTGTTGGTGTTTTTCCGTGAGGGCTTGCTTGAATTGTGCTAAATTTTGGGCAATTTTAGCCGCTTGCTCCGGCATTTTTTGACTTAATCGATCGGCAATTTGTTCGGCAATCTGTTGGCTGATTTGCGGTGAAAGCCAGATGTGCCAATCTTTATCGTGATCGTGGTGATGATCGTGATGCGAATGTGCGTGCGTTTCGTGGTCGTGGTCGGAAGATACCACTAATTTTTCAATTTCAGCGATTTTTTCCAACGTCAAAACCTTCTCTTGCGGTAATTTTGCTACGCTTTTCGCCAAAAAGCCTTCCATTTCGTCCCCAATCCATACCACCAGTTGCGCAGACTGTAACGCCGCCATATCGGACGGTTTCAAGCTGTAATCGTGAGGCGAAGCCGTTACCGGCAATAATACGGTGGTGTCTGTTACGCCGTCTGTAATCGCATTGGCAATAAAACCGAGAGGCTTAATGCTGGTTAGCACGTCGGCGTGCGCGACTGTTCCCTCTAATAATAAGGCAAGGCTAAGTGCTGTTTTCTTAAACATTATTTGTCTCCTATTCTGTCGTGGGCGAGCATAGTAGCAGAATTGTAAAATAAATCCATAATTTTTTTATTGTTATTTAATTTGCAAGATTTTCCCAGCAACCGACCGCTTGCAAGCGGTCAGATCCCGTCAAATTTTTGCTATACTGCACTAAATGAGTGATAGGACAACATCAGATGAAATACAAAAATTTACGGGATTTTTTAGCCCTGCTTGAACAGCAAGGCGAGCTAAAACGGATCAGCCAAGAGATCGATCCCTATTTAGAGATGACTGAAATTGCCGACCGCACCTTACGCAAAGGCGGGCCGGCACTGCTTTTTGAAAATCCGAAAGGGCATAGCGTACCTGTGTTGTGTAACTTATTCGGCACACCGAAACGGGTGGCAATGGGAATGGGACAGCCCGATGTGTCGGCATTGCGGGAACTGGGCAAATTATTAGCTTTTCTGAAAGAACCCGAACCGCCAAAGGGGATCAAAGCCTTGTTCGGTCAGCTCCCTCAATGGAAACAAGTGCTCAATATGCCAACCAAAACGGTGAGTAAGCCAGATTGCCAGCAGGTTGTGTTAAGCAGCAATGAGGTCGATCTCTATCGGCTACCGATTATGCACTGTTGGCCGGGCGATGTTGCTCCCTTAGTAACTTGGGGGCTGACCATCACGCAAGGGCCGCACAAAAAACGGCTCAATCTCGGCATTTACCGCCAGCAGCTCATCGCTAAAAATAAGCTGATTATGCGTTGGCTCTCCCACCGTGGCGGTGCGTTGGATTTTCAAGAGTGGAAAGCTGCCAATCCGGACAAACCTTTTCCGGTGTCCGTGGCATTGGGCGCTGATCCCGCGACGATCTTAGCCGCAGTAACGCCGATCCCCGACAGCCTTTCCGAATATGCCTTTGCCGGTTTACTGCGCGGACATAAAACAGAGGTGGCAAAATCAATCAGCAATGAGTTGGACATTCCTGCCAGTGCCGAAATTGTGCTGGAAGGCTACATCGACCCAAACGAAACGGCGTTGGAAGGCCCTTACGGCGATCATACCGGCTACTATAACGAGCAGGAATATTTTCCGGTGTTTACCGTTACTCACATTACAATGCGCAAAGATCCGATTTACCACTCCACTTATACGGGGCGACCGCCCGATGAACCGGCGGTGTTGGGTGAGGCATTAAATGAAGTGTTTATCCCGATTTTACAAAAGCAATTTCCCGAAATTGTGGATTTCTACTTGCCACCGGAGGGGTGTTCCTATCGATTGGCAGTCGTAACCATTAAGAAGCAATACGCCGGACACGCCAAGCGGGTGATGATGGGGGTGTGGTCGTTTCTGCGTCAGTTTATGTACACCAAGTTTGTGATTGTGTGCGATGACGATGTGAATGCACGGGATTGGAAAGATGTGATCTGGGCAATCACCACTCGCTGCGATCCCGCCCGTGATACGACAATGATTGAACACACTCCGATCGATTATTTGGATTTTGCCTCACCGGTAGCGGGGCTTGGCTCAAAAATGGGGATTGACGCCACAAATAAGTGGGCGGGCGAAACACAACGGGAATGGGGAACGCCGATCCAAAAATCGGCGGAGGTCGTCAATAAAATCGATCAAATTTGGGCTTCACTGGGGATCGATTAGATAACTTTCTTCTATCAAATTTAGGGCAATTTGCCCTAAATTTTTCCAAACCTTTTACCTATTTTAGTAATTCTATTTTCTCTCTTGAAAAATTTGATTTAGTTCAAACAACTTCCACAATTTCCTAGTAAAGCATAAGGTTTTTGATTACTCTCACTGTTGTCATACTCTGTATCTTGTTGTTTTTAAATAAGAAACATTCTCATTTATTTTGATATCTTGTGGGAGGCACTCGTGAAACGGGTCAGCAAAACAATTCAAAGCAGCCTAGCGATTGGCTTAATGGCGTTATTCGGCTTTGCGCAATCTTCTTTTGCCGGCGAAGCAAAAGAGTTTGAAGGGCCGAAGCCGGATTTAAAAATTGAATCTGCAAACCATACCTTTGCGGAAAAATACCCTTTGCAATACAACTCTTGGAAAGCCACGTCTGAATCGACCGAGGTGATTTCAGCCTTAGAGGAAGATCCACGTTTAGTCGTACTTTGGGGCGGCTATTCTTTCTCCAAAGATTACAATAAACCTCGTGGGCATTTTTATGCGGTTACCGATGTGCGTGAAATTTTGCGTACTGGTGCGCCGACAGATGAAAACAGCGGCCCTCAGCCGATGGCGTGCTGGACTTGTAAAGGCCCTGATGTCGCCCGTTTAATCGCTGAAAAGGGTGAAGTCGGCTACTTTGATGCCAAATGGGCGAAATACGGCTCGGAAATTGCCAATTCTATCGGTTGTGCCGACTGCCACGATACCACCTCACAAGAGTTTAAAGACGGCAAAGCTGCATTGCGTGTTGCCCGTCCACACGTTCAACGTGCTTTAGAAGCGATCGGTTGGAAATTCGATACATTGGACAAACACGGCAAACGTGCCGCCATTTGTGCCAACTGCCACGTTGAATACTATTTTGCGAAAAATAAAAATGCAGTAACTTTCCCGTGGGATAAAGGCGTTGATGTGGATAGCATTGAAAAATACTATGATGAAATTCAGTTTACCGACTGGGTTCACTCGCTCTCCAAAGCACCAATGCTGAAAGCACAGCACCCGGATTTTGAAACTTGGTCGCTAGGCACTCACGGCAAAAACGGGGTAACTTGTGTGGACTGCCATATGCCGAAAGTGGAAACCAAAGACGGTAAAGTCTATACGGATCACAAAATCGGTAATCCGTTCGATAACTTTGAACATACTTGTAAAACCTGCCACGAGCAAAGCAAAGAAACCTTGCAAGCCCGTGTGAAAGATCACAAGAAAAAAATCAAAGACGTAATGGTACGTTTAGAAGATCAAATCGTGAAAGCACACTTTGAAGCCAAAGCCGCTTGGGATGCCGGTGCAACCGAAGAGGAAATGAAAGAGGTGCTACAAGCTATCCGCCACGCACAATGGCGTTGGGATTACTCAGCGGCAGGACACGGCGGTCATATGCACGCGCCTGATGTGATTCTACACGTTATCGGTACCGGTTTAGATCGTGCCGCAGATGCCCGCGCAAGATTAGCGGCTATCTTAACCAAACACGGCGTACCAACCCCAATTCAATTCCCGGATATTTCAACAAAAGAGAAAGCGCAAAAAGTAATGGGGATTGACTTCGACAAAGAGAAAAAAGCCAAAGAAGAGTTTTTGCGGACTATCGTCCCTGAATGGGAAAAACACGCAAGAGAGAAGGGCTTATTACCGGCAGATGAAAAATAATCTGTAAGTCGAGGTCATTATGAAACATTTTTTCTCCAAAATAAGACGGATAGCGCTATTACAAGCGGTCGCGTTGGGCGGATTCTTTGCAATATCCACAACTGTACAGGCAGAAATGCCTGTTCAGCCCAAGCCGATTTGGGCAGATCCGTATGCCCATATTGACGGCGAAACCTTAGCCAAAGATGCCCGCCGTGATCCGAATAAATATTGTGTGGATTGCCACGGTCATCTCTCCAAGTTTGAGCATAAAGGCAAACACTTCCAAAAAGAGACGGTTAGCCCGAATAACGGTCAGCCGTTAAATTGTGTGAGCTGCCACGGCAATATTTCGGAAAATCACCGCAAAGGTGTGAAAGATGTGATGCGGTTTAATGCACACGGCAAAGCCAAAAATCCAGCGTTGGAGCGTTCCGTTGCCGAGCAAAATCAAGTCTGCTTCGCTTGCCATAGCCCTGAAAAACTGCGGGAAACATTTTGGGCGCACGATACCCACGCTGCCAAAATTTCCTGTACCAACTGCCACATGATTCACCCTGAAAAAGAGGCAATGAAAGGCATTGAGCCGAAACAGCGGATTAAATTATGTGTGGATTGCCATACCGAAGTGCATAAAGGTGCGTTCAAAAAAACGGACGCTAAGGATACCAAATGAGTTGTTCCCGCCGAGATTTCGTATCTGGGGCGGGAGCGTTAGCGGTTGTGGCAGGCACAGGGCTTGCCGCCAGCCGACTTTCTCTCGCCAATGAGAACGAAGCAAAACCGATTCGATATGCAATGCTCCACGACGAGCAGGCCTGTATCGGCTGTACCGCCTGTATGGATGCGTGTCGAGACACCAATAAAGTGCCGGAAGGCGTTTCACGTTTAGAAATTATCCGCAGCGAACCTTACGGTGAATTTCCGAATGTAAAATATGAGTTTTTCCGCCAATCTTGCCAGCATTGCAGTAATGCGCCTTGTGTGAGCGTTTGCCCGACGGGTGCGTCTTTTATTGATAAAAGCACCGGCATTGTTGATGTTAATCCGGATTTATGCGTAGGTTGTCAATACTGCATCGCCGTTTGTCCTTATCGGGTACGTTTTATTCACCCCGAAAAGAAAACGGCGGATAAATGCAACTTCTGCCGTGATACCAACCTCGCCGCCGGCAAACAGCCTGCCTGTGTGGAAAGCTGCCCGACCAAAGCACTCACCTTCGGCGATTTAAACGATCCGAACAGTGAGATTGCAAAATTGATTAAAGAGAAACCGGTTTACCGTACCAAAGTGGAACTGGGTACGCAGCCGAACCTCTATCACGTCCCATTTGAACACGGAGAGCCTAGACGATGAACGACTATGTGCCATTCCAAACGCCCAATCTCGTCTGGGATTCTACGATCGCCATTTACCTGTTTTTACTCGGTATTTCCGCCGGTTCGACATTATTGGCAGTGCTGTATAAACGCAGCCGTCAATTAGCTAAGCCGAGTGAAAGTTGGATTATCCGCAGCACTGCCATTATGGCGCCAGGGGCAATCATCATCGGCTTAACCTTGCTGATTTTCCACCTTGCACGCCCGTGGACATTTTGGTTTTTGATGTTCAATTACCAATTTGGCTCGGTAATGTCGATGGGGGTAATGCTGTTCCAAGTCTTTATGGCGGTACTATTCCTATGGCTTGCGATTATTTTCAAAGATCTGATTGCCACGCTGATCGTCCGCTTCCTGCCAAAACTGAAATTTGTGCTTGGCTTAATTGATATTGCGGCAAAGTTCACTAATCTGATTGAACTGCTGTTAGCGCTATTAGCCGTCGCATTGGGGGCTTATACCGGCTTTTTACTCTCTGCGCTCATCAGCTATCCAATGCTGAATAACCCTGTGTTGCCGATCTTATTTCTTGCTTCCGGCACATCATCGGGCATTGCGGCACTGCTGATTGCGGTTTTAGTTATCGGCAAAGTCTCTACTCACAGTGATGAGGTAAGCTTTTTACACAAATTTGAAACGCCAACGGTATTGTGTGAAATATTGCTGCTCTTTGCCTTTTTTGTCGGCTTATATTTCGGTGGCGGGCAGAAAACCCTCGCCGCTGTGAATGCTTTATCAGGCTTTTGGGGCAGCGTCTTTTGGATTGGCGTGGTGCTGATCGGTTTACTATTCCCGCTCATTACCGGTCAAATCGTGAGCGAGAAAACCAAGCACAACAAAGGGTTTATCGTGTTATTAGCCACTGCGGGCGTAATCGGTGTGCTTTGCCTGCGTTACTTTATTCTTTACGCCGGTCAGCTTACGATTGCTTAATTTAGAGAATGTAAGCGGTGAGATTACCACTTAAATTTGCAAAGCCACAGAAAACGGACGCATCGCGTCCGTTTTCTGTTAGAGAGGATATAAATGTTTTTGGTTAGGTTTGAACGGTAAAATCGAAATCTCTCCATTATGGTTCACTAACCGATAAAATTGCGGGAAATTAAAACTGCCAAGCTCGTCTGTATTATCGCTAAAACTGTCGGCATATAGGCGGCTGATTTTGGCTATTTTGGCGCTTTTCGACCCCGTACAATAGTAGTAGCACTCGGCTTGGTTGGTTTTATCCAGCACATAAACATTAAAGCTCTCGTCTGTATTGTCTTCAAAAAAGAATTGTAAAAAACCCTCGCTCGCAAAATTGGCAATCGCCTTAGGAATGTTAGCATTTGCCACATAGGTTTTCTGGCGGCTAATCGGGCTATTATCTGCCCCGTTTTCCTGCACAATTTCCGTCAAGCCTTTGTTTTTACTGAAGATAAGCTGCCATTTTCTGTCAGCAATTCTCACCGTTTGGATTTGCTCTTTTTGGAAAATCAGCCCAATTTGCACCGTAATACAACGTTCCACCAAATCCTTGACGGATTTCTGCAATGTATTGCGCAAATAATCACTGTAACAAAATACATTCACCGCTTGCGGCGGTGCGGAATTACGGTAAATTTTATTGGAAATAAATTTCAGCCCCTTCAAAATCGCATCGTTACCTTCAAAATGCTGGGTGAGAATTTCATTCCACATATTGCGGTAGATAATACTGATACTGCCTATCAGCCCCTGCTCCGAAGAGCCGAGATTAAACAGATCGAGCTGGGCGTTTTCCAACTTATGCTTCGGCAACGATTGGGTCGGATCTTTAACCAAATTGACCGCCACCACTAGATGACGAATTTCATTTGGGTGATACATTTCCTCCCGCTGTACTTTTGGCGCTTTTGCCGGAAAGGAAAGGCGTAAATCGGTAATAAAGCGGCGTAATTTATCCAATCGCAAAGTGCGACTGGCGAGGTGCAAGTGTGTGCCAACATTCAGCACCCCGTTAAAATAGGCCCAAGCCACCGATTTAATAATATTTTTATGGTATTGCACGTGGCGTAGGCGGGCATCATACAAGCTAAGTGGTGCGTGGTTAATCATATACCAGCCGGGCTTGGTTGAAACACCTTCACTCACTTCCACAAAGGTAATATGCTCTTCGCTAAGTTGAGTCGCGATTTTCTCGTTAATCAGCGGAATTTTGCCCGGTACGACTTCAAATACCGAGTACAGTTTACGCATTAAAATATCGGTATCTTGCGGCATTATGCTCGGATCAATCTGAAATTTGCGGGCAAAATGAATTAAGTTTCGATAACTTTGTAATAATTGTTCCACCAACATCTGTTGCTGCAACATTGCCTGCTTGATTTTCCACTCGCTACGGTTATTCAGGCACTGCACATCCTGCTCACGCCAGCCCCACTCTTTCACCAGCATTTGTAATGCTTGCTTGCGTAGCGGATCGTGCTGCCCGTCATTCGCTTTAATATAAAAACAACTGCGCAAGCGGTTCAATCTTAGCCATTCTTTACGATTTACCAAATACGCCGTAACCTGTTCCAACATCGCTAAATAGGGATCAAAATGATAGCTGACCGACTGCTCCCAAAGTAGTAACTTCTTGAAATGTTTGGAGATAAGATCGGTTTTCGGATAGGTTTCCGCATAGCTTTCCAACAATAAAATTTTAATTGCCGATTTATACGGGCTATCAATCCCTTTGTACAGCTGCCATAAACTTGCACCAAAATATTCGCCGATCGACAATTCCGAAAAATCGCCAAAATCGATCCATTCATCTAAATTTAGCACACCTTGCTCGGCATACTGGCGGATAACGTCATTGTATTTCTGATTTCCCTTATCCAAATGCAGCCATAAAATACGTTTACCGGCAAGCCGCACTGCCGAACGGTAAAATTCATCAAGCAAAAAGAAATGCTGTGCCGAACCGTTATGTTCTTCGGTTACTTCGCTATGGTATTTTTTCGCCTTAAATTCAGTCGGGTTCATCAAATAAAAATTGAGTTCCACCCCCAGCTCGTTCGCCCACTGCTTAATTAAGTGTAATTTTTGATGAATCAGAAAACGGGCATTTTCACTTAATGCACTGGAATGACAAAGCCATAAATCCAGATCGGAATACACCGTTTGCGTAATAGAACCAATGCTCCCCATTGCATAAAGCCCGTCAAACACGGGAGGGGAAGACGTTTGGGGCGAATCAAAAAGATGAATACCGCAGGGGGCGTTATCTACATAGCCCACCATATCCGGACGGTTAAAATGAATTAAGGCAGGTAGCAAATCGACAATATGCTGAAAAGCAGGAGAGCTGCCTGCAATCGCATTTTGCAGCCGAAACCGATCTAAACAATCAATGCGATCTCTCGCCCGTGCCAGTCTTTCAGCAAATGAAAGCGGCATATCTTGATGGTTTAGGGGTAAAGTTAGCTCTCGCACACAAAAACGTCCAAGGATAAAAGTAGATAATGTAGCACTTCCTTCAAAAAAGTAAAGTAAGTCAATATCATTATAGGCGGTTTAAACGGAGTATTATAGCGTTCAAAAGTATAAAAATTATACAACATAAGTTCTATTTTAGTTCAGGAATGTAGGACAAGAAGTTAGTAATGATTATTTTTAGTGATTTTTACCGACTCTTTTTATTTAAAAATTTTTGATAAACAATATCTTATGCTTTCTTCTTAAGTCGCTATGTGGAGAGTGGCGTAATTTGTCTTTGAGTGCTTTGAATAATTCTTCTATCCTCTTTGTTTGTTATTTAATTTGGGAGATTTCTCATATGTAAAAATATAATCCGTATAACGTTTTATATTTGTATGGGCACTTCTAATATGACGATGTTTATAGGGAAAATAACTGCTGTCATTCGGTTTCTCCGATCGTTCATTTAAAAATGATTGATGTTTTATTTTCCAATAATGAATGCGTAAATAAAATTCACTTTTTGAACTTGCCCTTAGTGTTTGTATCATCATTTCAATTCTCTCCGATGTGAGATTAATGATTATTTCTTAATGCTCCCATTATGAGTGAGACTAAATAAAATTGGCACATTTGCGTTAGTGGGGTTATCAAGCTTCAAGTCTGAGATCACAGTCATTAATTGAATATATTACAATGAAAGCGTTTATAGAGCTGAAGATTATTTTAAGCACACATACTTTGTGTTAGTGAATATCGGCAAAAAGGACGCCTAATGCGTCCTTTTGCGATGAAATCATTGTGAATTTAGTGTGTGCCTTTTTCCTTTGGCAAAATCAGGTTTAGTAACATTGCCACGATCGCACATAAACTGATCCCTTTTAGGGAAAACTCGCCGACATTGATTAGCATACCGCCGATACCGAAGGTCATCACCACCGACACAATGCAGAGGTTGCGGGCTTCGCTCATATCCACTTTAGCACGGATTAAGGTACTCATTCCTACCGCCGCAATAGAGCCGAACACCAGCATCATAATCCCGCCCATTACAACGCTTGGGATCGTTTGTAAAAATGCGCCCACTTTACCGCAGAATGAAATAGCAATTGCCCAACAGGCTGCCCACGTCATCACACGAGGATTGAAATTTTTGGTCAGCATTACTGCGCCGGTAACTTCCGCATAGGTGGTGTTTGGCGGGCCGCCGAGCATTGCGGCTGCGGAAGTCGCTACGCCATCGCCGAGTAACGTGCGGTGCAAGCCCGGTTTACTCAGAAAGTTTTTGCCGGCAACCGAGCTGATCGCCATAATGCCACCAACGTGTTCAACGGCGGGGGCGAGGGCAATTGGCAGCAAATAAAGAATGGCTTCCAGTTTAAATTCCGGTGCGGTTAAATTGGGTAAACTGAACCACGGTGCATCATAAACGGGTTGGAAATTCACCAGCCCGAAGCCGAGCGAAACGAGATAACCGACCACAATCGCCAACATAATCGGCACTAATTTCAGCATTCCTTTGGCAAACACTGCCACAATCAGCGTGGTAACAAGGGTAATCATCGAGACGGTGATCGCCGTGCTATAAGGAATATCCGATCCTTTGCCGATCGCCATATCCACGCCGACAGGGGCAAGCCCTAAACCGATAATAATGATGATAGGCCCAACTACGACCGGCGGAAACAGTTTATCTAACACGGTGATGCCTTTAAATTTCACCAATGCCGAGAGAGCAAAATAGATTAAACCGGTAAATACCAAACCGCCCATTGTTACCGGAATCCCCCAAGTTTGCACCCCGTATTGAATCGGGGCGATGAACGCAAAAGATGAAGCAAGGAAAATCGGCACTTGCCCTTTGGTACAAAGTTGAAAAATCAATGTACCGATACCGGCGGTGAGTAGGGCGGTATTGGGATCAAGTCCTGTAATCAGTGGCATTAGTACTAATGCGCCAAAGGCAACAAAGAGCATTTGTAAGCCGACAAACGCCTGTTTTGGTGTACTGATTTGTTGAGTAGTCATTTTTTAACGCTCTCCAGTTAGCAATTTTTCATTAGACGGCTGATTCTGCCGCTGGTGATCTCTTCTTCTCGAATGGTCAGCACCTCGCAGCCCTCAGCGGTTACCACGATTTGATGCTCATACTGGGCGGAATGGCTGCGGTCTTTGGTTTTGACTGTCCAGCCGTCCCCCATCAGCCGAATTTCTTTCTTGCCGGCGTTGATCATCGGCTCAATGGTGAACACCATTCCCTCTTGTAGCACAACACCGCTGTCATCGCTGAAATAATGCAGCACTTGCGGATCACAGTGGAACTGGTCGCCGATGCCGTGCCCGCAGTACTCACGCACAACAGAAAATCCTGCTTTTTCGGCATATTGCTGAATGGCACGTCCGATTTCTTGTAAGCGAATGCCCGGTTTGACGGTGCGTAGCCCGATATATAACGCTTCTTGGGTAACTTCGATTAAGCGTTTATCTTTTACGCTCGCTTCGCCGACCACATACATTTTGGAGTTATCGCCGTAGTAGCCGTCTTTGATCACGGTTACATCAATATTGAGAATGTCGCCTTTTTTCAGCTTTTTATCTTCGCTCGGGATACCGTGGCACACCACCTCGTTTAAGGAGATACAAGTCGCCTTTGGAAAGCTGTGATAACCCAAACAGGCGGGAATGCCCTGCTGAACATTTTCAATATAGTCGTGCATAATGCGATCGAGTTCGCCGGTGGTTATTCCCTCTTTCACATAGGGTTCAATCATCACCAACACATCGCTGGCAAGTCGGCAGGCAAGGCGAAGTTTTTCAATTTCGTCTGCGGTTCTAATCGGAATATTTTTCATCGTTACTCTCTTTTACAATTCAAAGTGAGCGGATTATACGTTATTTGGCAGAAAAATTCATCGCACAACAGGCGGTCGGTTGTCGGCGATGTTTTGCAAAAATGTAACAGATAAAAAAGTGATTTTAAGCAGTGATGAACGAACTTCGCGTTGCGTTCCCGCAAAATTTAACGATGTATGACTTTGCATAGCATTTTGCAAAAAAATGCGCCGAACAGACCGCGTGTTATAGCGTTTGAACATAAGTAAACTGATGTAGATCAAATTTTTACATTTGAATAACAAATTTTTGTGCGGTACTTCACATTTTTATACATTAGTGTTTGCGAAAAATGTCCGTTTCTCTATATTAACGCCGAAAAATTTTCGTTTTCAAACATTTTGAACATATTCCATTTCCGTGGAGGCTATATGGAAAGATCATTAAAAACAGCGTGTATCGGTGAATTTATCGGCACGGGATTGATTATTTTATTTGGTGCGGGCTGCGTAGCGGCGGCACAGGTTGCCGGTGCAACTTTCGGCTTGTGGGAAATTTCGATCGTGTGGGGGTTAGCGGTGGCAATGGCGGTGTATGCGTCTGCCGGTTTATCCGGTGCGCACCTTAACCCTGCTGTAACGATTGCCCTGTGGCGATTTGCCTGTTTTGACGGCAAAAAGGTCGTGCCTTACATCATCGCACAAATGCTTGGGGCGTTTACGGCGGCAGCCGTGGTCTATTTTCTCTATCGGGATCTCTTTATTGCGAGCGAAGCGGCACAGAATATTGTGCGGGGCGAAGACATCGGCTTTGCTGGCGTGTTCTCCACCTACCCGAACCCGCATATCAGCGTGCTGCAAGCCTTTTTTGTCGAAGTGGTTATCACTGGGGTGCTGATGGCGTTAATTCTTGCGCTGACCGATGACGGTAACGGCGTGCCGAGAGGGGCGATGGCACCGTTGTTAATCGGTTTGTTGATTGCAGTAATCGGCGGATCGTTCGGGCCGTTGACCGGCTTTGCAATGAACCCTGCCCGTGATTTTGCGCCGAAAGTTTTTGCGTTCCTTGCCGGCTGGGGAGAAGTGGCTTTCACCGGTGGGCGTGATATTCCTTACTTCCTCGTGCCGATTTTCGGGCCGATTGTGGGCGCTCTATTAGGCGGCTTCTTCTACAACCGTTTTATCGGCAAAAATCTGCCGTGCAAATTACAGAAATAACTAATTGATTTTAAAGGTGAATACTATGGAAAAAGAATACATTATCGCTCTTGACCAAGGCACAACCAGCTCCCGTGCGGTGTTATTGGATAAAAATGCGAATATTGTCGAAGTCGCACAACGTGAATTTACCCAAATTTATCCGCAAGCCGGCTGGGTCGAACATAATCCGATGGAGATTTGGTCGAGCCAAAGCTCAACCCTAAATGAAGTGGTGGCAAAAGCAGGGATTAGTGCAGATAAAATTGCGGCAATTGGGATCACCAACCAACGTGAAACCACGATTGTGTGGGAAAAAGAGACCGGCAAACCGATCTACAATGCGATTGTGTGGCAATGCCGCCGTACCGCCGATTTCTGCGAAACCCTTAAAGCGAACGGGCACGAAGCCTATATCCGCCAAACCACAGGGCTGGTGGTCGATCCTTACTTCTCCGGCACGAAAGTGAAGTGGATTTTGGATAATGTCGAAGGGGCAAGAGAGCGGGCGAAAAGAGGCGAATTGCTGTTCGGCACGGTTGATACTTGGTTGGTATGGAAGCTCACGCAAGGGCGTTCGCACGTTACCGATTACACCAATGCGTCCCGCACAATGCTGTTCAATATCCACACGAAACAGTGGGACGACAAGATGCTCGAATTATTGGACGTGCCGAGAGAAATGCTGCCGGAAGTGCGTAACTCTTCCGAAATCTACGGGCAAACCAATATAGGCGGTATGGGCGGTGTGCGTATTCCGGTTGCAGGGATTGCCGGCGACCAACAAGCCGCACTCTACGGACATTTATGCGTGGAACAGGGGCAGGCGAAAAATACCTACGGTACGGGCTGTTTTATGTTGATGAATACCGGCGACAAAGCGGTACAATCACAAAACGGCTTGCTGACAACCATCGCTTGTAATGCCAAAGGCGAACCGTGCTATGCGTTGGAAGGCTCGATTTTTATGGGGGGCGCTTCTATCCAGTGGCTGCGTGATGAACTGAAAATTATTCACGATGCCCGTGATTCCGAATATTTTGCCACTAAAGTCGAAACGACCAATGGCGTATATGTTGTGCCGGCATTTACCGGCTTGGGCGCGCCTTATTGGGATCCGTACGCACGAGGGGCTATTGTCGGGCTTTCCCGTGGCTCGAACCGCAATCATATTGTGAGAGCTACCCTTGAGTCGATTGCTTATCAAACCCGAGAAGTGTTAGATGCAATGCAAGCGGATAGTGGTGCGACCCTTGAAACCTTGCGTGTGGACGGCGGCGCAGTTGCTAACAATTTCTTAATGCAGTTCCAAGCGGATATTCTCAATGCCAACGTTGAGCGTCCGGTGGTGCGGGAAGTTACGGCACTGGGGGCGGCTTACCTTGCGGGCTTGGCGACAGGCTTCTGGAGGAGCTTAGACGAGTTGCGCAATAAAGCGGCGATTGATACGGTCTTCACACCGGATAATGACGAAGCGAAACGCACCCGCCGTTATAAAGGCTGGAAAAAAGCGGTGAAACGGGCGTTGGAATGGGCGAAAGAAGACGCTGAGTAATCGCAGGGAAGAGGCAAGCGGTCGGTTGAGAGGGATATTTTGCAAAAATCCTGCCCCAACCGATCGCTTGTTATGATTAGAGAATATAAAAACCGCTTAGAATCCCTTACGGTTTGTGTGTGATGAACACATCGCAACTTGGCACATTTTTTAGGGTGAGGCACGCGTTGCGTAGGGAAATAAAACGGGTTAATTCAATAGCCATATCCGATTGGAAAACATTAGCACCGGACGCTAAATAGCTTTTCCACAGGCTGTAATCAAAACGCTCTGCTGCACCGTCCGCATCATTGAGGGTGTTAATCCAAAGGCGGACTTTATGTTTATCCGCCAAAGCGACTAATTCGGGGGTAATATCCGACATATAGGTATGCATAATTTTAAAATTATGCCCCCACATTTTTTGGAATTTATGAAAATCCTCAATCGGATTACCGCCTTTTGCAATTGCAAGGTTAATCGGCAACGGCATAATGCCTGTTTTATCCGTTACCTCTTTCAATTTTTTGGCATTGCTGTTATATGCCATCAAATTATCCTTACCAAACTCTTTGACTAATGCGGTCAGTTTATCGACATCGATTTCTTTCAAATCCAAATCTAAGAAAACCCGATCTTTGGCGATTTCAAGGGCTTCTCTTAATGTGGCGACACGGTGGGTTTGCCCATCAAAACCGTCTGTGAGAGTCAGTTGCTTGATTTGGTCTAAGGTCAGTTTAGAGACCGGCACTTTGCCTTTAAATTTTCCGTCTTTTTCACTGAGCTCGGGAAACAGTGATTGAACGTTAGTGGTGCGATCTAAGGTTTCATCGTGTACCAACACATAGTGTCCATCGGCAGTTAAACGGGGGTCAACCTCAATGATGCTGACGCCACGGTTAATCGCTAAATGGATTGCGGCAAGGGAATTTTCAGGAAAAATCCGGCTTTCAATCCCCGCTTGCGCCCGATGAGCCACGGTCATTTGAGCAAAAGGATAGCTTTCAAAATTTGCCAAAATTTTTTGTGTTGCCGTATTCGCAAAAGCGATGGATGAAAAGAGCAAAAGCAGTGCTGCTGTGATGAAGTTTTTTCGCATTTGCATAAAGAACCCCGACATTTAGTGTATCAATGTTGCAGTGTTTTCAATTTTGAACGTGCATAGCGTTAAGCCGTTTATTTAGCTGATCGGATAAACGCCGTGCCCGTATCGGGAAAATCGGTAAACACGCCCGTCGCACCTGCTTTATTGAGGAGCGCGTCATACATTTGATTGACGTTGCTAAAAAACGGCGGTAATGCATCTTGACGAACGGTGTAAGGGTGAAGTTCCAGCTTTAATTTTGCCAGCTCTTGCACTAACGGGGTGTATTGAGCATTGTCGGCGGTTGATTTTTCTTTATCAATCAACATATACCAGCCCGGCCCGACACCGTCTGCGTATTTTGCCACTTCTTGCATTGCATTCGGTTTAAACATCCAATCGTAACTATAATTGACCCAGTTGCCTGCCTGATCTTTTTCTTCCGTTTCGTGCCAATCGGTGTAAGCAATCAGTTGGATTAATTTAATATCCATAGCCAACTGTGGCAGCAATTCGGTTTTGATCCGTTTTAATTCATTAAAATCAAAGGTTTGGAGATAGACCCGATCGGCTTTTTGCGTGTAACCGTATTTTTTCAGCACCTTTAACGTCGCAAGAGCAATATCTTTGCCCTCTTTATGATGTAGCCACGGTGCTTTGATTTCCGGATAAATACCGATTTTCCGCCCTGTTGATTTTTCTAATCCTTGAATAAATTCAATCTCTTCTTCAAAGGTGTGAATGTTGAATTTGGATTGCCACATCGGGAAGCGGTTCGGATAGACCTGTACCTGTTTGCCGTTTTCCAATTTGAAATTTTCGGTCATCTCAAGGGTGCGGATTTCATCAAGGGTAAAATCAATCACATAGTAACGCCCGTCCGCTCTAGCTCGGTGAGGGAATTTTTTAGCGACATCGGTTAAGCCGTCTAAAAAATGGTCGTGAATGACTATCAACTTATCGTCTTTGGTCATTGCAAGATCTTGCTCTAAATAGTCCGCTTGCTGCCCAACGGCAAGAGCTTTTGCCTCCAACGTATGCTCCGGCAGATAACCGCTTGCACCACGGTGGGCGATGATCAGCTTGTTATTGAGATCTGTGGCAAAGGCAGTGGTATGGCTGAATGCGGTTGCGGCAACGAGTGCGGCGAGTAAGGTATTGAATTTCATAGTAGCTCCTTTTTGATCAATAAATAATGGTTATTTTGATTGATTTGTATGACGGTTTGATGACATAAAAACGGTATTATGTAGCAAATGCACAAAAATAGACATTTTAACAGAATGTAGGGACACACTGCGTGTGTCCTTTATAAAAATCAAATTATTT
>NZ_JWIZ01000034.1 GCF_001038205.1 Muribacter muris | reverse complement strand
CCGAACGGTAAGATTTTAGGGCTATTTACCCCCGAAGGTGAATTGGCGTGGAAAGCGGAGAAGCGGACTTTATGGGGTATCTGCTTTAATTGGTATCAGTTCAAATACCCTAACCCGCTTGACCCGGAGATGTTGTTTGCGGGGCAGTGGCTAGATAGTGAGAGCGGGTTAGCCTATAACCGCTTCCGCTATTACGACCCGGAAACGGGGAATTACCTGTGCTTAGACCCGATTGGTTTGTTAGGCGGCAATAATCCTTATCAATATACCTTGAATTCATATGATTGGATTGATCCGCTTGGATTGGTAGGCAATCCTGCAACGGCAACTCATATTACTTATCGTGGTTTTGATGTTAAAACGGGTAAATCTTATATTGGTTATGCGAGTAAGCAAGGATATTATATATCAAATGCTCAAAAAGTATTGGACTATCGTTATAATTCTAGCTTTGAGCGTTTTGGCGGTAAACATCCTGAGATATTATATAAAGGATATGGGCAAGAGGGTAAAGATATTGCAAGAGGGTTAGAACAACGCTATTTTGAACAAGCAGGAGGTTTAGGTAATACTGCTAATAAACAAAATCCGGTCGGGTTAAATAATAAAAGGCGAGATATTTATCTGGAGGCAGCAGATAAACATCTAAAAAATAACGGTAGAATATGTGGTAAAAAATAATGAATAGAGTAAGAAGTAAACAAGGTGATGTATTAGTGTATAAATTAAAAGAGAATTTATATACATTAACGCAACGTCTAGAGAGCCAAATTGTGCGTTTTTTTGATATAAAACGTAGCGATGATAACTGGGACGAACAAATAGATTTAAACCAAATTCCCATTTTATTTGAGGTCTTTGTGGTGACCAGCTATGTCGAAAAAAAATTTGCTGTAAAAAAATTAAAAAAAGCAATTCCATCAATAAAACCTTATGAACAATATTGGCTTAGAGCTTACAATATTTTTGATCCAAATTTTAATGGTATAAAAGAAAAAAATGTGTATGGTTTGGGGGGGAAGTTAATTGATTTGGGTAATAATTATTTTTCAGGCTGTGATGCACCCGTAGTCAAGCATCATCTTAATGTGAAAGACGATCGGGAAATATTGGAGAAATATGAATTAGATTGGGGATGGGGAGATGATGTTATTGATAGGCTTATCCGTTATTTTGAAACAGGTATTAACCGAGATGATATGAAATTTGAGGTTTTTCCCGATTTATGGGACGATCGAGAACAACTGCGTCCTTTGACTAGTCGATTAGCAGAGCCATTTCGATAAAAGTACAACGAGCGGGACGACAACACAACGACTAAATATATTTGGGACGGCGACCAACTTGCCCTTACGCAGATATTCAAGCAAGACAAACTGATTCACCAACGGCACAGCGTATTTCACGGCTGGGAGTTATTGGCGCAACAGGACAGTTACCAAGATAAGCACACCACCCACTACGCTGTCAGCCAACCGAACGGTAAGATTTTAGGGCTATTTACCCCCGAAGGCGAACTGGCGTGGAAGGCAGAAAAACGCACCCTTTGGGGAATTTGTTTTGATTGGTATCAGTTCAAATACCCGAACCCGCTTGACCCGGAGATGTTATTTGCGGGGCAGTGGCTAGACCAAGAATCAGGATTAGCTTATAACCGCTTCCGTTATTACGACCCGGAAACGGGGAATTATCTGTGTTTAGACCCGATTGGGCTAGCGGGTGGGGAAACGCCTTATTCCTATGTACATAACCCGTGGGATTGGGCCGATTTGTTTGGGCTGGCAGGGTGTCCTAAAAAGCTTAGGGATAATATGCTTAGGGCTAATGAAAAATTAGCTAAACAAAAAGGGTATTCTAATCGAGCTTGGCATAAAGAAAAAGGATCTGCAGCACACCATATTGTTGCGGAAAATGATCCTAGAGCTCAAATTGCTAGAGATATTTTAAGTAAACATAAAATTGATATTGATAGCGCTAGAAATGGTATTTTCTTAAAGCATATGAGTAAAAATTCAAAACAAGCAGGTGCTTATCACAGGGAAATACATACAAGTAAATATTATGAACACGTAAATAATGTCCTAAGAAGAGCAGATGCTATAGGAGGGAAACGGCATGTCAAAAATGCACTTAACAAGTTACGAGAAGATTTATTTTTAAATAGAAGTATTTATTAGGAGAAAATAATGAAGTTATTCCAATTGTCAGAACGATCACATGATGGTGAATATAAATTCTATACAACAGAAAATCTTGTTTCTTTTATGGATAAAAAATGCCAAGGTTTCGCCTCAGATATTACCATAAAACTTACCCTTTATGAAGGAAAGTCAAAGAAAGAAAGATCCAAACGTTCAGATTTCAATGTGTCAACATCATTACCTTATTTCTTTGTTAATGAGGAGATAAAGGCAGAAATGGAAAGAATTAAAATAAATGCTGAGTTTATTTTGGTAGATACAAACGACAATAGAAGGTTTTATTTGGTTTATCCATTAAATAATATAAGTATTATCAAATTTAAAAATAAAGATGACTTATTGAAGATGGTTTTAGATGGAAATTTTAGCTTTATTAAAGATATTGACTTAGAAGGTGTTTATTTATTTAAAGATCCAAATTTATTGACAGAAGCATTTTTTACTGAAGAATTTGTGAATCTTTTCAAAGATAAGTTCAAAGGAGGCTTATTTGAAGAATTAACTTAAATCCTCACTAGTGTATATGGCAAAACCAAACTAACCCGTGGGATTGGGGTGATCTTTTTGGGTTGAGTCCCTGTAAGAAAAACGCTGATATATTAAGATGAAGAAGGAATGACCTTTCAAAAAGATGGTGGAATGCTACTGGACGGCAGTATGGTGCAAGATCGAAAGAAGTTAGAGAATGGATGCGTGATCCTGATAATTATTATTTAGAACATTATTCAATTAACCGTTCACAAGGTGCAAAATTGGGTGAACGATATTTACCACCACTTAAATAAATGAGAGGAATATTATTATGTTATTAACATCAACAGAATTAGCTGAATTCATAGCTGAAATTGAAAAAGCTAATCTTTTAGAAATAGAAAAAGGCGATCTCAAAGAGGCATTATCTGTATATTTGATAATTATTTTGATATGGGAATTATGTAGAAGCCAAAAAATGGGCTTTAGAAGGTTTAAAAAATAACACTGCTCAAGAAGGAGCTTATCAACGAGGAAAAAGAGATTTTCGAGAGTATGATAAAAATTCTGAGGCGTTTTTTTTATTTCACCGATTTTCTTTATTTTTCCTGTTACCCTTTGCGCATCTAAGGGTTATAATGCCTGTCTTGTTAGATTTTTAGATTATAAATGTGAAGGATTCCGTTGATGCAGACTCTTGAAACTGTTCTCGCCGAACTGAAACGTGGAGTAGAAGATGTTTACTCCGAAGCCGATTTAATTGAAAAACTTAAAGAAAACCGTCCGTTGCGGGTGAAATTAGGCGCTGATCCGACTGCGCCCGATATTCACTTAGGGCATACGGTTGTCTTAAATAAATTGCGTCAGTTCCAAAATTTTGGTCACGAAGTGATTTTCTTGATCGGTGATTTTACTGCGACTGTGGGTGATCCGTCCGGTAAAAATACAACCCGCCCGCCGCTTTCCCGCGAAGATGTGCTGCGTAATGCGGAAACCTACAAAGAGCAGATTTTTAAAATTCTCGACCCGAACAAAACCCGTATCGTGTTTAACTCCGAGTGGTTGGGCGAGCTTGGTACGGTCGGAATGATCCGTTTGGCGTCTAACTATACGGTCGCTCGAATGTTAGAGCGGGACGATTTCAAAAAGCGTTTCGCCAATAACCAATCCATTGCGATCCACGAATTTATCTACCCATTATTGCAAGGGCACGATTCCGTTGCGTTAGAGGCGGATATTGAGTTGGGTGGCACAGATCAAACGTTCAATTTGTTGATTGGGCGTGAGCTGCAAAAATCTGCCGGACAAAAACCGCAAGTGGCAATGACTCTGCCGTTATTAGTTGGTTTAGACGGCGAGAAAAAAATGTCGAAGTCTCTCGGCAACTACATTGGCGTAACCGAAGCGCCGTCCGAAATGTTCGGCAAAATTATGTCGATTTCCGATGAATTGATGTGGGATTGGTATAATTTGCTCTCTTTCCGCCCGCTTGCTGAAATTGCCCAATTAAAAGCGGACGTGGCAAACGGTAAAAACCCGCGGGACGTTAAAATTCTGCTCGCCAAAGAAATCATTGCCCGTTTCCACAGTGAAGCTGATGCGGATGCGGCGGAGCAAGCCTTTATCAACCGTTTCCAAAAAGGCGCACTGCCGGACGAGATACCGGAATTTACTTTTGAAGGCGAAATCGGCTTGGCAAATTTATTGAAAGAAGCGGGCTTGGTCAGCTCGACATCAGAAGCGATCCGTGCTGCACAGCAAGGCGGGGTAAAAATTGACGGTGTGAAAATTGACGATGTGAAGCAAAATGCCGAAAAAGGCACATTTGTTTACCAAGTCGGTAAACGTAAATTTGCCCGTATCACCTTAAACTAATATTCTCTTGCCCTTGCAAGCGGTCGTTTAAGCACAGATTTTTGCGATATTTATCGTCTTACTTATTGCTAGAACGCCACGTTCGTCATCTGTTTCATTTCCGTTTGAAATGATGTGATTTTTGACGGATGCTGATGTGGTGTTCTGCACCCTTTAATTATCCGTTTTGGTTTGTGTGCGACATTATTTTGCAAAAAATATGTTTTAACCGACCGCTTGTTTCCTTTTTCCAACCAGAGTATTGAGGTTTTTATGCAATCACATTGGCACGCCTATCCCGAAAATGCAAAGCGCTTATTTAAACTTTCTCTGCCGATTTTTGTCTCGCAGTTGGCGGCATCGGGAATGGGGCTGGCGGACATCATTATGGCAGGCTTAGTCAGCGATAATGATGTGTCGGCGATTGCCGTGAGTAACTCAATCTATTTTCCACTGTTTCTGTTGGTGCTGGGCATTCTCAATGCAATTACGCCGACCGTTTCCTATTTAAACGGCTCAAACCAGCGTCCCTTAATCGCCCACCAAATTCGCCAAGGGGTGTGGATCGTATTGAGTTTGAGCGTGCCGCTGATTTTTATTTACCTCAACAGCCACCTGATTTTAGATTTTATGCAAACGCCGGCGGCATTTTCACAAAAATCACAGGACTATTTATTTGCGCTCAGTTTCGGGGTCATTCCGGCGTTATTGGCGGTTAATTTACGTTGTATGAATGACGGGCTGTCTAATCCCAAACCGGCGATGCTGATTACCTTTTTCGGTTTACTGCTCAATATTCCGCTGAATTATCTCTTTATTTTCGGGCATTTCGGGCTGCCGGCATTAGGGGCGGTCGGCTGCGGAGTGGCAACGGCGATTGTGAACTGGGTAATGTTCCTGATGATTTTGCATTACTGCCGCACGAATAAGTCGCAAAAAGACATTAAATTATTTGAGAAATGGATCGAAAAACCGTGCAAAGACACGCTGGTGAAACTGTTCAAACTCGGCACGCCGATCGGTTTTGCCCTGTTTACCGAAGTGATGTTGTTCGCTGCGTCTTCACTGATTATTTCGCCTTTAGGAGCGCAAGTCGTGGCGAGCCACCAAGTAGCACTACAAACCAGCTCGCTGTTTTTTATGATCCCGCTTTCCTTTAGTATTGCTACAACGATTATGATCGGGCAAACCCTGGGGCAGCAACAAGCGGAGCAGGCGAAATGGCTCAGCTATCACGCCATTTTTAGCTGTACTGCGATTGCGCTCTTGATGGCGTTGATTATCTTTCTGCTGAAAGATCTGATCCCGTATGCCTTCACCAGCGACCCGACTTCCGTGGCGATTGCGTCCGGTTTATTGGTGTTTGCTGCGATTTATCAAATTCCCGACTCCATACAAGCGGTCTGTAACGGGATTTTACGCGGCTACAAATACACCAAGCCCATTTTATTGGTTACCATCGTCTGCTACTGGCTGGTAGGAATGCCACTCGGTACGATCTTAGCCCGCACGGATTGGCTGACCGACCCAATGGCTGCCGCCGGTTTTTGGCTGGTCTTCTGTTTGTGCCTTAGCCTTGCCGCCGGACTGTTTTTCCGCTATATGCGAAAAATCCAAGCAATGCCGAGTGAGCAGTTATTAGCACGATTAGAGGCGATTAAGTAAGTCGCAAGCGGTCTGTTTCAGAGGAAATTTTGCACACTTGATACTATTTCTGTTGTACAATCGGCATAACATCAAAGCATTGAGCTATTGGCGGCGTTTTACAAATTATCGGCATAAAAAAACCGAGCCTGATGCTCGGTTTTCGATTAAAACAGAAATTAGCGACGTAAACCTAAACGTGCGATAGTGTCTGAATATTTAGCCAGATCAGTACGTTTGAGGTAGTCTAATAATTTACGACGGCGTGAAACCATACGTAATAAACCACGGCGACCGTGGTGATCTTTTTTATGTTGAGCAAAGTGCGCTTGTAAGTGGTTGATTTGAGCGGTTAAAAGTGCGATTTGCACTTCTGAAGAACCGGTATCTTTTGCATCACGACCAAATTCAGCCACGATTTTTGCTTTTGCTTCTACGCTTAGAGACATTGTTTACTCCTAAAAAGTGGGTTTAAATTCATCAATAGCCGATCTCTAATTCAGCTATGACACGAAGTCGCCTATTCTAAAAAGAAAGGCATTGAAAAGCAATGCCTTCGTTAAAATTTAGTGCTGATGCGGTGGGTTGGTCGGTTGTAAATACGCTTCACGATTCGGATCAACCGTTTTGGATTTGCGGATTAACGGTTCGACCGTTGAGCCTTGTACTAAAATCGAGAACATTACTACTGAATAGGTCATCACCAGAATTAACTCTTTCACATCAATCCCGTTGGCAAATGCCGTTTTCGCCGGAATAGACAGCGCCATTGCTAACGCTAAGCCGCCCCGCAAACCGCCCCACGTCATAATGCGTAGCGTATAGGGGTTGTAGGTTCTAAACTGTTGCAATGCTTTAAACGGTAGCCATAGGCTGACATAGCGGGACACCAAGCAAATCGGCACGGCGATAATCATCATTACAATGCCGTAAATATTAAAATCAACCAATAAAATCGCAAAACCGATCAGGAAGAACAGCAGTGAATTGAGGAAGTGGTCGATCATCTCCCAGAAGTGATCCAAATAACGTTGGCTTTGCTCGGAAAAGCCCGAACGGCGTGTCCAGTTGCCAATCATAATCCCCGAAACCACCATTGCCAACGCCCCTGAAATATGCAACACATTATTGGCGAACATAAAACCGGCGGTTGGAATTGTGAGGGTTAATAGAATTTCCAAGCTCCCGTCATCGGTACTGGAAATCAAAATATGGGCGATAAAGCCCAGCACAAACCCAAATAAAATCCCGCCGATGGCTTCGTGCAGGAACAAGCTGAGAATACCGCTAAAAGTGGCTTCTTGCCCGCCGAAGGCCACGGCAAAAACGGTAACGAAAATAACCAAACCCACGCCGTCATTAAACAGCGACTCCCCTTCTACCTGCATTGACAGACGTTTTGGCGCACGCAAATTTTTAATGATGGCTAATACCGCAATCGGGTCGGTAGGGGAAATCAATGCCCCGAAGACGATGCAGTAAATTAAGTCAATTTGTAAGCCGATCAGATTAGCGATCGCATAAATTGCCCCGCCGATAATCAAGGTGGAGGCGAGAGTGGAGAACAGGGCAAAAATGGTGATTTCCCATTTTTGATCTTTTAACACTGGTAATTTTATGCCGAGAGAGCCGGCAAACAAGAGAAAGCCTAAGATCCCGTTTAATAAGAAACTTTTGAAATCAATTTGCTCCATTACTTCGGTGGCGATTTTATCCAAATTGAACCAGCCCAGTGCGCCAAGCAGTAGCAGTAACATTGAGCCAACCATTGCCGCTGCGGTAATGGCAATGGTCGATTGCACTTTCGCACTGATTTTGCTGGTGACAAAGCCGAGTAAAATCGACAAGGCGGAGAGAAAGCAGATATAAGCGTAAATACCCATACGGTATCCCTATTTTGTGTTGAGAAAAGATAATTGAATTGGGCGCAAATTAAACCAAATTTCCGCCTAAATTGCAAAGTCGAAAGTGAACGTATTGACAAACACGCGGTCAATTTCGCACTGCATATTGCAAAATTCAAATTTGAGCATTTGCCACTTTGTCAGTATAATCGGCACAATTTTTTAGCTTAATCTTAGGAACACAACAATGATTGAAAAAATGCACGACAAGACGAACGGGCCTGTGTTTAAGGTGATTTTCGCCTTGGTTTCGTTGTCTTTCGTTTTGGGCGGCATCGGTGGTACATTGATGGCAACGGATACCTCCGCCGTGAAAGTCAATGAGGAAGAAATCTCCCAACAACAGTTTAATAATGCCAAAAGCCTCCAACAAAATATTTTAAATCAACAACTTGGTGAAAAGTTTTGGGATTCAATGGATAATCCGCTCTATGCCAAACAATTCCACGACAGCATTATTAACGGATTAGTAGATGATGAATTGCTCCGCCAATACGCCCAAGAGCTTAAATTGGGCATCAGTGCCGAGCAAATCAAAGCGGAAATTGTGAACAGTCCGGCTTTCCAACAAGACGGCAAGTTCAACAACGCACTCTATCAACAAAACCTGCGTAATAACGGCATCACAGCGGACGGCTATGCAGCGATTGTCGGGCAGGGAATGTTGTTCTCACAAATTCAAGAAGGCATTTTAGGATCACACTTTAGCGTTCCGGCGCAACAAGCGTTATTGGCTAAATTATTACTGCAAAAACGCCAAGTGCGGTTAGCCACCTTCCCGATTCAAGATGAAGTGGCAAAACAATCTGCGACGGGGCAAGAGCTACAAACCTACTATGAAGCGAATAAAAACGTCTTTATCAATCCCGAAAAACTGACCGTTGAATATGTAACGCTCTCACCGGCGGATTTAGCCGCAAAAATGAAGGTGAGTGATGCACAAATTGAGGATTACTATCATCGCCACAAAGCGCAGTTTGGCGTACAGGGTGAATCACACATCGCCCACATTCAAGTGGCGGACGAAGCCACGGCAAATAGTGTGATGCAAGCGGTCAATAACGGCGAAGACTTTGCAACATTAGCGAAAACATACTCACAGGATAAAATTTCTGCCGCTCAAGGGGGCGATTTAGGTTGGGCAAAAACCGGCACATTCCCAAAAGCCTTTGAAGATGCGGCGGCTGCTTTGCAAATCGGACAGGTCGGTCAACCGGTTAAAGTGGACGGCAATTTCCATATTATCAAAGTGTTAGAACGCAAAGACGAAAGCAACATACCGCTTGAACAAGTCAAAAATCAGATCGAAACGGCAATTCGTAACGATGCTGTCCTGACCGATTATGCCAACGCCGTGCATGAAATGACTAATACCGCTTTTGAAAATAGCGGTTCGCTCGAAAAAGTTGCCGAGGCAGCGGGCGTATCCTTACATAAAACCGAATCCTTTACCCGTGAAAATGTGCCGGAGGCACTGCAACACGATGCCGCCATTAAAGCGCTCTTTAGTGGCGATTTAAAACAGAGCGGGCAGAACTCTGAAGCGATTGAAATCGGCGATCACGCCAACCCGAAAACCTTGTTTGTGCGGGTAACCGATTACCAAGCTGAGCAGCCGCAAACCTTTGAACAAGCCAAACAAGCGGTTGAAAATGCCGTAAAATTTGAAAAAGCGGAAAAAGCATTACTGGCAAAAGCACAAGACAATGTGAAAGCCTTGCAAGCCGGTGAAACCCCGTCCCTTGCCTTTGCCGCCCCGCGTGAATTGGTGTTTGCTAGTGCGCAACAACAAGAACCAGTACTTGCCCGAACAGTGTTTCAAATGGCAAAACCAACGGATAAAGCCACATACCACACGGCACGCAATGTTCACGGTGATGTGATTGTGATCGCATTGGATAAAGTAACAGACGGCGACGTTGCAGAGTTTACACCGTACGCCGCACAATTTGCCCAAGTCGATCAACAAGTGCTGCGTCAAGATTTTCTGCAAGACTTGCGTGAGCGGGCAAAAATTGAGGTCAATCCGGATTTCATCAAACAGTTAGAAGGCGATAACCAGCCGTAATGCAATGACAGACAGGGACGCAATGTGTCCCTGTATTGTGTTAAAAAACAGACCGAACCGACTGCTTGTTTTCATTTTTCAATTATTCCAATGACAGACGCTGATTTTATGCAACGTGCCATCGCCCTTGCCGAGCAAGGACGGGGCTGGACGAACCCGAACCCGTTGGTTGGGTGTGTTATCGTGCAACAGGGCAACATTGTTGCCGAAGGTTATCACGCCCGTTACGGCGACTGGCACGCCGAGCGAAACGCAATTTTAAATTGCCGGCAGGATCTCAACGGCGCAACGCTGTATGTTACCCTTGAACCCTGCTGTCATCACGGACGCACGCCGCCGTGCAGTGATTTAATCATTGAAAGCGGGATTAAAAAAGTGGTGATCGGCTCGCGTGATCCTAATCCGCTGGTGGCGGGTAAAGGGGCGGCACAACTGCGTCAAGCAGGTATTGAGGTGGTGGAAGATGTGCTACGCGATGAATGCGATCGGCTTAACCCGATCTTTTTTCATTATATTCAAACCAAACGCCCTTATGTTCTGATGAAATATGCGATGACCGCAGACGGCAAAATTGCCACCGCAAGCGGTGAATCCAAATGGATTACGGGCGAAGCGGCGAGGGAGAACGTACAACGTACCCGCCACCAATACAGTGCAATTATGGTCGGGGTTGGCACGGTATTGGCAGATAATCCGATGCTTAACAGCCGAATCCCGAATGGGAAACAACCGGTACGCATTGTGTGCGACAGCCAACTGCGTACACCGTTGGAGTGTCAGATCGTGCAAACGGCACATCAATACCGCACCATTATTGCCACGCTCAATCAAGATCTTGACCGCCACGCCGAATATCGTCAATTTGGAGTGGAAATCTTGACCGTTGCCGCACAAAACAAGCGGGTCGATTTAGCCGATCTTTTGCAAAAAATCGGACAACTTGGGATCGACAGTGTACTACTGGAAGGCGGCTCGCAGCTCAATTTCAGTGCCTTGCGTGCCGGCGTGGTGAATCGGGTGCATTGTTACCTTGCGCCGAAGTTAATCGGCGGTATGCAAGCGAAAACGCCGATCGGCGGAGAGGGAATCGCTTCGTTGGCAGCGGCGGTCAAGCTTGGCTCACCGCAAATTAGCCTACACGGCGAGGATATTTTATTAGATTTTGAGGTTATCCACTGATGTTTACAGGCATTATTGAGGAAGTCGGCAAGGTTGCCAAAATCCATAAGCAAGGCGAATTTGCCGTGCTGACCATCACCGGAAGTAAAATTTTTAGCGATATGCAGCTTGGCGACAGTATTGCGGTAAACGGTGTTTGCTTAACCGTTACCGAGTTTGGCAGCCACCATTTTTGTGCCGATGTGATGTCGGAAACCCTTAACCGTACCGCACTTGGCGAATTGCAGCCGAATAGTCCGGTTAATTTAGAGCGGGCAATGGCGGCAAACGGACGCTTCGGCGGGCATATTGTGTCGGGGCATATTGACGGCACAGGTGAGATTATCAGCATTACGCCGGCAGATAATGCGGTGTGGTATCGGATCAAGGCCAAACCGGCGTTGATGCGTTATATTATCGAAAAAGGCTCTATTACGATTGACGGCATCAGTTTAACCGTGGTTGATTGCGATGAGGGCAGTTTCCGTGTTTCTATTATTCCCCATACCCTTGCACACACGACCCTCGGTACGAAAAAGATTGGCAGTCGGGTTAATTTGGAAAACGATATCATCGGGAAATATGTGGAGAAATTATTGCACTCGCCGAATAACCAACCCAATAGCTGCTTAAGCGAAGATTTTTTGAAAGCCGCAGGTTTTTGACCGCATTGTTATCCCAGCGACACCGTGAAATGCGAGTGAATGGTTATTAACCAAACAAAATAAAGGGGCGTGTTATGCCCCTTTTCAGTTACCTCTTTTTGCACTGCCCGACAATATCCATTTCCGCTCGGTAACTGGTGTTGCGGGTTTCCATATCCATAATCCCATAAATTGTGCTGTAAAAATTATCGTGTGAATAGGGCTTTGTCCGTGCATTTTGCGTTAAACAATTAAAATCAATGCCCTCATTTTGCCACCATCTTGAGTTAAACCACATCACCATCGGCACTTTGGTTTGCACTTCAGGGGCAATCGAGCGGGGTGTGCTGTGCAGATAAATCCCTTTTTCACCTAAGGATTCACCGTGGTCGGAGAGATAAATTACACTTCCCTCTACATCATCTCGATATTCCAACCGCTGAATGACTTTATCAATAAATTGATCGATATAGATAATACTGTTGTCATAAGTATTGACCAGCTCTGCCTTGGTGCAGCGGTTGATTTCATTGGTATCGCAGGTTGGCGAGAAGTAGCGAAACTCAGGGCTGTAGCGTTCATAATAGGTTGGGCCGTGGCTGCCCATCGTATGCAGGACGACCACAATATCCTTACCGGTTCTCTCATTTTCTGCCAATACCCGATCCAGTTCCGGCAGCAGAATATTATCCAAACACTCACCATTGCGGCAAAATTCAGGCAAGTTGAGGGCGGTAACATCTTTATAAGGGACACGATCACAAACCCCCTTGCAGCCGGTGTCATTATCCAACCAGACCACCTCCACGCCGCTGCGTTGTAAAATATCCAAAATAGTATCGGATTTTTCCGCTTTTAGTGCATCGTAGTTCGCTCTATCCATATTGGAAAAGAGACAAGGCACGGAGCCGGCGGTAAACGTATCGCAGCTTTCCACATTGCGGAAATTGATAATTTGATCGCCTCGCTTAGCCAGCAACGGCGTTGTTTGACGAGAGTAGCCGTTTAATCCCCAATTTTGCGCTCGGGTCGTTTCTCCCATTACGATGACGGTAATGTGGCGGTAGCTATCGGGTTTCGCTTGTGCCGCATTCTGATCAATTTGTTGATGAGGCGTGTTGTTGCGTAACCAACGTTTATATTTGCTGATACCGGCACCGATAAAATTAGAGGGGACAATCAAAGCGGTAATCGTCTTATTATTGCGGGAAAAGGAGGCATAATCCTGATAAAACAGAGTGCCGATGCCGACCAACACCAGCGCAGAGAGCATAATTGCCGCAAACCGATAGGCAATTTCTTTCAACCAAGGACGGTAATGCACCTTGACTGAAAGATAGAGCAACGCCGGTATGCCGCCGAATAGCCCGACCCACAAAACAAACGGCAACGTGATAAGGCGGGAGCTTTCCGCCAATGTCGTCTGCATCACATTAGTGAGCATATCTCGCGTAAAATACACATCAAAGAAAAGTGCGTTATAGCTGATTGTCGCACTAATGATTAGCAGCAACGGCATCACAATTTTATGCAGCCACGGTAGTGCCAGCAGTTGAAAACAAGCGTTTAGCACAAAAAAGACAAACAGCGGCACTGTCAATAGAAAAGCATCTTGGGCGGAAAAGGTGAGTGGCTGAAGGCTGAGTATTTTGGCATAAAACGGATAGTTCAATACCAAGGCAAAATAGAGCGAAACCAAACCGATTAAGCTGGTGGAAGAGAGGCGAAAGCGTAAAAACGTCATTAAAATTAGTCTCTAGGTGAATATTATTGCACCGATTAGAGATAGCCGCTCTCTTAAAAGTTCGGCTTCATTTTGTCAATTTTCCCCCTCAAACGACCGCTTGCATTTTTATACTTGACATCAACGGCGGATTTACGCAGAATTTCCCCCAATTTTTAATCTTCAGGGCAGGGTGAAATTCCCGACCGGCAGTGATAGTCTGCGAGCTTTGGCACAACCGAAGCAGGATTTGGTGAAATTCCAAAACCGACAGTAAAAGTCTGGATGGGAGAAGAGTAAGACACACTTAAACTCGATTTAAGTGTGATATTTTACGCTTTTTAGACGCTCTGGCAGATTGTTCAGGGCGTTTTTTATGCTCGCTTTCTGCCCCATTGCCATTAACAAGGAAAATCAATGTTTCAATTTTCAACTGTCGAGCAGGCTTTGGACGCATTGCGTCAAGGCAAAATCATTTTAGTCAGCGATGACGAAGATCGGGAAAACGAAGGCGATTTCATTTGTGCCGCCGAATTTGCCACACCGGACAATATCAATTTTATGGCGAAATACGGCAAGGGCCTGATCTGTATGCCGATTTCCCAAGCCATTGCGGAAAAACTGGATTTGCCGCAAATGGTGGCACATAACACCGATAATCACGAAACGGCGTTTACCGTTTCCATCGATCACATTGACACCGGCACCGGCATTTCGGCGTTTGAGCGTTCCCTCACGGCGATGAAATTGGTCGAAGAGCAGGCAAAACCGAGTGATTTTCGCCGTCCGGGACATATGTTCCCACTGTTAGCCAAACAAGGGGGCGTATTGGTACGCAACGGACACACGGAAGCAACGGTCGATTTAATGCGACTTGCCGGCTTAAAGCAGGCGGGGCTATGCTGTGAAATTATGGCGGAGGACGGCACAATGATGAAAATGGCGGATCTGCAAGCCTTCTCTACAGCCCACCAAATGCCGTTTATCACCATTCAACAATTACAAGATTACCGCAGAGCGAAAGACGGTTTGGTTGAACCGGTTTCCGTGGTGAAAATGCCGACCAAATACGGCGAGTTTACTGCTCACAGTTTTGTGGAAACGATCAGCGGCAAAGAGCATATTGCACTGGTGAAAGGTGAGATCGGCGATGGTGAAAATGTCCTGTGCCGCATTCACTCGGAATGTTTGACCGGCGATGCGTTCGGCTCTCAACGCTGCGATTGCGGGCAACAATTTGCCGCCGCAATGCAGCAGATTGAGCAGGAAGGGCGCGGCGTGTTACTCTATCTCCGCCAAGAAGGGCGGGGTATCGGCTTAATCAACAAACTGCGTGCTTATGAATTGCAGGATCAAGGAATGGATACAGTAGAGGCGAATTTGGCGCTAGGTTTTGGCGATGACGAGCGGGAATACCATATCGGCGCACAAATGTTCCGTAGCCTTGGGGTTAAAACCATTCGCCTACTCACCAATAATCCGGCAAAAATCGAGGGATTACAACAGGTCGGGTTGAATATTGCTGCCCGAGAGCCGATCCAAGTCGAACCGACCGAACACGATTTGGACTATCTCAAGGTCAAGCAGCATAAAATGCGGCATTTACTGAACGTCTAATTTGAGAAGACTTTGGCGGTATATGCCTCCGTTGCAAAATCAGATAGTTGAGGGGCAGGCAGTGCCTCTACTTATGATGCAATCGCTATATGATGTCGGACTTTTGCAAACAAGCAAGCGTTAGCGACCGCTTGCAAAGACAAGATTTACTTTTATTGAATAAGGATACCAAAATGGCAAAAATCAGCGGTAATTTAGTGGCGACAGGCTTAAAATTCGGCATTGTCTGCGCCCGTTTCAACGATTTTATCAACGACAAATTATTATCCGGCGCAGTAGATGCGTTGGTTCGCCACGGTGCAAACGAAGCCGATATTGACACCGCTTGGGTGCCGGGAGCGTTTGAAATCCCGCTGGTTGCCAAAAAAATGGCACAAAGCGGCAAATATGATGCGGTGATTTGCTTAGGTACGGTCATTCGCGGCTCAACCACTCACTACGATTATGTCTGTAACGAAGCGGCAAAAGGCATCGGCGCGGTGAGCTTAGAGACAGGCGTGCCGGTGATGTTTGGGGTTTTAACCACCGAAAATATTGAGCAAGCGATTGAACGTGCAGGCACAAAAGCGGGCAACAAAGGCGCAGAATGTGCCTTAGGCGCAATCGAAATGGTGAATGTGCTTAAAGCACTGTAAACAGAAAACGGCGTGATGTGATCACGCCGTTGTGTTATAAACTCTCCGCCTGTGCGAGAATTTTTTCTTGCTCTAACGCCAGTTTTTCCAAACGGCGGTTTTCTCGGCGGATTTCATCTTCCGCCTCCCACGCATCATAGGCTTGCACGATCTTCGCTACGATCGGGTGGCGTACAATATCTTGGCTGTCAAAATAATTGAAGCTGACATCTTCTACTTTGCTCAATACCTCAATAGCGTGTTTCAGTCCCGATTTTTGCGAGCGAGGCAGATCGACCTGCGTAATATCGCCGGTGATTACCGCTTTGGAATTAAAGCCGATACGGGTCAAAAACATTTTCATCTGCTCAATCGTGGTATTTTGACTTTCGTCTAAAATAATAAACGCATCGTTTAATGTTCGCCCGCGCATATAGGCAAGGGGCGCAATTTCAATCACATTGCGTTCCATCAATTTTTGCGCCCGTTCAAAGCCCAGCATTTCAAACAGTGCATCGTACAACGGGCGTAAATAGGGTTCAATTTTCTGCCCCAGATCCCCTGGTAAGAAGCCTAGTTTTTCGCCCGCCTCAACCGCAGGTCGTGTTAGCAGAATGCGGCGGATTTCTTGACGTTCTAGTGATTCCACCGCTGCGGCGACCGCCAAAAAGGTTTTGCCTGTGCCAGCTGGCCCAATACCAAAACTAATGTCGTGGCGTAAAATATTGCGTAAATAGGCTTGCTGATGCTCGCCTCTCGGTTTAATCACCCCCCGTTTGGTTTTGATTGCGATATCATACGCCGTTGAAGTGTTGGCAGATTGCAACATTAAGCGACTTTCTTGAATGGCAAGATGCACATCTTCAAGATCTAACTCTTTTACTTTGCCTTTTAGAGGGGCGGTTTCGTTGTAGAGTTGTTGTAGCAGCTTGGCAACCTTTTGTAAAAGTTGGGGGGAATGGTCGGTTTCAGGTTGTGGCTGTAAGGTGAGCGTAAAAGCGTTGCGGGCGATACAGAGGTTAAAACTTTTTTCGATAAGGGCTAAATTCTCATCAAAAGCGCCGCAAAAGGCTTGGAGTCGGATGTTATCCTGCGGTTCAAGGGTAATAATCAGTTCGTTCAAATCGTGATCCTTTTTACAAGCGGTCGTTAGACCGACAAAATCGACAAATGAAAAATTTGCGATATTTTAAGCGATTTTCCGCTTTCTTTATAGTAGAATGCGAAAGTTCTCATTGGGGTGCGTGATATATCACGCTGAGAAATACCCATAGAACCTGATCTGACTAATATCAGCGTAGGGATTTGAGACAGACAATTTCGCCGTATTCTGTTTTAGATCCTTCTATTTATCTCCGTTTTAGAAGGAACACTTATGAAACTTACCAAAATTTTGCCACTTTCCGGCCTTTTTCTTGCCCTATCCGCCTTTGCCAATTCCCCAACATTGACGGTTTATACTTACGATTCATTCACATCGGAATGGGGGCCTGCGCCTAAATTAGAACAAATGTTTGAACAACAATGCGGTTGCGATGTGAAATTTATGCCCTTTGAAGACGGGGTTACAATGTTCAACCGCATTCGTTTAGAAGGGAACAAAACCAAAGCGGACGTTATGCTGGGGATTGATAATTTTGTGATGCTGGAAGCCGAAAAAACGGGGCTATTTATTGCGCATCAACTGGATACAAGCTCGCTTGACCTCAAACAACCGTGGGCGAACAGCACCTTTATTCCTTACGATTTCGGCGAGTACGCTTTTATCTACCATAAACAGAAATTGGCTAATCCGCCGAAAACCTTGAAAGAATTGGTAGAAAGACAGGACTTACGCGTGATTTATCAAGATCCCCGCACCAGTACTGTAGGACGTGGTTTACTGTTTTGGGTTAATCAAGTTTATGGCGACAAGGCTGAAACCGCGTGGCAAAGCCTTGCAAAACATACGGTAACGGTTGGAAAAGGTTGGTCGGAAACTTACGGTGCGTTTTTAAAAGGGGAAGCGGATTTAGTGTTAAGTTATGCGACTTCGCCGCTCTATCACCAATGGCACGAGAAAAGCCAAGATTATGTCGCCTTAAATTTTGAGGAAGGGCATTTAGTGCAAACGGAAGTCGCTGCCATTACCAAAGCGAGCAAGCAGCCTGCATTGGCACGGCAATTTTTGGCTTTCTTACACCAACCGGAAGCCCAAAAAGTGATTTCCTACCATAATGTGATGAAGCCGGTGGTGAGCAGCCAAGCCGATCCGCTCTTTCAAACCCTGCCTAATTACACCCAAATTGAATTTCATCAGCCCGAAACTGATACGGTCAAACAATGGTTAGCCACTTGGCAGAAAGCGGTGAGCAAATAAGCAATCAAAAAATCGGTAGTATTTAACTACCGATTTTAAGTAAAATTAAAACCTTTACTTAGTCTTATTTAACTGAGGATCTCTGCCGTAATTAGGATGATACGGGCCATAAAGAATGTTAGGGGATTGACCTGTACGGAGTAAATTCCAGCTGGCAAAACCGGCAACGTCATAGCTTTTATCATTAATATGATTCATCACTTGGCTTACCGCAGCCTTAATTAGACTTCCTAGCAAACCGCTGTTATTATCACTGCTATCAACACTGGCATAGCCTTTACCTGTCCATAAGGTTTTGCCTGTTTTAGTATCAACCAATTTAGCATTCATTGACACTCTCGTTACACTGTTAATAATTTGGTAGCTCACGCCGTAATTTTCAACATCAATGTATAAAACCGCATCAGCGCCAAAGATACTTTTGATTTTATCCAATTTGACATTATGAATGTCTTGAGCTTGTGTTAATCCATTATACTTAAAGGTTTCATATACCAATGCTGACGGAAAAACATAATAACCCGCCTCTGCAAGAGGGGCGGTAATATTTGACAGCACGGCAGCACCTGCTTTAACTTCCGTGGTTTGATCCGTTGGCATTAAAACAAGCACTGAACGCGGTTTACTTTCCTGTAATGCACTGTAATCGTAAGGTGTTTTTGAACCACAGGCGGCAAGTAAAACTGCAGAGAGAGATAATGCAAGCAATTTAAACAGTTTCATTATTTTTTCACTCCTTTTACCCCATTTGTGAGCAGAAATTGAATATACTGTTTTGATTCGGGAAATAGTTGCGTTTCTTTAGTAAAAGCTTCTTTTGCTTTTGAAACATTACCAATTTGATTATAAAGCAAACCAATTTGTGCATATAACCCGGGTGGCGTTTTACCTTCACCTTTAGCAACCATTTGTTCCAACGATTGCAATTGCTCTTGCGGATTACCCTCTTGTAGTAATGTTTGATAAACAGATTGACTATAATCGCTATCCCAGTGATAAATAGAGTGTTTTTCACTGCGTGTACCACAAGCCGTTAAACCCATTATGCAAACAATCATTGCAAGTTTTTTATTGATAATCATAATTTACCTCAATGATTAGTTAGCCGGTTGCCATCTACCCGATTCAATACCGTTTACCAAATTATTGACCGCTTCGCGAATGGCTAAATCCAGCACTTTACCATTTAAAGTTGAATCATAGCCGGCAGTACCGCCAAAACCGACAATTTCACGATTAGACAGGCTATATTCCCCTGCACCTTGAACGGAATAGACGATTTCAGATGTTTGAGCATTGACAATATTTAGCGTAACTTTTGCGTAAGCAATCTGCTCTTTACCTTTTCCTAAGATACCGAATAATTGATGATCACCAACTACTTTACGACCAAATTCCGTTACATCACCGGTAACAACATAATTTGCACCTTTCAGATTTTGCTTCTTACCCTTAATTTTTGCTTCTGCCGCTGTTTCAGCTAAATTAGTACGATCCAAAACACTAAAACGCCCCGTTTGTTGTAAATGAGCCATTAAGATCGTCTTTGATTGATTACCAAGCTGATCTTCACCGCTTGCAAAGATACCGTTATTGTAACTGGATTTATTATCAAATTTGCCAACGGAAATCGGTGCTTTGACCCCTGAATAGGTTGTGTTATAGCTTGCGACTTTAGGCGTTTCCACAACCCGATTACCTTCAGTTGCGCATCCGGATAAAAATAAGCCGGTGCAAAGTGCCATAATTAGAGATTTTTTCATAGTGTTTACCTATATTTATGAATGAAATACTTGGAAAAATATTGTAGTCTAAAGATAGAAAATGTAAAGATTCTAAATAAACAGAATCTCTCTTCTTGGCTATTGTAATCTCCCTAGAATTGAATTATAACTAGCGCTCCAGTGCTTTTATTACTATTCAATGAATAATGCAAACATTTATCCATACCGCCAACCAATTCGGTCAAGCCAAACGCCCGTTTTTCTTTTTGATTGATTTTGAACAGCAAAAGCCTTTAATTCTGCCCCTTGAAAACACAAAAACAAGCGGTCTGTTTTTCGATTTTTTTTGCAAAAAAACCGAACCTCATAGGCATAGAAATATAGATAAAACGTTTGAATTTAGCTTTTCGCCAATGCCGTTTGCTGAGTATCAAAAAGGCTTTGAGCGGGTAAAAAATGAAATTCAAAAAGGCAATAGCTATTTATTGAATTTAACTTATCCGACCAAAATTGAAACCAATTATAGTTTGGCAGAATTATATATTGCCAGCCAAGCAAAATATAAATGTTATTTAGAGGATCACTTTGTTTGCTTTTCGCCGGAATGTTTTATTCGGATTGAGAATAATAAAATCTATTCTTATCCGATGAAAGGGACAATAAATGCCAATGAACAAAATGCTAAAGAAACATTATTAAATTCTGAAAAAGAATTAAGCGAACATAATACTATTGTCGATTTAATTCGTAATGATCTTGCCCTTGTTTCACACAATATTCAAGTGTCAAAATACCGTTATCTTGAGAAAGTGGAAACACACCGTGGCGCGATTTATCAAACCAGTTCCGAAATCTGCGGGCAATTAAACGAAAATTGGCAGGCAGAAATCGGCACAATGCTTGCTAAACTGTTGCCGGCAGGCTCAATCAGCGGTGCGCCGAAGCAGAAGACTGTGGAGATTATTCAACAGGCAGAAGGGCAAACAAGGGGTTACTATACCGGTATTTTTGGCTATTTTGACGGTGAATCCTTAGAAAGTGCGGTGGCTATTCGTTATATTGAACAAAAAGATCAACAGCTCTATTTTCGTAGCGGTGGCGGCATTACCATATCAAGCGAGTTAAGCGCAGAATATAATGAAATTTTGGAAAAAATTTATGTGCCAATATCCTCTATTTGAAACGATCGCAATTATTGATGGCGTTGTTCAAAATATTTATTATCATCAAAAACGTTATGAACAGGCAATGCGATTGTATTTTAACACAGAAAATACGGTTAATTTAGCGGATATTATTCATATTCCAATATCTTATCAGACAGGAATAGTAAGGTGTAAAATCAGCTACAATGCAAGCTCATATTATATTGAGTTTTTTCCTTATCTGAAAAGAGAGATAGATTATTTTCGTTGTGTACAACTTAATGACGCAGAATATACATTTAAATATACCGATCGGCAATTATTCGAACAATTTCTGAAAAAAAGCGGGGAAGAACTTATTTTTATAAAAAACGGCTTTATTAGTGATTGTACTATCGGCAATCTTCTATTTTTAAAAAACGGTATTTGGCACAGCCCGGCACACTATTTATTAAAAGGAACGCAGCTAAGCCAACTAATTGATAAAAAACAGGTTATTCTGACGGAGATTACTCAACATAATTTGTACGACTATCAGCAGATAATGATGATCAATGCGCTTAATCCTTTTGATCCGAAACGTGCAATACCGATTAACAAAAACACAATACGATGTTAAGCCATACTGATCAAAAATTTTAGAAAAAGACTTGAAACTGTATGGTTAAACAGTATAATAATTTACAGTTTTTAGGCATACATTAACACCGCCTTCATCACATAAGGAAACGATTATGGCAGAGAAGAAACCCTCTAAAGCGACTGCAGTTGTAAAACAGGTTGATCCGGAAAATAAAGAAAAAGCCCTTGCTGCCGCACTGGCACAAATCGAAAAACAGTTTGGTAAAGGGTCGATTATGACACTCGGTCAAAGCCAACACCTTGATATCGAATCCATTTCAACAGGATCTTTAGGGTTGGATTTGGCACTGGGTATTGGCGGCTTGCCAATGGGAAGAATTGTGGAAATTTACGGTCCGGAGTCGTCCGGTAAAACCACACTGACCCTTTCCACCATTGCGCAGGCACAAAAAGCGGGAAAAACCTGTGCCTTTATTGATGCCGAGCACGCCCTTGACCCGATTTATGCCCGTAAACTAGGGGTGAATACCGATGAGTTATTGATTTCTCAACCGGATAACGGAGAGCAAGCATTGGAAATTTGTGATGCGTTAGTCCGCTCCGGTGCGGTCGATGTGATTATCGTGGACTCTGTGGCAGCGCTGACACCGAAAGCCGAAATTGAAGGCGATATGGGTGATTCCCATATGGGCTTGCAGGCACGTTTGATGTCCCAAGCCTTGCGTAAATTAACGGCAAATATCAAAAATACGAACTGTTTGGTTGTCTTTATTAACCAAATCCGAATGAAAATCGGCGTGATGTTCGGTAATCCGGAAACGACTACGGGCGGAAATGCGCTGAAATTCTATTCCTCGGTGCGCTTAGATATCCGCCGTGCCGGTGTAGTGAAAAACGGCGATGAAATTATCGGCAACCAAACGAAAGTGAAAGTGGTTAAAAATAAAGTTGCCCCGCCGTTCCGTGAAGTCCAATTTGATATTATGTACGGTGAAGGGATCTCCAGAATGAGTGAATTATTGATTCTTGCGGAAGCCCACGGTTTCATCAAGAAATCCGGTGCGTGGTTCTCTTTCGATGGCGAGAAAATCGGGCAGGGCAAAAATAATGCGATCAAATGGCTCAGCGATAACAGTGAAATTGCGGTTAAACTGGAACAAGATATTCGAGAATTGCTTGCGAACAATCCTGAAAAAGCACTGATTTTAGAGACATCTAAAAAGAGCAAAAATAAGAAAGATAAAGATGATGAGATTGAGTTCGATGATAATGATGTAGAAAACGATGTTTTCAGCGAAGAAGAACTGTAATTTCAACCATTAAAATAAAGGCTATTAAACGGAAGTGCCGATTTAATAGCCTTTATTGTTAGACAAATCAGCTTTAGGCTTTTGCAAGCGGTCGATTTCGCTGAAAAATTTGCAAAAATATGCTTTATCCCCTTGAAATCAGCCGAGAGAACTCCAAATAGGGTGGCGTCGTGTCATTTTTCAAAGCCGATGACACAGAATGTTAAATTCACTTAAGAGGAAAAATGCAATGAAAATTCGTCCATTACACGACAAAGTTATCTTAAAGCGTGAAGAAGTGGAAACCAAATCCGCCGGCGGTATCGTTTTAACCGGTTCAGCGGCAACTAAATCTACCCGTGGCAAAGTGTTAGCGGTCGGGCACGGTCGCATTTTAGAAAACGGCACGGTGCACCCGATGCACGTTAAAGTCGGTGATGTGGTTATTTTTAATGAAGGCTATGGCGTAAAAACAGAAAAAATTGACGGCGAAGAAGTGTTAATTTTATCTGAAAACGATATTTTAGCGATTGTTGAATAAGATTGGAGAGGAAGAGAAAATGGCAGCAAAAGATGTAAAATTCGGTAATGATGCACGCATTAAAATGTTAAACGGTGTAAATGTATTAGCCGATGCAGTAAAAGTTACGTTAGGTCCAAAAGGACGCAATGTTGTATTAGATAAGGCGTTTGGCGCACCGACCATCACGAAAGACGGCGTATCCGTTGCCCGTGAAATTGAATTGGAAGATAAATTCGAGAATATGGGCGCACAAATGGTAAAAGAGGTTGCCTCTAAAGCCAACGATGCAGCGGGAGACGGTACAACAACCGCCACTGTTCTTGCACAAGCGATTGTGAATGAAGGCTTAAAAGCTGTTGCCGCCGGTATGAACCCAATGGATTTAAAACGTGGGATCGATAAAGCGGTTACCGCAGTTGTGGAAGAATTAAAAGCTCTCTCTAAACCTTGTGAAACCTCAAAAGAAATTGAGCAAGTCGGTACAATCTCGGCAAATAGCGACAGTGTTGTCGGTAAATTGATTGCACAAGCAATGGATAAAGTGGGTAAAGAAGGCGTGATCACCGTTGAAGACGGCACAGGCTTAGAAGATGCTTTAGATGTTGTAGAAGGTATGCAGTTCGATCGTGGCTATTTATCCCCTTACTTCATCAATAAACCGGAAGCGGGTACGGTTGAATTAGATAATCCGTATATTTTATTGGTAGATAAAAAAGTATCCAATATCCGCGAACTTTTACCGGTATTGGAAGCTGTCGCAAAAGCGGGCAAACCGTTGTTAATTATCGCTGAAGATATTGAAGGCGAAGCGTTAGCCACCCTCGTGGTTAATACAATGCGTGGTATCGTAAAAGTGGCGGCAGTGAAAGCACCGGGCTTTGGAGATCGCCGTAAAGCAATGCTTCAAGATATTGCGATTTTAACTGCTGGTACGGTTATTTCCGAAGAGATCGGTATGGAGCTTGAAAAAGCAACATTGGAAGAACTCGGTCAGGCAAAACGCGTTGTCATCAGCAAAGATAACACCACTATCATTGATGGTGTAGGTGATGAAGCGCAAATTAAAGGTCGCGTTGCACAAATCCGCCAACAAATTGAAGATTCAACCTCAGATTACGATAAAGAAAAACTGCAAGAGCGTGTTGCGAAACTTGCAGGTGGTGTCGCTGTGATTAAAGTCGGTGCGGCAACTGAAGTTGAAATGAAAGAGAAAAAAGACCGTGTTGACGATGCACTACACGCAACACGTGCAGCTGTTGAAGAAGGCGTGGTAGCCGGTGGCGGTGTTGCACTAGTGCGTGCGGCAAATAAAGTGGCAGCAACCTTAAAAGGCGATAACGAAGAGCAAAATGTAGGGATTAAACTTGCCCTTCGTGCAATGGAAGCACCATTGCGTCAAATCGTAACCAATGCCGGTGAAGAGGCGTCCGTTGTAGCTCGCAATGTTAAAGATGGCAACGGCAACTATGGTTATAACGCCGCAACCGAACAGTATGGCGATATGCTCGAAATGGGGATTTTAGATCCGACTAAAGTAACCCGCTCTGCATTACAATTTGCTGCTTCTATCGCAGGTTTAATGATTACAACCGAATGTATGATCACTGATCTGCCGAAAGAAGAAAAAGCCGACCTAGGCGCTGGAATGGGCGGTATGGGTGGAATGGGCGGTATGATGTAATCCCACCTTAACCCAAAAGTGCGATGAACACAATAGGGCTAAGCTCTTAGGAGCTTAGCCCTTATCAATGCTCTTCAAAAATTAAACTACAAAGCTCATCCAAAAGTGATCCACTTATTTATACTAAATTAATTACAGTGTTTAAACTGAGCCCGTTTGCTAAACAGTAACCAACTTGCCAAAAAAATTTAAGTCTTCGTAACCATTGAAATGGTTGATTTTATTGATAATTTCAGCTTTTAAATCCTCATTTAACCGCTTATTTTTTGGTACAATACCGTCAACTGTTTGATAGATTTCTTGGCTAAGTCGATTTATATCTTTGGAGTGTTTCAGCCGTTCAGCATAACTGTCAAAATCGTTATAAATCACCCGTGCCAATAACTTTTTACGCTTTGCCGTATGCGAAAGTAAACCCTCCCGCAGAACACATCAATAATCGTCCAGCCTTCGCCGTTACCTTCGATATTTTCATCCGGCACCGCTTCAAAATGTTTGGGAAATTAACCAATAAAGAGTTAAGCAATTCTATTCAAGACAGGCGGTCAATACCTCATTTTCCTTGTAAAAGAGAGATTTGTAACGCAGTTAGAAGCAGAGCGGTATGCATTAAGTGTACAGATGTTGCAGATTACGACCACCCACTCAATGGAAATTCAATCAGCAAACGATCGCATTACTGTGGCTATTCGCTCAGCAGAACGAGGGGTTTAGTACCGCCGATATTCGTTATGTGCGGGAAGCGTTATTCCAAACTGCAAAATTTGGTAGGTTTATGGCAGTGGTGCAGGCAAATCGCCCCTACGATGTGATTTAATCGACCGTATTAACGGTGAAAATGTACCGATTAACGTGATTGAGCTGTATATCATCGCAATGGAAGATAACAATATAAAAGGCAAAACGCTGAAAGAGGCACATATTGCCGAAGCAATTATCTCACCCCTTTCCCCGCTTGAGAATCGGACGACATTAAAACTGCCGCTGAAATCACACGGGTATTTGTTCGAGATTATCAGTAAGTGGAAGCCGGTCGAGGCGTTGCAATGTTCTACCCCAAACCGACCTCTTATCCAATCTAAAACGACTGGTGCAGTGAAGGAGGCACTTGAGTGGAGCAACAATGGCTAAAGCAGACCCTAGGGCAAGGGATGGCAATGTTGCTGGTGTTACGGCTGAAAAATGC
>NZ_JWIZ01000033.1 GCF_001038205.1 Muribacter muris | reverse complement strand
AAATCCGAATTTGCCGAACGTAATTTCCAGCCGCTCGGCTACCAACGCCCCGAGCGGTTAAATAAAATCGCCGATACGCTCGCCTTTAAAATGGAGCAAATGCAAGATGAATACTGCATAAAGCACCAGCATAAAGCCACCAATGCCGACACCGCCCGTGCGGTGGTGAGCGAACTCTACCAAGCGCAAATCAAACTCTGTGATGGCTATCACATCAACGCCCCCTATGCGAAAAAAGGCAGAAAGGGGCGACTTACCGTTGAGGAGCTGCAAACCGGCTTTCTTAAACTCGCCTGCCCGACCTTTTGGTTCAATAAGCTCAAACGGGCGGCGATCCGAATGAAAGAGCATTTGGCGATAGCGGTCGGAATGGTCAGTATCGCCACCGGCGGCTACGTTAGTTGCGAACGGCTCTCGGCATTTGAGGCGCAGCGCAAAGCCAACTACGAATTTATTAAAAACAGCATCATCACCAATCTATTAGATGAGGAAGAACAAACCGAGCTATTGGATATTTGGCTGAAATCCAGCAGTAACCCGAAAAAACGACGCATCGAGTTGATGACCCGAATGAACGGCTTCGACCAAATCGCCGAGCATAATGGCGACGAGGGCTTATTCATCACCCTGACTGCGCCGTCCAAATATCACGCAATGTTAGAAAACGGCGGCGTGAACCCGAAATGGAACGGTGCATCGCCCAACCAAACCCAACAATATTTATGCGGCGTATGGGCAAAAATCCGTGCCGAACTCAATCGCCAACACATCAAAACCTATGGCTTTCGGGTTGCCGAACCGCACCACGATGCAACACCACACTGGCATTTTCTCCTTTATGCCCGCCCTGAACATATCCGAGCTTTAAAACGGGTATTTTGGCATTACGCCCTAGAAGAAGACGGCACAGAAAAAGGGGCAAGAAAGCACCGTTGCACCTTCAAAACCATTGACCGTAAAAAAGGGTCAGGGGCGGCATACCTTGCCAAATACGTTTCCAAAAACGTAGACGGTTATGGAATGGACGGTCTCAAATCCGATGAAACAGGCAACGATAGCAAACTATCCGCCCTGCGTGCGTTGGCGTGGGCATCAACGTGGGGTATTCGCCAGTTCCAACAAATCGGCGGGGCAAGTGTCGGCGTCTGGCGCGAAGCCCGCAAACTGGGCGACATCGTGCAAGATGACGAGATTATTGACATTCTCCGCATTATTGCCGACCTCGGCGATTGGGCGGCTTATACCGTCTATCAAGGCGGGGCGTTGGCACTGCGGAAAGACCTCAAAGCCCGCCTGCACTATGCCGTGTATGGTGAAAATAAATACAAAGAAACCCGCAAAAAAGTGAACGGTATTACAAACCAACTCAACGGCACGATCACCGAAACCCGTTTGAAAGAGTGGGTAATCAGTCGCAAGCCGGCAAACTGGGACGAACTCAAACAGCAACGGCTTTTCGGCATCAACGGGCAATCAGCCACCGCCGAGCATAGCGAAGCAGAAATAGGCGGCAACGCCGCCCTTGGACTTGTGTCAGTAACTGTACCGGTTCAAAAAACAAACAAATCATCAGACATTGACCCAAGAATAAGAGAGCGAATAAAAAATCAACTGATTTTAATCCGAGGGAGAGCCACAGAATATCAAATTGATGATTTATTAAACGGAAAACATCTCCCAATTTACAGCAACGAGCAAATCGGCATCTATCTCAGATACAGCCGAGGGCAACTCATTGAAGAAAAAATCCCCAAAACACACTTTCATTAGGAGCAACTATGCTGAAATGTTTATTTAAAGGGCATTCCTTTGCCCGATTTGATCAAGACAGAATCAAATGTACCCGATGCGGAAAGGTGAAACTTATGCCGTGCAACCACAAATGGAAAGTAATTCACATTAGCACTGCACAGGAATCGGGCATAATCTCAGAAATTGTCTATACCCAATCCTGCAGTCTCTGCGGTGCAATCAAGAAAAAACCAGTCAATTTTTAGGAGGAGCAAATGAAACCAAAAGCCAAACGCAAACAATACGCCGTGAGAATGGTCGATAGCAATCAACTCACCCGTTTAAAAGCACGCATTGAGTACTTGGAACGATCCAAAGAAGTGTTATTACGTCAGCAATACGACATAGCCCATAAAAATTCATCACTTGCCCTAGTAGTAAAGGGGCTTGATGAAAGGCTAGATAACGAAAAAGAGGTGATCCTTAGCAAGCTGCTCGTTAATCTTTTCACGTCTATCTGCCTCATCGCCTCTATTGCAATAATGACTGTCAATTATTTTAAACCTTGGACTTGGGGAGGGTGAAAAATGGCAAGACAATTCAAGGTAACCGAACTCGGCGTGGAAATTCAGTGCAGTAAATGCCGTGATTTCTATCCGGCAGATACGGAATTTTTCTACAAACAAAGTCGGGATAAATGGGGATTACATTCGTGGTGTAAAGCCTGTTATGTAGAACAACCGTCAGCGATTGCAAGACGCAAGCGCTATGCCGAAAAAGTGGCAAAACGTAAACCTAAGGAGGAAGCCCAAAATGCTCATCGGTAATAAAACCCAAACGGCGCAAGTCGACAAAGATTGCTGGGCGACTCCGTGGCCGGAATTTCGAGGCATTCAAATCTTGCTAAAACGACAATTTTTGTTAGATGCCTGCGCCGCACCACATAACGCCAAATGCGATCGCTTTTTCACCCAAGCGCAAGATTGCCTTAAAACCGACTGGGGCGAGGCGACAACGGTGTGGATTAACCCGCCCTATTCTAACCCGACACCCTTTATTCAACGGGCGATAGAACAATCCAAACAAGCGGGCCATTATGTCGCAATGTTATTGCCGGCAGATACCAGCACCCGCTGGTTTCAGCTCTGCCAACAAAATGCCCGTGAAATTTGGTTTATCACCGGCGGTCGCATTAACTTTCTACATAACCGCACAGGCAAAGCCAAAACCGGTAATTCCAAAGGGTCAATGATAGTGGTATTTGATCCGCTACAACCGATGAATACCCAATGCTACACCGGTTATATTGAGCTACAGCGTCTTAGAGAATGGGGGACAAGATGAAAGAATCTATTTGAACATTGAACAAAGGGCGACACGACTTGATTTTTCCGTCAAAAATCCACATAATAAAAAAGAGGGGCATAGCCCCTCGAACTTCAAAATGCGTTATTTCGTTGTTTCAGTTTTCACATCTACATTGATATTCGCTTTAACGCTTACTTCCACTTTCACATCAACCTGGTCCGTTTCTGTTAGAGTGGTAATTAAGCGAAGCACTAATATCAAAATGATTAACGCATAGCGTAAATATGTTTTCATATTACATTGCCTTTATTCTTATAGGTGGAACAAATGGCAACTTCTTCGCCCGTATTACGGACTTGGTAGGTGGTAATGCGGGCGTTAAAGCTACCGCATCATCAGCCAAAAAGCTGACTTGCTGGCATTATAAAAGTAAAAGCCCGATGTATCAACGACATCGGGCTTTGTCTATGTATGCTTTCTATAAAACTCACACAAGGCTTTTATCGCCTGCGGGCGAGAACCGCCGAACTCTGCTAACACAGCATCAAATTCATCAGCAATCGCTTTATCCATTCGTAGCAGAATTTGTCGGCTTTTCCCGTCTGCCAGCGATTTTTTGACAAATGCTAACGCACGTTCGTCCCGCTTTTGTTTTTGCTGTTGAGATAATTCGGTCATTTCCTCTCCTTACTGCTTGCTTTTTCGGATATGAGGGGGTATAGTTGGAGCCGTTGGGGGGAATGGTACTCCCCCCGCAGGGTTATCTAATAACTAATAAGCTGAAAGGCTTATCGCTAACAAGATAACTAGGATGATGATTTTCCAGTACATATCCTAGCTCCATTTTTAAGCCCCACTCTAAACAGCGTGGGGTTTGCTGTGTCTAGCCCTTGCTAGATGCAAATTATTATATATATAATCAAAATTTAATGCAATCAGTTTCAATAAAAAACGCCCATTAATTTGGGCGTTTTACTATATCTAGACTTGCTGTAATTTCTGCTTAACCGCACTTTGCAAATTTTCCAGCTCGGCAAGCGGGAGATTATCGACAATAAATTGAAAAAGGTTCGGCTGGGTGAGCTTACTGGGCTTTATTGAATGATCGAACATTACCGTATTCACCCAAGTATGCCCGCAATATTCATTGGTACAACCGCAATATTCCCGCTTTAAATCCTTATGCAAGGTTTCCGTTTTGAATACTTTGCCGGGTTCGCCGCATTCTCTGCAAAATCGTTTAAGCTGTCTTGCCATTATTCACCTTCCGCAATTCAAAATAAGGCAAATATACTACACAATTTACGCATTAAAATCTCAAAATTCGGATTATTATTCGATATTTTGTGGCTGTAAAAACGTTATTCTAAGATTGCCGGTAATCTCCGGATCACTATTGACTGCTTCGGCTATCATCGCCTGCATCGGTAACACCTCATCTAAACGGTAGGCTTCCCGAATTTTGGCAACATCGCCAATCGAGCCGACACTCGGAATAATCCCGCCTAAACCCGGTGGGTAACGATGAGCGGTGAAAATATCCTGTGCCGAGACATCTTTGATTGTGCCGAACTCGTCCTTTTTACCCGTATCACCAACCGGAATCAACTTTAAGCCGTCCGGGTGGCCGTTCGGAATATTCACAAATAGCGATTTAAAATTACCGACCCCTTTCGATTGTTCAATCTTATGCTTGATCTCTTTTTCCATTTCTTCGTTTATATCCGGATCCGTGGTATAAAGAATAAAGCCCATATGCGCCCCATTGTTGAAATAGCGGCGGCGGAAGGTTGTCGCATCGTTATTCAGTAACGCCGATTGAATACCCCCGATATAGTCCGGCACGCCGTAAACCTGTTGTTCAGGGTCATACAATTTCAGAAAAATCACATCATTTTCGGGGTATTCGTAAACCGTCTGCGACTGGCTATCAAATAAGGATTTCCTCATTAAATAGCGGTAATTGCCGTTTTTCATTTTTCGCAGATACAAAGACGACAGTACAACCAACCGCACTACTTTACCAAATCCGTTGCGAACTTTTAGCACGCCAACGTCACCATATTGGATCAAATTAAGCGATAACGCCCGCATATCCATTTTACTCAACCCGCCGCTGTGATAATTGGCTGAAATCATATTCGCCCGACTATTTAAAATCCCACCGTGCTGGGCGTTTTGTCGGGGCAAACGGGTTAAGGCAAAGCGGTTAAGCGGCGGTTCGTACACCTCAAACTGATCGCTAAACCTTAACCCGATATAATCAAGCGCCGGCGGTGGCGAAATTTCCCAATGATCACTCCCAAAAGGGATAGCCGAAAAATGCTTCGGCTGCGCCGGCTTGCTTTTTTGTTTCAATCTCTGTTTCTTCATAAAAAGTCCTATCCAAAATGCCAACTTCTGCGGCGGGGTTTATTGTCATTCAGTTCTTTGCGGTTAATTGCGTGGGCAATCGCCCAAAACACATCGGCGTGCTGATTCTGTGCATTGCGGTCGGCAATATAGGTAATGCGATCGCCCGAACGGGTGGACGATTGTTTTACCATCAAAAACGAGGCAGGAATATCCGCTTCCTCATCACTCCACTCAATCAAGCCCCGATCAACCAAATCTTGCACTTTCAGCACCAAGGCGGTTTTGACTTCCGGCTGATACAAAATCGGCGTGGCTCGGCGGCCGGCAAAGGCTTTTATCATTTCATACACGCCGTGGCCGACCCCGTTTGTATCAATACCGATATAAGAAAAATGATATTTTTTATACAATCGTTCAATCTGCTCCGCCTGCCAGCGGTACGATTTGCCGAACCATTGGTAACGCTCCAGCACCCGATATTTCTCGCCATCTAAAATCGGCGGGGCAACAATCACAAAACTTGCACCATCTTCGCTGTGTGCCGGATCGTAACCGCCCCATACTTCCCGATTGCCAAATGGATGTGCCTTATTTATATCGAAATCCGTCCATTTTGATATATCAACGCTACATTTGAGCAGTTGGCCAATATTGAAAATCGAATCGGCATCGTCCACCCATTTGCACATAAATAGCTGATCAAAGGCGTGCTTGTTATATTTCTGTTTCAGTGCCTCAATATCAAACAGTTCACCCGCACCGCCTTTGAGGGCATCTTCAATGGTAACGACATAACGCCACGCGCCATCCGGACAATCTACCCCGCCGGCACGCATTGTTTCAATGCTCGGAAAAATCACATCTTTCCGCTTATGATCGCCCTTTTTCCACATATCGCCCGACCAAAATTGATAAGAGCCGTGGAATTTACTCGATGGAGTCGAAAAATAGGTTTCCCGCCATTTTTTATGGGTTGCCATTGCACTGGCGACCGTGTAGAACTCTTCAAAATTCCGCAGCCACGCAAATTCGTCCCCATAAACGTGGCCGTGATAACCCTGCGCCGTGCTTTTGTTGGTCGATAAAAAGTGCAATTCCGCCCCATTGCTTAAAATAATCGGGTTGCCCTTTAATTCAATATCAAAATATTGCCGGGCCATTTTGGTGATGTAGGTTTTAAAAATTTCCGACTGCCGCTTACTTGCCGACAGGAAAATTTGGTTATCACCGGTTTTGATCGCATTTTCTAACGCCTCAAACGCAAAATAATAGGTTGCCCCGATTTGTCGGGATTTGAGCAACATTCGCAATTTACGATCAATATGGTTACGCAAAGTATGCTGATAACCGAACAGGGTCGATAAAAACGGCTCGAACATATCATCGGTAATCTGCGAGATGTCGTTTTTAACTGACTGCTTCCGCTTTTTCGGGCGAGGCTCTGCCTCATCGTTTGCAAAATCCTGCCCATAACTGACCGCTTGTGAGGCTTTATTCGCCTTCGCCCGCTGGGCTTTATACTGAATATCCCGCTCGATTAACGCATCAAGCTCTTTCAGCTCCGCTTCGCTCTTTCCCTCTCGCTCAATCAAGGTAACAATCCGCAAAGCGATCAGTTCTTCAATCCCCCGTTCGCCGAGCATATTGCGCCATTGGTATTTTTCCGCCCAATAATAAATCGGGCGGGGCGAAGGCAGGCTTAATTCTTTGGCAATTTCCTGCGGGGAATATTTTTTCAAATAAAGGTAACGAGCCTCAAAAATCGTTTCTTCTGAATAACGTGATTTGCGCTGTTTTAATTTTTCGATACTTTTCGGCATCACTGCTGACTCCTTTTTCGCAATGATCCGCATTTTTTCGCCCAATTTCGCCTCTTAAAATTCGGATATTTTCGGTTATCCCCCGTTTTTGCCCGAATAGCCGAAAATATCCGAATTTTGCCAAGTGCAAAGCCTGATTTTTTCTCGCAAAATCCTGCCATCAATTTCAAATTTCATTTTTAGGACTTCCCCAAATGGCAAAAACACAGCTTTTAACTGACTGGATCTGTATCGCTACCGCCGGCTACACCGTGGACGGGCGGGAAATTAGCGAAACAGAACTGAGTGAAATGGCAGACACCTACGATCCGCAGGTCTATACCGCCCTCATTTGGTTAGAGCATTACCGCTATTTCGGTAATCTCGGACGGGTTCACGAAGTGAAAGTGGAAAAGGTGGACGGCAAAACCAAGCTCTTTGCCCGTATCAGCCCAACGGCTGAACTAATGGCACTCAACGAGCGGGGACAAAAACTGTTCACCAGTGTTGAAATTATGCCGAACTTCCAAAAAACCGGCAAAAATTACCTCTATGGTTTAGCTGTTACCGATACCCCAGCATCAACCGGTACAACTGCACTAAATTTCAACGCCCGCGGCGTAGATGAAAATTTGCGGTTTGGTCAAAGCGAACCACTGCACTTTACTGTGCAAGAACACGAGGAGTTCCGTTTATTCCAAAAATTTAAACGGTTCTTTAGCAGAGAGGAAGACCCAAAAGCCGATAATACTCAGCCTTCACTCGTCGATCCCGACAACAAAAACAACAAAGAGGAACACGTCTCAATGACAAAAGAAGAGCTAAAAAACGCCATTCAAGACGGTATCGCCGCCGCCTTTGCTGCACAAACCAAACCGGCAGAACCTGCACCGGCAACCACCGAAAAAACGGTAGACACGCCAACAGTAAGTGCCGAAGAATTTAACGCGCTGAAAGCCGATTTCGAGAATTTGCAAAAGCAGTTTTCCGAACTAAGCAAAGAAGCTACCCCAATTCCAAACGGCGCAAATCCGGCTATTACGCCAGATGCCAATACATTTACCGTCAATACCGCGGTATAAGGGGCAAAAATGAACCACAACGAACTATTTAGACAATTTTGCTTAGCACTCGGCAAATTCTACAACGTCGATCCGGCTGATTTAATCGCAGGGAAATACTTCACCTTACAAGTACCGCAAGCTGCCGAGCTTGGCACAAACATTCAGCAAAAGTCGGACTTCTTGCAAAAAATCAATATGTTCCAAGTTACCGATGTGAAAGGGCATAAATTACTGGGTGCAACCGAAAAAGGCATCACAGGTCGTAAACAAGACGGGCGCTATTTAGCCACCCTCAACCACGACCAAAAAGGCTATGAGTTGTTTGAAACGGATTCCGGTGTCATCGTACCGTGGCAAATGTTTACCAACTTCGCCCGCTTTGGCAATAAATTATTTGAACTCTATGCCGATTATGTGCAAACCCAAATCGCCTTAGACCGTTTACAAATCGGCTGGCACGGCAAAAGCGTGGCAGAAAACACAGCTGCAACCGATATGTCCGATGTGAATAAAGGCTGGCTTACTCTGTTAAAAGAGCAGAAATCGGCAAATGTCTATACCGGCACAAACGGCAAAATTACCTTGTTTGGTGATAACGCCGAATTTAGTAATTTAGACAGTCTCGCCTTTGACTTAAAACAAGGGCTTGCCTTGCGTCATCAAAACCGTAACGACCTCGTATTCCTTGTCGGCGCGGATCTTGTCAGTGCCGAAACCAAGTTGATCAACAAACAAGCCGGAATGACCCCGACAGAACGTGCCGCACTGGGTACGCATAACTTAATGGGCAGCTTTGCCGGTATGCCGGCAATGACCCCGCCGAACTTCCCGGCAAAAGGAGCCGTTGTTACCAGCTTAAGCAATTTAAGTATTTACACCCAATCCAACACCCAAAAACGCCGCTATGAAGATAACCAAGATCGTAAAGGCTTGATCGACAGTTATTGGCGTATGGAAGGTTATGTGGTGGAAGATTTAGATCTGATGACGGCGATTGATGCCTCAAAAGTAGAAATTATTGACCAATCACAAGCTAACGAATAACGGAGCATAAATGGGACTGCGTGATCAACAGGCAAGAATGCAAGCACAACAGGCACTTGCGGAGGAACAGGCGCAAACCTTGTTAGAAGGGCGCACGTTACCTACGACTCACCACTCACAGCATATTGTGGATATTGCCTTGCATAATGAAGTGGAAAAAATCCGCACAATGCCGTCCCTTGAAATCCGAGCAGACTACAAACGGGCGCATTTTTTACCGAAATGGCTGCCCTTTGTCGAACAGCATTTCAACAAAGGAGATACCCATCAAAATGATGTTATCGGTTACTGTATTATTTATTTGTTTGACGTGGGTCGTTTTGAACACGCCATTGAAATGGCAGACCGCGCCATTACCAACGGGCAACGTTTACCGGAAAGATTCAAAAGTACGATCCCCACCTTTGTCGCCGACCAAATCTACCGTTGGACAGAAAAAACCGCTGCCGTGGGTGGCAACGTTGAGCCATATTTTAGCCAGATTTTGGAAAAGGTCTCGATGCACTGGTCGCTGCACGAATACATCACGGCAAAATGGCTCAAACTCGCTGCCACCTTATTAGTTCGTACCGCAGACGGTAAAGCCCACGCAGCCAGCTATAACGAGCCGGAACGCCTGCACTTAGCCATTCAGCTTTGCAACCGTGCGTTCCAGCTTAACCATAAAGTCGGCGTAAAAAATTTAGTGGAACGCTGCCAAATGCGACTAACGAAACTTGCCGACATCGGCATTGCAGAACCCTCCCAAGCGGCTGGCTTGGCTCTGAATACCTCGGATATTGATATACCAAAGGTCATTCAACTGCTCAACGCTAAGCCGCTTTCTCTCAAAGAGGTATTGGCGAAATACAAAGGGGAAGGCGATGTTTAACGGCAGACAAACCGAACTCAGCGAAGAAATCTTACAAACGGACGGATTTTGGGGCGAAATCTCCATTGCAGAGTTTCAAAAAAGCCGCGCAATCCCGCTGCAAATCCCGTTTGAACTAGTAAAAGAAGCCTTGATCTATGCGGTGCTATCCCTTGAGATTGATCTCAAAGAGGTAGAAGACAATTACAAAGCCCAAGGTATTCAGCACATTAGCGATCTTAACGGCAGCAAAGTAAACGGTATCAATTACCCGCAACAGCTTTACAAAAAAGCCGTGTTCGCTCGGGCAAAAAACGAATTATTACCGGAATTTTTCACCCTCTCCGCCCGTGAATTGCACGAAAAGCGGGATTTAGTCAGCGAACAAAAGAGTCTGCAAGCCGAAGCAGTAATGGCGATCCGTACCTTAAAAGGCAAAACCCGTGGGAGTGTGGCGTTAGTATGAAATTACTTTATCACCGACTGACCGAATACGTTTTATCGTTATTACCGGCACATTACCGAGGCAATCTCTATTCGTGGATGGAAAGCGGCAAAATCATCAACGAAGGGCGAAACGTGACGACTCATGGCATCGAGATTGCTCATTTAGAGTATGAAGCCACGCTCCTGTTTAACGAATTACCGTTTGAACAAGTTAATCCGCTGAAATTGATGGTCTTGATCCAAAACTGGTTAAACGAACAGGACGCTATGCGTTATCGACTGGATATTTACGAAGATCCGTTTGATTTAGAAATTTTAGACGACAGCACCGCTGATTTAGCAATGCAAATCAAAATTCGAGAACCGATTTTAGCCACCGAAGTGGAAACAAGCGATGTGGAAATTGACGGTATTTGTTACGAACTTGCTCCTTTTGAGATTTGGCAACAACCGACCGAACTCAAAATAGCAATCAATGATCAATCGTTGCAATGAGCATTGAATCGGGTTTAACCCCTGAAAGCCTAAAATCCTTTTTACGTGATCTTGAGGTATTAAGCCTACCGAAAGAGAAGAAAAAAGAAATCTTGGTGCGGTCATTACAGATGATTAAACGTCAGTCGGTGAAAACTGCCTCGCATCAAAAAGAGCCGACTGGTGAAGCGTGGAAACCACGCAAAAACGGTACGGCGAAAATGCTCCGCCGCATTGCAAAATTATTTAATAGTAAAGCAGATCTTGGATTTGGTAATCAAGGCAAACTGTATTACAAAAATCAGCGAACCGGACAAATTGCCGAAGAGCATCAATACGGCTTAGATCACGAATTTGATGTCTCCGATTTTAAAGGCGGGCGAACCAAAGACGGGCAAGAACCAGCAACCAAGCGCCAAGCCCAAAAACTGCGGGATTTAGGTTATCGCAAAGCAATAGGCAAAAAGCGTAAACGGCTCTCTATTCGCGAAATACAGCAACAGCTAACACGCGATCAAGCGGGTGCAATTATCCGTAAAATGTCCACAAAAGGCTATGTTAGCAAAAGTTTAACCCGTTGGATTATTCCAACTGAAAAACGCCCATTCTTAGATGAACGAGCAAATGAAAACGCCCGTATTGTCGGCGAGATTTTGCAAAAATATCTTGAAGAAAACGGCTTATAAGAATGGAGGAATAAATGAACAAAATAAATTCAGAGGTAATGATTACTCTAGGTATAACTTTTGCCCTCATTACCTGTTCAAGTGCTGTATTAATTGCTGCAATCAGCTTACTTTAAGAGAAAGCATTAGAACAAAAAATAACCCTTAGTGTTTAAGTAAGGAAGGATTATTGAGATGGATTATAACGAAATCTTTAAATTACAAGGAGCTTGCAATGCAATTTGACTTACTACAAATCACTTTTTCCATAGTAATGGTACTCGTTGCTTTAAGGCTACCTGAAATTATCAAAGCATTTAAAAGCCAAAACCAATAAAAAACAACAAGAGGAACAAAAAATGCTCCCAGGTGTACAAATTAACGCCCTTAATCGCAGACAAGGGCAAACTAATGAAATTGAACGTGTCTGCCTGTTTGTCGGCATCGGCTCACAGAATGTAAACAAACTGATTTCCCTTGCCACTGATACCGATCTTGATGCGCTGTTCGGTGAGCAAAGCAGTGAAATCAAACGCCAAGTCAATGCGGCAAAACTTAACGCCGGTCAAAACTGGTTTGCTTATGCTTACTTGATGCCGGAAGATGAATTTAACTTTGCTACCGCAGTAAGAGAAGCAAACGAAACCGCCGCTTTTGAATATTGCGTCAATACCTATACCATCGGCATTGATAAAAATGCGATCACCGCTTTGCAATCGCTCTATGCCGAACTGTTAGCCAAATACAGCCGCCGCACTTTCTTTATTCAAGCGATTGCAGGCAACGATGGGGCGGAAACGTGGGAACAATACGTTGCACGGCTCACCACGTTACAAGCCGGTATTGCTGCCGAACACGTTATGCTCGTGCCAAATTTATTCGGCAATGATGTCGGCGTATTGGCTGGACGTTTGGCAAATCGCTCCGTAACGATTGCCGACAGCCCCGCCCGTGTTCAAACAGGCGCATTAGTCGAACTTGGCAGTGAAGAACGGCCAACGGATAACGACAGCAAATTACTCACAATGGCACATATTCAAGCCCTAGAAAAGGCTCGCTATTCTACGGTAATGTGGTATCCCGACTATGACGGCTTTTACTGGTCGGACGGTCGCACCCTTGATGTAGAAGGGGGCGATTATCAGGTGATCGAACACGTTCGGGTGGTCGATAAAGTCTGCCGCCGAGTCCGTTTACTCGCTATTCCGAAAATTGCCGACCGCTCTTTTAACAATACCGGTTCAAGTATTGAGGCACACCAAACCCTATTTGCAACACCAATGCGGGAAATGGCGAAATCCGTCCAAATCGGTGCGCAACTGTTCCCCGGCGAGTGTTACCCGCCGACTGATGACAGTGTCGTGATCCAATGGCTCAATAAAAACCAAGTCAATATTTACATCAAGGTGCAACCGATGGAGTGCCCGAAACAAATCACGGCAAACGTCTTCCTTGATCTTAACTTAACGGGGGCTTAATCAATGAGTAGAGAACGTATTTCCGGAATGTCCTTCGACTTTTGGATGGGGGCAATGCCGGTTCACGCTGATAATGTCAGCCTAAGTATTTCCGATAACACCGCCGTAGCACAAACACGGGGGATTCCGGACGGTTATGTCGATGGCGATGTTACCGCCGAAGGTGAAATTACGGTAGACGAAAAAAATTTCACTAAATTTAGTTCGATTGCCGCAGCGGCAGGCTCATACCGAGATATGCCACTTACCGATTTTGTGTTTTGGGCCAGCCGAGGCGGCACACGGGCAAAAATCGAAGTGTTTGGGGTCAAGTTGATTTTAAGCGACCTGCTCGATCTCGACAGTCAAGGCGGTTCGAAAACCACGAAAAAAATTAAATTTATTGTAACTAGCCCGGATTTTATCCGCATTAATGGTGTGCCGTATCTTTCGCTAGAAGATACCCGCTTTTTAGGTTTATAACCGAATAAACGCCAAAGCCACGACGTATAACAACCATAAAAAAGCACTGGTTTTGGCGTTTTCCCGATAACGATAACAACAAAAAGGAAATTCAATGAAAAAAACTGTTTTAGCCCTTAGCATTGCCGGGTTCAGCCTCATAAAACAATTTGAAGGTTGCAAACTCACCGCTTACCGAGACAGTGTCGGTGTACTTACCATTGGCTACGGGCATACCCACAACGTCAAAGAGGGCGACAAAATCACTCAAGCCCAAGCAGAACAACTGCTTGCCCAAGATGTAAAACATTTTGAAAAAGGCATTAACCAGCTCTTAGATGAATTAGGCGTAACCGTTACCCAACACCAATTTGATGCCTTAGTTTCCCTTGCCTTTAATATCGGCTTAGGGCGTTTGAAAAAATCCACTCTCGTGAAAAAGCTCTATTTAATGCGCCAAACCGATCAACGTTCCGTCTATGCCGTTGCCGACCAGTTTTTACGCTGGATCTATGCCGGCGGCAAAGAGTTAGCCGGCTTAAAACGCCGCCGCAATGAAGAACGTTTACTCTTTTTAGGCGTGCAACGCTAAGGCGGCTAACGTGAAAAAACTTGCCGAATTATTTAGCAATGCGGACGGCAGATTGAGTACCACCGCCTTTATCCAGTTTTTCGGAGCATTATTGATGAGTGCCATTCTTGCCTACTCGGTCTATCTAGACCGCTCGAACGTAGCAGAGCTGTTCACCGTCTTTGCCCTGTTCTGCGGCGGACAAGTGGCGACCAAAGGTTTTGCCAATGCCCTAAGCCAACGGGGGAAAGAATGATCATCGCCCAAATTATTATCACGGCGGTTTTTGCTCTGTGCATTGTCGGTTGGTGCTTATGGCAATCCCGTAAAGCGAATGCCTTAGCCAAAAAATTAGCCGAACAGACCGCCTACAACCAACAATTACAAACTGAAAAAGCGGTGGTTGAAACGCAACTCAAACATCACGAGGTACGTAAACAGAATGAAGAAAATGTTATTAGCCTTGACCGTAAGCGGATTATTGACCGCTTGCACACCAACGCCGATCTCCGTGATTAACCCAAGCTGCGCCGGCTTTTCGCTGATTAAGGCCAGCCGACAAGACAGCACGGAAACCCTGCGGCAAGTGCTGGTACATAACGACACCTATCGCACTATTTGCAAGGGGGCGGAATGAACTTTGATGGGTTTAAATTGGAATGGCTATTAGGTATTGGGCCTGCTGCGTCCTTTATTTTGTGGGCATTAACTCAGCTAATGACCACTAAAAAAGATGTGGAAACCGTTAAAGATCAGTTGCAGGAATACAAAGTCTACGCCTCGGAAAACTATGTCAAAAAAACCGACTTTGCTCAATTACGCAAAGAGATCCGAGAGGATTTTGACAAAGTAGATAAGAAACTCGACAAAATCGTAGAAAGGGTCGAGAAAAATTAACAAGCGGTCGGCTGTTGCAGATTTTTTGCAAAAACAGACCGCTTGCACATCACAAAATCCATTGATTAAAAATAGGAGAACAAAAATGGAAAAACCAAACGAAGCCGTCAGCTTATTAGACAAACTCGGCATTAAAATCAAAAATCACGTGGTATTAACCGTAGGAGATACCGATTTCCGCTTTAACCTTGATCCTGCCGCTTATGATGCGTTCGTCAACGACGTGGATACCAAAAACAAAATTACCCCAATGCGTGATTATTTACTCGCCACAGTTGAGCCAAATCAACGTGATGATCTTGCCGAATTATTGCAAGTGCCGGGCTTAACCACGGATCTATTTGGTGAAGTGAGAGAGGCACTACTCCCGAAAATTAACATCACCGTAAAAAACTAGAGCGGCGTGTAGAGGCAATCGCAGACAACGGTTTTTCCCAAGCCGTTGCGTTGCGAATGCACTATTTACCACACGCCGATAACGAAGAAATTAACTTAGCCAGAGCCGTCTGGCTACACAAAAATTATTTTGAACAGCTTGCCGTGGCAGTCGCCCACGGCATTAGCAAAGTATTATAAAAACGGCATACTTTTTAGGGTTTTACAATGGCAGAACGCAAAGGGCTGGATTATGTCATCAACTTGATTGACCAAGTTACCAAGCCGGTACAAAGCATCGCAAAAGAGATCGATGCCCTCGGGCAACGAGGCAAAGCCGCAATGGAGCAAATCGCTTACGGTGCGGCAGGCGTTGTCGCAGCCGGTATGGCGATGAAATCCGCCCTTGGCCCTGCGATTGATATGGCAAACGCCGTCAGCAATATTGCCGCAACCGGAATGAGCGAAGAAGGCTTGGCAAAGGTGCAAAAATTTGCCCTTGGCTTTTCCTCGATTTTTGGTGTTGCGGCAACCGATGTGATCGATTCAGCCAACGAAATCGTGCGGGCGATTGACGGCTTAACCGATGATGAGGTTATTGCGTTTACTAAATCGTCCAATATTCTTGCTAAAGCCACAGGGTCGAACGTGCAGCAGATGGGATCATACATTTCCCAGCTTTACGGCATTTTCGGCGAACAAGCCAACGCAATGGGCAAAAGTAAATGGGTAGAAATGGTCGCTGCCCAAGCAACGCTGACCGCAAATAAATTTAAATCTTCTGGCGAATCCTTACAGCAAGCCTTCACCAATCTTGGTTCGAGTGCGAAAGACCACGGAATCAACATTGCTGAACAGTTTGCTGTGCTGGGTAACTTACAAAACGTCTTCGAGGGCGGTTTAGCGGGAACTAAATACGCCGCCTTTTTAAACGGAGCGATGAAAGCTCAAAAGAAATTAGGCTTATCCTTCGTAGATGCTAACGGCAAAATGCTGCCAATGATCAAGATTTTACAGAAGATTAAAGCCAAATTTGGCGATCTTGATTCGAAAGAATTGTATGTGTTGCAAAAAGCATTCGGTACAAAAGAGGCGGCACAGGTTATCAATAACCTTTTGCCAAAAATGGATAGTTTGCAAGATAACATTACCGAAATCAGCAAAGCTAACAACCTTGATGAAGCCATCGCCATTTCTAAGACTGTTACAGACGTATGGGAACGCTTTGCCAATATTCTGATCAACATTCGCACCATCATCGGCGGGCAGGTACTAGCAAAAATTACCCCGTTCTTAAACAAAATTGCCGATGCCGGCACTTACTTTGTGAAATGGCTTGAGGTTAATCCCAATATCGCAAGATTGCTTGGCTATATTGTCGGGCTATCGCTTGCACTCGGTGCGGTTGTGCCTGCGGTGATGTTGATTGTAGGCATTTTCAAATTATGGAAAATTGCAGGGCTAGCTATGCTCATTCCATTTAAGTTGATTAAAGCAACACTATTTGGAATATTAAAATTAATCGGTGGAACATTTCTATCCCCAATTAAATTAGCAGGTGCTGGTGCAGAAGCTGTAAATATATTATCGGGTAAATTTCTAAAACTCGCATTCAATACAACAATATTACAGTATAAATGGCAAAATTTTCTTGCATTATTTGATACCGGTTTAGGTGCAATTATTCTTGGCTTAAGAAAACTGACACTAAAAAATATTAGTGCTTTATTTGATACGGGTTTAGGAAAAATTGTATTAGTTTTTCGTAAATTAAGTTTCTATTTTGCCTTATTTCCAACATTGCTAAAAACATCTGCGGGTTCATTTAAAGCCTTTTTTAATCCGCTTAATTTAGTCAATTTATTAGCCGTGGGATTAAAAGGTTCAATAATAGGTCTATTTACCGCTATTAAAGTTGGCATTTCATTTATTTTTTCCCCATTAATGCTTATTTCTGGGCTTATTATTGGTTTAAGTATTTTTATTTACAAATTCCGAGCCGAGTTATCTGCATTCTTCCAAGGGGTTATCAGTGGTTTTACCCAATGGGGTGTCAGCCTTGAACCTGTTAAACAAGCTCTTGGGCGTGTTTGGAATATTATTTTAGGTGTGGTCGCTAAAATTAGCGAAATGCTAGGGTTAAGCACCGCCGGTTCGCAAGATCTTGAAAAATGGGCAAGTGCAGGCGAAGCGGTCGGGGCAATCCTTGCCGCAGGCTTTCAACTCGCCATAGATGCCTTGGCACTGGTGATTGACCTAGTCGGTTTATTCGGCGAAGGCATTGTTGAAGCTATTTTTACAGGGGTCGAGATGTGGCAAAACTTCTTCGAAAAAATCAGTAACGGCGATGTTATCGGGGCATTTATGGCAATTGGCGAGGGCATTTGGAAACTTTTTACAGGTGTCTTCAAAAAACTGTATGAAATGGCACTAAAAACCATTAACTGGATTATTGAAAAAATTAACCAATTCACCGGTACAGATTTTAAACCGATTACGATTCCGGTCGAACTTGATATGCCCACAATGCCCGTATTTAATTCACCGCAAAATGTCGTGGGTAGCGTCAGTGCTACGGCATTAAAATTAAGTAATACCGCATTGCAAACTGCCCCGATTCCGCAACCAAATACTAAGTTAGAACGAGGTAAAACGGTGAGTAATATGCTAAGTCAATCAACCAAAAATATTACTCAACACAACAACATTACAATCAATGGATCAGGTCTGAATGAACAGCAGATGGTCAATGTAGCTAATCGGATCGTTAAAGAAAATACAGCAATGGGTAGCTAATGGCAGAAAGTTTATATATTGATCTTTGGATTGTCGGCGAGGATTTAAGTCTTGATGCCGGCGGCGTACCGGAACGGTGTAATAACCGTCTCTCGATCGCTCAAGATATTAAGCACGCCCTGCTGGAAAGCGGTTTAGTTACCTTACTTATCGCAGAACGTAGCAAAATTTTACGCAAAGATATTATTTTGCAAATGATTTTGTTGATTGAAGAAGACGAACGGCTAGTGCCGGGTACGATTGAGATTATTGAACGAGATTTGAGTACATTAATCATCAATGCCGAAACAGTCGAGTGGGGCAATATTTATCAACAGGTAACGTTAAATGAGCAATGAATTTAGACAAATAGTTGCAGAATCCGGTCTGCCTATCGAAGAAAGTGAAATTCGGCAATACTTTGAGCATCTGACGGAAAAAGAAGGCTTTATTACCAATACTAGCCAAATGTCGCCGTTTTGGCGTTTAATTACCGCTGTTGCGGTCAAACCAGTTAAGTGGCTTTCAGAGTATTTAATTGAAGAGGTGTTACCGAATTTATTCGTAAAAACCGCAAAAGATAAGTGGCTGCAAATGCAGGCTTGGTCGGTTGGACTTGATTTTAAGCCGGCAACCTTTGCCGAGGGTGAAATTGAGTTTATCAAGTCAGATGCTTCAACCTCTATTACGATCAAGAAAGGGACTGTTGTTCAAACAGAGCGGATCAACGGTATTATCTATCGCCTTTTTGTAAAAGCCGACTTTACTATCCCAAGAGGTGATTTATCCGGATTTGTCCCCGTGGTTGCCGAAAGAGAAGGGAGCGACTTTAATTTATCGCAAGGCTACTACTGCATTTTACCCGAGTCCATAGCAGGGATTCAATCCGTGATTAATCGGAATGATTGGCTAACCAGTCCGGGAGCGGAACGAGAAAGTAACGAGGAATTAAGAAAGCGTTATCGTGTTCAATTTTCAAGTGCGGGAAAACACCATATAGACAGCGTTTATAAAGGAATGATAGCCCAAGTAGCCGGATTATCTGTCGATCGCATTTATTTCAAGCACGATGCCCCCCGCGGCCCAGGTTCTGCAAATGCTTATTTATTACTTGACACAGGCGTAACAAGCCAGCCATTTATTGACAAAGTAAACCGCTATGTGAGAGACGATGGCAATCACGGTCACGGTGATGACTTACTTTGCTTTGCAATACCAGAGACACACCATAGCCTAACCTGCAAGATTTATTTTGCACAATCAGACGGTATCGCAACGGCTCGCCAACAGGAAATTAGGCATAAAGTTGAAATGATGATCCGCTGTGCCTTTCGGGAAAATAATATTTTTAAAGTCACTAAAACCTACCCGTTTAGTCGTTTTTCCTGGTCTCATTTAGGTGAAGAAATTCATCAACAGTACCCGCAAATATCATCATTAGTATGGGGGCAATCCGATATCGTGAGTTTATTAAATATCCCTAGAATTCAATCATTAACCGTAACCCTAGGAGATTAAATGTTTCCTATTAAATTACCCTTTTGGATGAATAAAGGCGAACTTGCCAAAATCGCTATATTATTTGAAAAATGGTGGTTTTGGGTAATGAATATTCTACGCTACCCATTTGAAACCCAAGATGAAGAAAAATGCAGTGAACGAATTCTAAGCCTTATTGCTTACCAAAGAGATATAACACGCTTTAAAGATGAACCGCTAGAGCTTTTTCGCAAAAGAGTGAAATACGCTTTTATTAATGCAAAAGATGCGGGAAGTGTTGCCGGATTTAAACGTATTTTCGAACGATTAGGCATTGGCTATGTAGAAATAGAAGAACGCTTTGATAAAGAAAATTGGGATGTAATTAAAATTCGGGTTAATGATTCTCAAATATCTAAAAACCCTGATTTACTTAATTTAATTATCCGACATTATGGAAGAACTTGTCGTCGTTACACTTTTGAAGTCATTATTAACCAAAATATTCAGACCAATTACGGTGAATTTAATCAAGATTATCAATGTTTCCCGATTAAATTAAATATATAACAAAAATAAGGATAAAAATAAATGGCAACATTAGCAACCACAGCATTAGAACAATATATAGCTACCCAAACAGCTCAAAAAAGTAGTGTTAAATTTGATGAAATTATCTTTGCCAATATTCCGAACCTAACAGCGCAAAATTTACAGCATAATTTGCGAATGCCAACTCGGAATCAAATCGTACATCGTCAAGCCATTTCACAATCCGGTGTCGTAAATAGAAATGCGGTTGTTTACTCTGTTACGTTAGGGACGGAAGTTGGTGATTTTGATTTCAACTTTATAGGATTAGTCAATAGCGAGATTAATCTCTTAGCTGTTGCGGTACACACGGACACAATAAAAAAAGTCAAAAATAAACAAGGTATTCAAGGAAATAGTATTACCCGTTCCATCTTACTGGAATTTACAGGCGCTCAATCTCTTACTAATATCAATGTCAGTGCAGAAACGTGGCAAATTGATTTTACCGCTCGTCTACACGGAATAGATGAAAAAATCAGGTTAACAAACCGAGATTTATACGACAGAGCAGTTTTTTTTGATAATAGTTTCAAAGTCTCTAAAGCATCAGGCCATACTTTTAATATTGAAGCCGGGTTCCAAGCCGGTCTTGTACAGCTTAATAATACTCTCACCTCAAGCAGTACCACGCAAGCCTTAACCGCAGCACAGGGTAAGGCGTTAAAAGATGAGCTGGACGCGCTGTCTGTCGGCGGGCGTAATTACCTGCGCAACGGGCGCTTTGAAAATGCGTTAGCTCACTGGCAAAACTGGGGAGACTGTACCCGTCGTGTTGAGACGACACATAATAAAAAATGGCTACGGCTGACGACCGATAACCGTGAGCTTTATCGGGGGATTGCACAAACGGTTGCGACCTTTGAGCGTAATGCAAGATATACCCTGTCATTTAAAGCCTATTCGCGGCGTGAGAATGCGAAATTACAGCTTGCGGTGCATCAAATCCCGAACAACAACCCGCAAGTGTGGTCAAGTCCGATAGCGATAACAGACACGCCGCAGACTTATGTGTGGTCATTCACCTCGGCGGATTTAGACAATAAAACCGGTTTTCATTTGATGTTGGGCGGGGTGCGTGAGCAGCCGTTTGATATTTATCTGACCGACATTAAGTTTGAAAAAGGACACCGCCGCAGTGATTGGAGTGCTGCCCCTGAAGATGTGATGGACAGCGTCCAAGACTATGTCCGTACGCATTATGTGGCGAAAACGGGCGATACAATGACG
>NZ_JWIZ01000032.1 GCF_001038205.1 Muribacter muris | reverse complement strand
TAACATTCTCCCTAATTTATCTCATTTTATTTAGATTATCTTAGTTGGGTTTAAAATAAAAAGGGGATACTAAGGTATCCCCTTTAATATAGCTTGTTACTTACAGTGTATTAGGCGTTCTCGTTGGTCGCCTCGGTATCGTTTTCTTCGTCCTCGATCTCACAGATACGTTCGAGGCTGACTACTTGTTCATCTTCAGCGGTACGGATAATGCGTACCCCTTGAGTGTTACGTCCCACCAAACTCACTTCATTCACACGGGTGCGGACGAGCGTGCCGGCATCGGTAATCAGCATAATCTGATCGTTCTCTTCGACCTGTACCGCCGCTACGACTTTACCGTTGCGTTCGTTCACCTTAATCGATACCACCCCTTTGGTCGCACGGGATTTAATCGGGTACTCCGACAGGGCGGTACGTTTGCCGTAGCCGTTTTGGGTAACGGTCAGGATTTCACCTTGATTATGCGGAATCACGAGAGAAACTACTTTATCGGTATTCAGATTGACGGAAGAGTCGTCTTCTTCATTCTCGATCGGCTCAATATCGGCATCTTCGGTTTCGTCCAACAGCTCGGCGGTCGCCAGTTTAATCCCACGCACACCGGTCGCCACACGCCCCATTCCGCGCACGGCGGTTTCGGCAAAACGTACCACCCGACCTTGTGCGGAGAACAGCATAATTTCGCTATTGCCGTCGGTAATATCTACGCCGATCAATTCATCGCCTTCGCGAAGTTTAAGGGCGATCAGACCGCTTGCACGCACATTGCTGAACGCATCAAGGGAGACTTTTTTCACCGTGCCGCTAGCGGTCGCCATAAAAATAAATTTATCCTCACTAAATTCACCGTTCGGCACGGTTAGAATGGCGGTGATCCGCTCATTTTCTTCTTTGACTAACGGCAGAATATTGACAATCGGTGTGCCCCGTGCGCCACGGCTGGCTTGCGGTAATTGATAGACTTTCAGTTGATATAAACGTCCTCGGCTGGAGAAGCAGAGAATAGTGTCGTGGGTATTGGCAACCAGTAATTTCTCAATGAAATCGTCTTCTTTCATTTTGGTTGCCGATTTGCCTTTACCGCCACGGCGTTGCGCTTCGTAGTCGGATAACGGCTGATATTTCACATAGCCGGCGTGGGAGAGGGTAACCACCACATCTTCCTGTGCGATTAAATCTTCAAGGTTAATATCGCCGGAAGCCGAGGTAATTTCGGTGCGACGTTCATCACCAAATTCCGCCTTCACTTTTTCAAGCTCTTCGCGGATCACTTCCATCAAGCGTTCGGCGCTGTTGAGAATGTGAAGTAACTCGCCGATTTCAACCAAAATAGTTTGGTATTCGTCTAAGATTTTTTCGTGTTCCAAGCCGGTTAAGCGGTGCAGGCGTAATTCTAAAATGGCTTTGGCTTGGGCTTCGGATAAATAATATTCACCGTTGCGGACACCGCACTCCTCCGGCAATTCGTCCGGACGGGCGGCATCTACGCCTGCGGCTTCTAGCATTGGTGCAACATTCCCCAACGCCCAAGGACGAGATAACAAACCTTCACGAGCTTCATCCGCCGTTTTGGATTGACGGATAAGCTCAATCACCGGATCGATATTGGCTAATGCAATCGCTAACCCTTCTAAAATATGCGCACGTTCTCTGGCTTTGCGTAATTCAAAAATGGTACGGCGGGTAACGACTTCACGGCGGTGCATCACAAAGGCTTCAATAATCTGTTTTAAATTCAACAGTTTCGGCTGACCGTGATCGAGAGCAACCATATTGATACCGAAGGTTACCTGCATTTGTGTGAGCGCATAGAGATTGTTTAGCACCACTTCGCCCACGGCATCACGCTTGATTTCAATCACGATGCGTAGCCCGTCTTTGTCGGATTCATCACGCAACTCGCTGATGCCTTCGACTTTTTTCTCTTTCACCAATTCGGCAATTTTTTCGATTAGGCGGGCTTTATTCACTTGGTACGGAATTTCGGTAACGATAATCTGCTCCCGCCCCTTAGCAGTTGTTTCAACGCTGGCTTTTGCCCGTACATAGACTTTGCCCCGTCCGGTACGGTAGGCGTCCTCAATCCCTTTGCGTCCATTGATGATCGCCGCCGTCGGAAAGTCCGGACCCGGAATGTAGCGCATCAATTCCTCAATGCTGATCTGATCATTTTCGATATAGGCTAAGCAGCCGTCCAGCACTTCATTGAGATTATGCGGCGGAATATTGGTTGCCATACCAACCGCAATCCCCGAAGAACCGTTTACCAACAATGCCGGAATTTTAGTCGGCAAAACATCGGGGATCATCTCTTTGCCGTCATAGTTCGGTGAGAAATCAACGGTTTCTTTGTCGAGATCAGTCAGCAATTCTTGGGTGATTTTCTGCATACGCACTTCGGTATAACGCATTGCCGCCGGCGCATCGCCGTCAATCGAACCGAAGTTGCCTTGCCCGTCCACCAACATATAACGTAAAGAAAACGGCTGTGCCATCCGCACAATCGTATCATACACCGCAGAATCGCCGTGAGGGTGGTACTTACCGATAACATCACCGACCACACGAGCCGATTTGACATAAGGTTTGCCGGCAGTATTGCCGCTTTGATCCATTGAAAAGAGTACACGGCGGTGAACCGGCTTCAACCCGTCCCGCACATCAGGCAATGCCCGCCCGACAATCACTGACATCGCATAGTCAAGATACGAGCTTTTCAGCTCCTCTTCAATACTGATCGGTGTAATATCTTTGGCTAATTCGCTCATTGAAACGTCCTAATCCTTTTTTATATGCCCTGCTAACAGGGAAAATTGCTGGGAATTATAGCATAAAAGTTATAAAAACGGGGGGATTTTCGCTAGTACAAGCGGGGGGATTTGGGGTGATTTTTGCAAAGAGAATAAAAGGTTAGTTAGCTAACTTTGGAGTTCAAAGCTCTAAACAAGTTAAGTATTAAGAGACATTTATTTGATTTTAGATTTTATAGAGAACAGAGAAAAAAGAATTGTTTCTTTATTAAAGATAAATTCTATTACCTCTGAACATTCTGTCGATAGGTATTTGTATTAATGGTTATATTAACACAAACCTACTAAGCATTTTGGTAAGTGATCTATAGTAGGCTGTGTTGTAATAAAAGGAATTCATTAATTACCAGTTACGCCCAGCCGTTATTGCGTTTTCTGCGAGGGAGAATAAACGGAACGAATAAGCCGAGCAGTAAGCCGACACCGAGTACAGAGCCGCCGTAGATGAAATATTGGATCATTATTTCACGGGACTCGGCATTTTGTAGTACTTCTAAATCACGGTTTTTATTTTTTAGAATATCCAGTTCCCGCTTCAGTTGAGCATTTTGTTCCAGCAATTCATTGCTTTGTTGGGCAGCTTGTTGAGTACGGCGTTGCATTTCTGCGGTGCGTTGCTGCCAGTCTTTATCAATATTGTTGAGTTTTAAGGTTAATTCTTGAACTTGTTGCTTAAGCTGTGGGGTTAATTCTTTTGAGCTTGGGGTTGCAGTGAGCTCGCTGTTTAAAATCCACGCTTCTCGGTTTTTGCTGTCTCGAATGAGGGCGTAGCGATCTTTACGGTCGAGTAAGGTAACTTTTTCACCTGCTTGGATGGTGCCTGAAATTTTAAATTGATCGCCCGGTCCTTTGCGTAAGTAGGTATTTAAGTTTTCGGTTACATATTGCGTTTGCGCAAAGGCAGAGAGGGAGAAACCCATTAGTAAAGAGGCGAGCAGCGCCGAGATTCGTTTTTGCATTACATAAAATCCTTATAAAGCAAGAAAGAGAAGTGCAATGCACTTCTCTGTGAGGTTAATTAACGGAAAATGGCGTTAAGAATATAATAAATCGCAATCGAGAGGATTGCGCCTGCCGGTAGGGTGATAACCCAAGAGGCAACGATATTGCGGATAACACCAAGGTTGAGAGCGGCGATCCCGCGGGCAAAACCGACCCCTAACACTGCACCAACGAGGGTTTGGGTGGTGGAAATCGGTAAACCGGTACCGGATGCTAATACGACTGTAATCGCACAGGCAAATTGTGCGGCAAAACCACGGCTTGGTGTGAGATCGGTAATCCCCGTTCCGATAGTCCCCATTACCTTATGCCCCATAATTGCTAGCCCAAGGGCAATACCGATCGCTCCCATCGGCAGAATCCAAGGTGCCATAATGGTTTTGCCTTCAATAATACCGCCGTGATCGACAATCGACACTACGCCTGCTACCGGCCCGATAGCGTTAGCAACATCATTTGAACCGTGGGCGAATGCCATCGCACAGGCAGTGATGATCATTAAAATAGTGAATACTTTTTCGACACCGTCAAAACCGTCACTCAAGCGGGAGAGAAAGGATTTGCTGCGTAAATAGAAAATACAGATGATGGCGGAAATAATTGCGACAATTAAGCCCAACAATGCTGTTTCTTTACCGGATAAATTTAAGCCAACGTGTTTTAACCCTTTATCTAAGGTTACGACGCAGATGATAAAGACGGTTAAGGCGGTATAATAAGGGGCGTATTTGCGGGCATTTTCTAACGGTTTTTCCGTATCGAAAATCAGTTTTTGAGTAGAAATAAAGATGATATAGGCAACAAAACCGGCAATCGGCGGCGTGATAAACCAACTGCCGACAATACCGCCAAACTCAGACCATTGTACTGCTTCCATTCCGACCGTAATGCAGGCAAAGCCAACGATTGCGCCGATAATCGAGTGAGTAGTGGACACCGGCCAGCCCATTTTAGAGGCAACTAACAGCCAAGTGCCTGCGGAAAAGAGCGAAGCCATCATACCTAAAATCAGCACGTCCGGTTTGCCGGCAAAGGCTTCGGAAGCAATAATGCCGCTTTTGATGGTTTCCGCCACTTCTCCACCGGCGAGATATGCGCCCATAAATTCAAACACTAATGCAATATAAATGGCGCTTTTGACGCTGATAACGCCGGAGCCGACTGATGTACCCATTGCATTGGCAACATCGTTTGCACCGATCCCGAATGCCATAATAAAGCCGAAAATTGCGGTAATCATTACCAACATAAAACCGTAGTTATGAATCAATTCCATAATTTCACAACCTCTTAGGAACGCGCCAACATTAACTCGATACGGGAACCGATACGTTGTGCTTGATCTGCCAAGACGCCGATCCATTCCACAATTTTATAAATCACCATAATATCAATCGGGCTGTGCTCGTTCTCAATGGATAAGATCGCTTTGCGTAGTAAGATTTGAAGCTGATCCGTATCGTCTTCAATAATATCTAATTCTAAAATCATTTTATTGACAAAGTTAAGTTCACGCCCACGGAAGCCGGTTTCAAGTAAGTGATCCATTTCGTCAATCACTTTACCGACGTGAACGGCAGCATCAAGGCTACGAGTTAAAAAGCGTTCAAAAGCAGGTTGTACGTTTTGTGGGATAACTAATTGGCGACCGATAATGCGACCGGAAATATCTTTGGCATAATTGGCGAGTTTATCCAGTTGTGTAACCAATTCCAGTAAGTCGGTACGTTCAACCGGCATAAATAAACCGCGCGGTGATTTTAAGCGGATTTCCCGCTTTAACGTATCGGCACGGTGTTCTAAATCAATAATTTGGCGGCGGATTTCTTCCGCTTTCGTCCAGTCATTTTCAAAGGTTGCCTCAAAAAAAGGCACTAATAATCCACAACATTCAGTCACTTTCTTGGCGTGCTTTTGTAGCGGTTTAAGTGGCGATTGAGCGAATAATCCTAAGATATTATTCATTGCCATAGATAGATCTCCAGTAAAATTAATATAGTTGGTCTGCCAAACGGCAAAACGGATCAAATTTTACCGTATGTTTTGGTTGAGATCACGGAATAATTATCGACAAGCGGTCAGATATGACAAAATTATTGCAATCGGTTTTAGGGTGATGTCGAACGCCTTTAAGGGCGATTGGCGATTGTCCCATTAAAAATCAAACATTTAATTTAAAAATTTGCGTGTTTTAAATTTACAATGTGATGTAGAAATATTATTATTTCAGCCGTTTTGCCTATTTGGTAGGCGTTTTTTGATATTGCAAATTTAGAGGGTAGGTATGCAAAACCTAGAAAGTATTGTTGCACAAGCGATTAAGGCGGTTGAGGCAGCGAGCGATGTCGCTGCACTTGAAGCGATACGCGTTGAATATTTCGGTAAAAAAGGTCAATTTACCTTGTTAATGCAAGGGTTACGGGATGTGCCGGCGGACGAGCGTCCTGCGGTCGGGGCAAAAATCAATGAAGCCAAACAAGCGGCACAAGAGGCGCTGAATGCGAAGAAAGCGGCATTAGAAGAGGCGGAATTAAATGCCAAATTAGCTAATGAAAGCATTGATGTGAGCTTGCCGGGGCGGGCGACCGATTTGGGTGGCTTGCACCCGGTCTCAATCACAATTGAGCGTGTCGTTAAGTTTTTCAGTGAATTAGGCTTTAGTGTTGAAAACGGACCGGAAATTGAAACGGATTACTACAACTTTGATGCGCTGAATATTCCGGATCACCATCCGGCTCGGGCAGATCACGATACTTTCTGGTTTGATGCCAAACGGTTATTGCGGACGCAAACCTCCGGCGTGCAAATTCGTACAATGGAAAAAGTGCAACCGCCGATACGGATTATCGCACCGGGACGGGTTTATCGTAATGATTACGACCAAACGCATACCCCGATGTTCCACCAAATCGAACTTTTATATGTAGATAAAAAAGCCAACTTTACCGAGTTAAAGGGGCTGTTACACGATTTCCTCCGTGCCTTTTTTGAAGAAGATTTACAGGTGCGTTTCCGCCCGTCTTATTTCCCGTTTACCGAACCCTCGGCGGAAGTGGACGTAATGGGCAAAAACGGCAAATGGCTTGAAGTGTTAGGCTGCGGAATGGTTCACCCGAATGTGTTACGTCAAGTGGGAATTGATCCGAACGAGTATTCCGGTTTTGCGGTCGGAATGGGGGTGGAGCGTTTGACGATGCTACGCTATAACGTTACCGATTTGCGTGCTTTCTTTGAAAATGACTTACGTTTCTTAAAGCAGTTTAAATAAATTGAGGAATAAATAATGAAATTCAGTGAATCTTGGTTGCGTGAATGGGTGAGCCCTGCGATTTCAACAGCGCAGCTATGCGACCAAATTACAATGTTAGGGCTGGAAGTTGATGGTGTTGAGCCGGTTGCCGGCGAATTTAGCGGTGTGGTTGTCGGTGAAGTGGTCGAATGTGCGCCACACCCTGATGCTGATAAATTGCGCATTACCAAAGTAAATGTGGGCGGCGAGCGTCTGTTAGATATTGTTTGCGGTGCGCCGAATTGTCGTCAAGGCTTAAAAGTCGCATGTGCGGTTGAAGGGGCGGTATTGCCGGGCGATTTTAAAATTAAGAAAACCAAATTGCGTGGTCAGCCGTCAGAAGGAATGCTCTGTTCCTTTTCGGAATTAGGCATTAAAGACGATCATAACGGCATTATCGAACTACCGTCCGATGCGCCGATTGGCGCGGATTTGCGTGATTATCTACAACTTAACGATAACACTATTGAAATCAGTTTAACGCCGAACCGTGCCGATTGCTTGAGTATTGCCGGTATCGCCCGTGAGGTTGGCGTGGCAAATCAAGCGGTCGTTAATCCGCCAAAAATTGCAAAAGTTGAACCGACCATTGCCGACAAAGTGGCGATTGAACTGGTCGCACCGGAAGCCTGCCCTCGCTATTTACTGCGGGTGGTTAAAGGGGTAAACGTGAAAGCGCCGTCCCCGCTTTGGTTGCAGGAAAAACTCCGCCGTTGCGGTATTCGTTCTATCGATCCGGTGGTCGATATTACCAATCTCAGTTTGTTGGAATTAGGTCAGCCGATGCACGCTTTTGATATGGCGAAAGTGGCACAGCCGGTGCAGGTTCGTCTGGCAAAAGAGAATGAAAAATTAGTGTTACTGGACGGTTCGACCGCAACATTACAACCGAATACATTGCTGATTGCCGACCAAAACGGCCCGCTTGCAATGGCGGGGATCTTCGGCGGGCAAGCAAGCGGCGTGAGCGAAACCACCCAAGATGTGATTTTGGAAGCCGCTTTCTTTTCCCCACTTGCGATTACCGGACGGGCACGTCAATATGGCTTGCACACCGATGCGTCCCACCGCTTCGAGCGAGGGGTCGATCCTGAATTAGCCCGCAATGCGATGGAGCGTGCTACCGCTCTCTTATTGGAAATCTGTGGCGGCGAAGCGGGCGAGATTGTCGAAGCGGTCAGCCCGGCACATTTACCAGCATCAAAAACGGTTACACTACGCCGTGAAAAATTGGATAGCTTGCTTGGGCATTCTATTCCAACGGAAACGGTTACGACTATTTTTGACCGTTTAGGTTTCCAAGCCGGCTTTGAAAATGACGTTTGGACGGTACAATCGCCGAGTTGGCGGTTTGATATTGAGATCGAAGAAGATCTGATTGAAGAAGTCGCTCGTATCTACGGCTACAACAGCATTCCGAATAATGCACCGCTCGCTCATTTACAGATGAAAGGCGTGCCGGAAAAAATGTTGGAGATGCAGCGGGTCAAAACCGCATTGGTGGATAGCGATTACCAAGAAGTCATCACATACAGTTTTGTTGATCCGAAAGTGCAGACGCTCTTGCACCCAACGCAGGAGGCGTTAATACTGCCAAATCCGATTTCGAGCGAAATGTCGGCAATGCGAGTGTCCCTATTAACCGGGTTGTTGGAAACGGTTGCTTACAACCAAAACCGCCAACAAAGCCGAGTGCGAATTTTTGAAACCGGCTTGCGTTTTATACCCGATGCCAATGCCGAAAACGGTATTCGTCAAGAAACGGTATTAGGGGCGGTGATTGTCGGCGATAAACGCCCGACACACTGGGAATATAAAGCGGAAAATGTCGATTTCTTTGATTTAAAAGGCGATTTGGAACGGGTCTTATCCCTGACTAAAATCGGCAAAACGCTGCGTTTTGTGGCAAAATCGTTTCCTGCATTGCACCCGGGACAATCTGCAGCGATTATGCTTGATGGGCAGGAAATCGGCTTTATCGGCACAATTCATCCGAAAGTGGTGCAAAAATTGGGGTTATCCGGTAAGCCGATCGCCTTTGAATTGTTAGCATCGGCTATTGCAGAACGGACTATCCCGAATGCGAAAGAGATTTCCCGCTTCCCGGCAAATAAACGGGATATTGCGATTGTCGTGGATAATAACGTACCGGCAGGGGAGATTATCGAACTCTGTCGTCAAGCCGGCGGTGAGAAACTTGTGGCGGTCAATCTGTTCGATGTGTATCAAGGGGAGAATTTATCGGCAGGTAAGAAAAGTTTAGCCCTTAGCCTCACGGTTCAAGACACGGAAAAAACCTTGGCGGAAGAGGAAATCAACGCAGTGATTCAAGCGGTATTAGAGGCACTTGCACAACGTTTTAATGCTTATCTAAGAGATTAGATTTAAGGAAACATTATGGCACTTACCAAAATTGAAATTGCAGAAAATCTCATTGAAAAATGCGGATTAGATAAACGTGTTGCCAAACAATTTGTTGAGCAATTTTTTGAGGAAATTCGCGCATCGCTGGAAAAAGGCGAAGAAGTGAAACTCTCCGGCTTCGGTAATTTTACGGTTCGGGAGAAAAAAGCCCGCCCCGGTCGAAATCCGAAAACGGGCGAAGATGTGGCAATTTCTGCACGCCGTGTCGTCTCGTTTAAGCCGGGGCAAAAATTGCGTGAACGTGTTGAAAATGAGATGGTAAAAGCCTAAATGATAAAGACATTCTGCCAAAAGCAGAATGTCTTTTTTAGAGGATAGAATAATAATGCGAATTTGGAAGAAAAGCACAGCGGTTGGGCTGATTGCAATAACGAGCGTATTTCTAACCGCTTGTAGCGGCACGCCACCGGCGGAAAAGGCAAAACCGACTCAAGTCTCGAAAATTTATGGGAAACGCACCGGTAGTTTGCACGATCCGATTATAGCAATTAGCAGCCTAAGCGAACACCAACGTGAATGGAAAGGTACACGCTACCGTCTTGGCGGCACGTCTCGCAAGGGGGTCGATTGCTCCGGTTTTATGCAAATTACCTTTCGGGATCTGTTTGGGATTGCGTTACCGCGTACCACTACCGAGCAGGCCCAAGCGGGCAGAAAAGTGGCGAAAGTCGAGTTACAAACCGGCGATTTGGTCTTCTTTAAAACAGGGCGAGGTCCTAACGGCAAACACGTTGGGGTGTATGTGAAAAACGGACAATTTCTACACGCATCAACTAAGGGCGGGGTAATCTATTCCGATATTCACTCACCTTATTGGTCAAAAACGTTCTGGCAGGCACGGCGTTTATAAAAATGCGATATAGATCACAAAATTAACAAAAAAATTCACGATTCTTTAAAATCTGTTTGAAAAGCTGAATAACTTGACGTAATCTAGCCCCAACAAATAAAAGTGTTGTGTTCAACAACCGATTTCATAAATTTGCTTTCCGAGTAGCCCCTAAGACTAGGGGCTTTTTTTATTTCTGGATAAATTGGTTACTTTGTTGAATGAGTTGTAAGAAGAGTGCCAGCGGCGGGCGGCTGTGGGCTTGTTTCTCGCCGTCCTCGTTGTAATGTTCAAAATCGCCTTTGCGATCGATATGGAATTGCTCGCCGTCCGGCAGAATTGCCACATTGCGTTTATAGTTTGATGCCAATAGCCAACGGCGTTGGTTTGGTTCGGTCAAATCAATACCTTGTGCATAATCGCTAAGCGGTGAACGTAGTGCCAAAAATTGTGCCAGCAGGGTTGGGGCAATATCCAAATGGCTGGATAACGGCAGATAGCGGCTTTGCTGCCCCTGCCAATAAATCAGCATCGGTACTTGGGTGCGTTGCGTGGCAAAGCTGTTGGCGTTTGCTTGGTTGTCGCCAATATCGGCGGTTAGGATCACCAACGTTTTATTTAGCAAATTTTGGCGGATTAAGGCAGCCCATATTTGCTCAAGTTGTTGGTTCAGTTGCACGGCGTTTTCGGTCGCAGAGAGTTCCACATAGCTGAAAAACGGGCTTCGGGTAGCGTCTGTTGCCAGCCACTGCTGCCATTGTCCAACCGCCTCTTGATTATTGTGAGCGGACGGCAGAGGGAAATCCGCAAATAAGGCTCGTGAGTAAATCGGCTCGGCAAAGCCGTTGTGGGAGAATAATCCGAATTGATATTGCCATTTTTGCAGACTTGAAATAAAGACAGCGGGTGTGCGTTCATTGAGAATGGCATCGGTGTAGCGTCCGCTTAAACTGTAAAATAAGCTGACGATCCCACCGCTTGCGGAATCCGCCCCACTGTAATGTTGCGTAAAGCGGCGGGACTGCTCGGCAATGCGGGTAAAGGCGGGAAGAGTGTCCGCCGCTGCGTTCGTCAGCCCCGACAGATTGATGAATAAGAAATTGATTTTACGCGGGTTTTCACCATATTGTAGCGGTTTTTTCGGGTAATTGAGATAGAACGTATCAAGTCGCCCTGTGGTTTCAAGCTGTTGTTCAAGATTGGCTCGATCGATTAAGTGGTGTTTTTCTAAGAAAGAGCGGGCGGTCATCGGGTAGGAAAGCGGATAATTGGCTTTTTGAGCAGTAATCGGGCGGTAGAAAGCAAAATCCGCCCACGCATAGAGCAAATGGGTGGCGGTAAAGCAGCTCAAAAAGACAAGGGCAACATATTTCCCCCATTTCTGCCGATTAAAACTGCGTAGTTTCTGCCAACACCAACGAGAATAGAGCATTTCTGCCAGTAAAATTAACGGCATCGGCACGAACAGTAATTGCCACTGGCGGCTCAGTTCCGCTTCATCAGGATTTACTAACAGATCCCACACTAAGGGTGAAAGGTGCAAATAAAAGCGCTTAAACACTTCCGTATCCAGCAACAAGCCCGTCATACCAAGGGTGGCTACAATTACTGAAATTCCTCTGAAAGTGCGGTTGTGCTTAATCAGGAAACTGAGCGGGAAAAGCAGCAGTAAATAGAAAGCAAAAATAACAAAGCTGAAATGCCCGAACAGGCTGATAAAAAAATAGAGTTTGCCGAAGAGTGTATTCGGCCAATCGGCATTGAACGCATAGCGGGAGGCTATCAACAACGCCACCACGATGTTAAACAACGCAAACCAATGCCCCCAGCTAATGCGGCGGGAAACTTCCTCTCGGTATTGGCGGGAATTGTCAGGCAACAGGTGGCGCAGGGATAAAGCCATTTTATTTACTCGATTGAATTGCGTTAAGTAGTGCGTGATTAAAGGTTTCAGCCAGTTTTTGACGTTGTGTCGAGTTGGCAATATTGGTGATTAGAATATTGCTCACCATATTGCCCAGCGCCATTAACGATAAATCCACCGGTGTTTTGTGTTTTTCAAGGGTAACGATTAAATCGTTCAGTAACGCATCAAGTTGTTTATCTTGGTATTTGGATTGGGTTGCCATAGTTATCTTTTCTCGGATTTAAATGGGTGAATAGTAGCATAAAAACCGCTAACAAGCGGGGCGTTTTATGAAAATTTTCACGAAAATATCGCAAATCACCAAATGGCGCTTTTACCCTTAATATAGGGCATAAGTCGGTATTCATTTAGCTGAACCGCATTCATTATGCTGGATCAGCATTGCTCTGAATACCGGCTCACATTTTACAACGGGAGAGAATGCCGACTATTTGCAAAAATAGCCAGCGAATCGACCGCTTGTTCAGCGACCATCCGCTATTTGATTGCTATCATTGAACCGAAATTAAAGCATTGGAACCAAAGCTCGGTATGGGAAAAACCAACTTGGGCTAACCGTGTTTTGTGGATTTCAATGGTATCGGTACGCATCACATTCTCCAACGCAGTACGTTTTTGACTGACTTCTAGCTCACTGTAACCGTTGGCACGCTTAAAAGTATGATGTAAATCGATTAACAACTCGTTGATATGACTATCATCAAAGCGAAATTTTTCCGATAAAACCAACACACCGTTCGGGTTCAAGCCGTTATAAATACGTTCTAATAATGCGAGGCGGTCATCGGGCGGTAAAAATTGCAAAGTAAAATTTAGCACGACCATTGACGCATTTTGGATCTGAACATTCCGAATATCCTCGCATAAAATATTGACCGGAATAGCGGAGTGAAACGCCTCTAAATGGCGGCGGCAACGCTCAACCATTGGTTGAGAATTATCTACGCCGATAATCTGCACGCCGGTTTTATCAACATTCCGGCGAATTGATAAAATCCCTGCCCCCCGTGAGCAACCGAGGTCATAGACATTTGAGTTAGAGGTAACAAAGCGAGCTGCCAGCATACCGATAGCAGTAATAATATTGGAATAGCCCGGCACGGAGCGTTGAATCATATCGGGAAACACTTCCGCCACGGACTCGTCAAAAGTGAAATCACCGAGTTTCTCAATCGGTGCGGAAAAAAGAGTATCTTTCATTTTCAATCTTATTGGATAAAAATGGCTTATTATACTTGAAATTGATGCAGGTTGTTTGAGAGCAGGGATTTTTATAAAATGAAATTTTAACAATGAAGTTTTTTCATTTCCTAAATCCCGTGTCTAAACAGCGGATAACTTGTTATACTAAGCTAAAAAAATATTGAGGCTAAAGAATGAAAAACAAATGGCTGTTTTGGGCGGCGGTGAGCGGTTTTTTCTGTGTGGCATTCGGGGCGTTTACAGCACACGCATTGGAGAAAACATTAAATGCCGTTGAGTTGATTTGGATTGATAAGGGGTTGAAATATCAAATGTTTCATACCCTTGCTCTGTTGGGGATAGGTTTATTTGAGATTGCAAATAAAGGTGCGCAACCGCCCGCTTGTCGTTATAAAGCCTTGAATATTATCGGGGGAAGCTGGCTGTTAGGGATTGTGTTATTCAGCGGCAGTTTGTATGGATTGGCACTCGGTGCAAGCCACAGTTTTGTTTGGGTAACGCCAATAGGAGGCTGTGCATTTTTAGTCGGCTGGGCAGCGTTGATTTATGTGAGTGTAAGAAAGCAAGCGGAAAATGAATAAATTAGTTTTATATTGTCGTGCCGGCTTTGAAAAGGAAGTGGCGGCGGAAATCACTGAAAAAGCCGCACAGTGTGGTATTTTTGGCTTTGCACAATTAACGGAAAATAGCGGTTGGGTGCTGTTTGACTGTTATCAAGCCGGTGAAGCGGATCGTTTAGCGAGAGAATTGCCGTTATCCCAGCTTATTTTTGTGCGTCAGATGATTGTGGTTGGTGATATGTTGCGGGAGTTACCGACAGCTGATCGCATTAGCCCGATTATAGCTCGTTATCAAGCGCTTAACCCGCTGAAAAGTTGTGATGTGTGGGTGGAAACGCCGGATACCAATGAAGCAAAATCGTTATTGACGTTTTGTCGCAAATTTACAGTGCCGTTACGGGCAGCCTTGAAAAAATCGGGTTGGTTGGCGACGTCTGAACGGGACAAAAATGCGATCCGCCTGCATATTTTCTTTATCGGATCGGGGCAATGTTACGTTGGTTATGCCTATATTGCCAACAGTTCGGCTGATTTTATGGGAATCCCTCGCTTAAAATTTCCGGCTCAAGCACCGAGCCGCTCAACCTTGAAATTGGAAGAGGCGATTTTGAGCTTTATACCAAAATCGGAGGAAAAAAAGCGTTTAAATGCGCAGATGATCGGGGTTGATCTGGGCGCTTGTCCGGGCGGTTGGACTTATCAACTGGTTAAGCGGGGGCTGTTTGTGTATGCCGTTGATCACGGTAAAATGGCAGCCAGCTTGCACGAAACCGGTCGAATTGAACATTGTGCGGAGGACGGCTTTAAATTCCAACCGCCTAAGCGTAAGCAAATTGATTGGCTGGTGTGCGATATGGTGGAGCAACCACAGCGGATTAGTAAGCTGATGATTAAATGGCTGACAAGCAGTTGGTGCAGAGAGACGATTTTCAATTTAAAACTGCCGATGAAAAAACGCTATCAAGAAGTCAAATACTGTTTTGAGTTGATTGAGGAGAGTTTGACAAAAGCAGGGTTGGCTTATCAGTTGCAAGCGAAGCATCTATATCACGATCGCGAAGAAATCACCGTGCATATTCAGTTGCGGTAATTTGCAATCGCGGCGGTAAAGTGTTAGATTTTATGGCGGTTTAAGCTCATCAGTAAGATGAGCTTTCTTACTTAAAGGGATATAACAATGTTGGTTGCACTCATTCGCAAATGTTTGCTGACATTCATTACGTTATTGATTTTGTCGGTTATCAGTTATTGCATTTTATTGCGAGACCCGATCAATGTGGTGGCGGAAAACCGTGTGGTCGGCTATGTTAGCTATGTGCAAAATTTATTGCAGGGGCAGTGGGGCATCAGTTATCACACAGGTGAACCTTTAGCCAAGCAAATTTTAAATGTCTTTCCTGCCACGATTTCCCTATGTTTATCCGCCTCTGTTTTATCATTAGTACTGGGGATTCCTCTGGGCTTTATTGGTGCGGTGCAGCAAAATAAAGTGCTGAATACCCTTTTAACTACGCTTGGTTCGCTCAGTTTGGCTGTACCGGTGTTTTGGTTGGCGATTGTGCTTTTGGCTTATGCTTCGCTTAATCATTGGGAAATTGCCGCCGTGGGCGAGTTGCACCCGATTTATGATGTGCCGACGATTACCGGCGTGAAATTGTTTGATATTTTTCTTGCTGACTCTCCCTATCAATTAAAAATGATGCAGAGTGCATTGCAACATTTGGCCTTGCCGACCCTAATTCTTGCTATTCCGGCGACACTTGAAATAATGCGTATTACCCAACAACGAGCAGAGTATGTGCTAAAACAAAATTATGTGAAAGTCGCCCGCACGAGAGGGTGGTCGCCATTCAAAATTTGGCGAACGCATATTTTACGCAATACTTTGCCGCCAATGATTCCGATGATAGCACGCAATATCACTTTGATTTTTGCTTTTGGAATGTTGATTGAAAATGTGGTGAGTTGGGGCGGTATCGGGCGTTGGATGATTCACGCCTTAGCGATTCAAGATTATAATGCGATTTCTGCTGGTGTAATGGCAATCGGGTTATTTGTGTTGTTTATTGATATATTGGCAAACGGGCTGGCTATATTGCTTGATCCTTCACAAAAGAAAGATTGGTACGCAAAATAATGTTTAATGATAAAGATCCGGAACAGTTTCGGGAATCGGCTTATTTTCGGCAATTTTGGGCAGAGCTGCGGCGAGATGTGTCGGCATTGATCGGTGTCTATTTATTTATCGCCTTGATTATCTTTGTGTTATTAGGTCATTGGCTTGCCCCTTACGGTGCGGACAATCAGTTCATCGGTTCGGAATTGTTGCCGCCTTCTTGGAGTGATAATGGCACAATTCATTACTTTTTCGGCACGGACGATCTTGGACGGGATATTTTCAGCCGAATTTTAGCGGGCTTTTATTATACGGTCGGCTCGGCATTGCTGATTACCTTGCTCATCGCCCTATTGGGCGGTGCGATAGGGGTGCTGGCAGGCTTAAAAAAAAGCCGATCGCTGTTTATGTTAAGCCATCTGTTCGATACCTTTTTATTTACCCCGATTTTGCTGATTGCCATCATTATTGCCACTCTAATGGACGTCAGTCTGACTAATGCGATGTTGGCGATTTTCTTGGCGTTGTTACCCCATTTTATCCATAAAATTTACCATACCACCCAGCAAGAATTAAAACGGGAATATGTGATTACGCTGCGATTGGACGGCGCAAAAAAGCGGGATCTGATTAGCCAAGTGATTTTGCCCAATCTGACTACGGTTGCGATTAAAGAGCTGACACATATTTTTATGATTGCGATGTTGGATATTAGTGCGTTGAGCTTTATTTCCCTCGGAGCAAAAAGCCCGACACCCGAATGGGGAGCGATGATTAGGGATTCAATGGAGCTGATTTACATTGCCCCGTGGACAGTTATTTTACCGGGAATGGCAATTATACTGGTGATCTTAGTGGTAACAATGCTGGGTAACGGCTTGGTTCGGGTGCTGGAAAAATATCGAAGTTAAGGGGCTATTATGGCATTGTTGGATATCCGCCATTTATGTATTGATATTAACACCCCACAGGGGCGGGTCAGAATGGTGGATAATATCAATTTGACCTTGGATAAGGGCGAAATTTGTGGCTTAGTCGGCGAATCAGGATCGGGCAAAAGCCTAATCGCCAAAGTGATTTGCGGGCTAGTGAAAGAGGATTGGATTATCACCGCCGACCGCTTTCGATTTAACGATATTGAGTTGCTTAAACTCTCCCCGTATCAGCGGCGGAAATTAGTGGGCAATGCCATTTCAATGATTTTCCAAGATCCACTCTCTTGCCTTGACCCCAGTGAAAAAATCGGCAAACAGCTTATCCAAACCATCCGTTTTAAAGGAAAATGGTGGGCATATTGGGGCTGGAAAAAGAAAAAAGCGATTGAGCTGTTGCACCGAGTGGGAATTAAAGATCACCAAGATATTATGCAGAGCTACCCAACGGAAATTACCGAAGGGGAGGGGCAAAAAGTGATGATTGCAATGGCGGTTGCCAATCAGCCCCGCTTGTTGGTGGCGGACGAACCGACCAATACAATGGAGGCAACCACCCAACTGCAAATTTACCGCCTACTTGCCAGTATGAATAAGAATTTAGGCACTTCTATTCTGTTAGTCAGCAATGATATTTTGAGCATTCATAAATGGGTGGACGCTTTTAATGTGCTATATTGCGGTCAAACAGTTGAAATTGGTCGAAAAGAAACCATAATGGAAACGCCCTATCACCCCTATACGTCGGTATTGCTACATAGCGTGCCGGATTTCTCCAAACCATTGCCTTTCAAAGGGCGGCTTAACACCTTAAAAGGCTCAGTACCAATGTTACAAAATATGCCTATGGGCTGCCGGCTTGGGCCTCGTTGCCCGTTTGCCCAGAAAAAGTGTGTCATTAAACCGAGCTTACGAAAGGTTAAGCAGCACGAATTTGCCTGCCATTTCCCACTCAATTTCCGTGAGCAGAGCCTTTTGCGTAAACAAGATTTTACGCCTGTCAGAGTGGACAAAAAGGGCGAACTTTAGTCTAAAACAGATGCAAGCGGTGAGATAATGCCCAAAATATGCAAAATGCCGTAAGCTCACAAAATATTTTGCATAATCCAATCATTTAAACTTGTGCAAAAAGTTCGTAAAACCCATCTGAATGTAGGGACGCCACGCTGGCGTCCGTCATAAAATTGCATAATTCCAAGATTTTCCAGTATTATGTAGTAAATGCACAAAAATAGACATTTTAACAGAATGTAGGGACACACGCAGTGTGTCCCTACAAGTGAATAAAAAACAACTTTGTGCAACTGCTACATAATATTGAGATTTTCTTAAACGGACGCAAGCATTGCGTCCCTACAGTGATTTACTTAACCTGCCGACTGTGCCGATGCACACTTACCACCAAAGTATCACTTTGCGCAATTTCACTGACTATCGGGCATTTAACGGAACATAATCAGCGTGAAATTCAGGCTCTAATAGATCGGTTTGAATAACAAAATAAACGTAAAAGAGGTAGTTTCGCAAACGATGCTCAAATCAGATTGAAATCGTTTTAAAACCCACCCAAAGTTAAGCAAAAATAAGTTTGATTTTGTACTAGTTTAGTAGTATGATTGAATCGTTTTCAAGCGTGAGGAAGTGATATGACAACACAATTAAATCCCTATTTTGGTGAATTTGGCGGAATGTATGTGCCGGAAATTCTCGTGCCGGTGCTCAAACAGCTAGAGCAGGCATTTATTGAAGCACAAAACGATCCCCAATTTCACGCCGAATTTACCGATCTACTCAAAAATTATGCCGGTCGCCCGACCGCTTTAACCTTATGTCGAAATTTAACGAAAGGCACAAACGCCAAACTATATCTGAAACGGGAAGATTTACTTCACGGCGGTGCGCATAAAACCAATCAAGTCTTAGGGCAAATTCTGCTCGCCAAACGAATGGGAAAAACCCGCATTATTGCCGAAACTGGGGCGGGGCAACACGGGGTTGCTACTGCCTTAGCCTGTGCGATGTTAGATATGCCTTGTGTGATTTATATGGGGGCGAAAGATGTCCAACGCCAATCGCCGAATGTGTTTAGAATGCGGCTAATGGGCGCAGAAGTCATCGCAGTAGAAAAAGGTTCTTGCTCATTAAAAGATGCCTGCTGCGAAGCAATGCGGGATTGGGCGGCAAATTATGAAACCACCCACTATCTACTCGGCACGGCGGCAGGCCCACACCCGTTCCCGACCATTGTGCGTGAATTTCAAAAAATGATCGGTGAGGAAACCAAACGCCAAATATTAGACAGAGAAGGACGCTTGCCCGATGCGGTGATTGCAGCGGTTGGCGGCGGCTCTAATGCAATCGGTATGTTTGCCGATTTTATTGATGAACCGAATGTGCGTTTAATCGGAGTCGAACCGGCAGGCAAAGGGATTGAAACGGGCGAACACGGTGCACCGCTCAAGCACGGCACGGTCGGCATTTATTTTGGAATGAAAGCGCCGATTATGCAGGATAAGGACGGTCAGATTGAAGAGTCCTACTCCATTTCCGCCGGCTTGGATTTCCCTTCCGTTGGCCCGCAGCACGCCCATTTGAACGCGATAGGGCGGGCGGAATATGTATCGATTACCGATCAAGAGGCACTTGATGCCTTTCAAGCACTCGCCCGCCACGAAGGGATTATTCCAGCGTTAGAGTCTGCCCACGCCTTAGCCTATGCGTTGAAATATATTGCGCAAGATCCGCAGAAAGCACAAATTTTAGTGGTTAATTTATCCGGACGAGGCGATAAAGATATTTTTACGGTAGATAAAATCTTAAACGGAGGTCAATAATGAACCGCTTTGATAATCTATTTTCAACCCTAAAACGTCAAAATCAAGGGGCGTTTGTACCCTTTGTTACCTTATGCGATCCGGATTTTGATCGCTCGTTTGAGATTATTCAAACCTTGGTAGAGAATGGTGCCGATGCGTTAGAGCTGGGTTTTCCGTTTTCCGATCCGCTATTGGATGGCCCGGTTATCCAAGCCGCAAATAAACGAGCATTGGACGCAGGGTTTAGCACGGCAGCGTGTTTTGAGCTATTAGCCAAAATCCGCCAAAAATACCCGACGATTCCCATTAGCCTGCTACTCTGTGCGAATTTGGTGTTTGTAGCGGGAATTGAGACTTTTTATCGGCACTGCCAAAGCGTGGGAGTCGATGCGGTACTGATTGCCGATGTGCCGCTGGAGTTTGCCCAAGAATTTACGCAATACGCTCAAAAATACGGTATTGCACCTGTGTTTATTTGCCCGCCGAATGCTGATCAACATACAATAAACGCGATTGCTGCACAAACGCAAGGTTATACCTACCTCGTTTCACGGGCAGGCGTTACCAGTGCCGAAAATCAGGCTTGTGCCACTAACCTTGATCACCTAATTGCCGCACTACGCCAAGCCAACGCCGCGCCGATTTTACAAGGCTTCGGCATCGCCTCACCGGAGCAAGTGAAGCAGGCGCTTAAAACAGGCGCAGACGGCGCAATTTCCGGCTCAGCAATTGTCAAAATTATTGAAAAGCACCGCCACAATCAACTACAGCTCTTAACCGAACTAGCTGAATTTACCCGAATAATGAAGCAAGCGACCTATCTTGATACGCACTAGGCAAGCGGTTGGAATGGGTGGTTTTTTTGCAAATTCTGCCTATCTTCCTACTTAGTATGGGGAAATATGCTTTTAAATTATAATTTATAACCAATAATTTGCTTATTTTTTGTGATTTACTTCACACTTTTTCAGTTAAGACTTTGAGGATTAGTGATAAAAGAGGGTATATTTTAGCCAATGTTAAGTGGTTTTTAAAAAAGCGTTTGATCGTAATGAAAGGAGAAAAAAATGGTTCAAAAAAAACGCACTACGTTGGCATATTACCCCGAAAGACAGAAATCCGGCGCATATTGGTGCAAGTGTCATTCACCCTGACGGCTCGGTCGGCAAAGTGGTAAGCGGGC
>NZ_JWIZ01000031.1 GCF_001038205.1 Muribacter muris | reverse complement strand
AGTACAGCCCCTAAAAAAATGCCGACACCCTGTCGGCACGTCCGTTTATAATTTAACCGGTTCGATAATCTCGCTTGGGTAGCAACCAAGCACTTTGGTATAACTGGTTACCGCTTTAAGATCGGCTAATGCCTGCTGTGTATTGGCGCAGTGGATATTCGCTTCCAGCTCGACATAAAACATTTCCTCCCACGGTTTGCCGTAAATCGGGCGGGATTCCAATTTCACCATTCGGATACCGTGGGTTTTAAACACCATTAACGCATCAACTAATGCACCGGCTTGTTGAGTGGTGGTCATTAACAGCAACGTTTTCGTCTGCACCTGCGGCGATACCTTTACTTGCTGCTTAGCCACCACAATAAAACGGGTAATGTTGTTTTCTTGGTTGGCAATATCGCTCGCTAAAACGCTTAATCCGTATAACTGCCCGCCGTCTTGATTGCCTAAAGCGACACAATTCGGTTTATTGAGGCGGGCAACCATCTGCATTGCGTGGGAACTGCTTTCACAATAGCGGATATGCACTTTATCTAAACCGTGAATAAATTGGCTGCATTGGGAAGCGGGCTGCGGGTGGGTGTAGATCGTGTCAATCTCCGTCAAAGCGACATTTTCCACCCCCAGCACGCAATGTTTAATCGGGTATGCCAACTCACCAACCAGAGAGAGCTCCGTGTGTTGTAGCAGATCGTACACTTCATTGATCGAACCGGACGTAGTATTTTCCAACGGTAACACGCCGTAATCCGCTTCACCGTTTTTGACTTTGTCAAACACATCGTCAAAGGAAACACAGCTTAATTCCGTAACCGATTGCGGATACTGTTTCACAAATTGGCGGGCGGCAAGGTGGGAGTAAGAGCCACGCATTCCCAAAAAGGCGACACTGACGCATTGCTCTTTCATTTGGTTGAGTTTATTTTGCAAATAATTCTGCTGGGTTAATACCGAGTCTTCGATAATACGTTGAAATATTTGCGTGATATAGTCGGGATCAAGCTGATAGTTTTCCGCCTCGGCAAAATTCACCAATTCTTGCAACAGTTGCTTTTCACGTGCCACATCACGCAGCGGTTTTTGGCTGATTTCCTTGCTGCGCACCACATCAAACGCCAAACGATGACGCTCGGATAACAGTTTCAATAAATGGCGATCCAACTGGGTAATCCGTTGGCGAATATCGGTAAGATCCAATGACATCACACTTCCTCAATCATAATCAATGTACCAAATTCTAACGATTTAGGCAGGAAAAGAAAAGCAAAACGAGAGCCGAAGCCCCCGTTTTCAAGCTAATTGGCAATGCCTTTGTGCCTTAACAGCGCATCAAGGGTCGGCTTCCGCCCACGGAAACGTTCAAACAGCACCATTGGCTCTTCCGAACCGCCACGGGTGAGAATATGATCAAGAAACGCTTGTCCGACCGTACGACTGAAAATGCCCTCTTCTTCAAAGCGGGCGTAGGCATCTGCCGACAAAACTTCCGCCCACAAATAGCTATAATAGCCCGCCGCATAACCGCCAGCAAAAATATGGCTAAAGCTATGGGGCGTGCGTACCCAATCCGGCGTTTTAATCAGGGCAACCTGTGATTTAACCGCTTGGAGCGTATCCAATACGATATTCGCTTTTGGGGCTGCCAAATGTAAACGGAGATCAAACAGCCCAAACTCTAATTGGCGTAATACAAACATCGCCGCTTGATAGTTTTTCGCTTTCAATAATTGTGTTAATTTCGCTTTCGGCAACGGTTCGCCCGTCTCATAATGACCGGAAATAAAGGCAAGCGCCTCTTCTTCCCAGCACCAATTTTCAAGGAATTGGCTCGGTAATTCCACTGCGTCCCACGGCACACCATTAATGCCCGCCACATCGCCGACCTCAATTTCGGTCAGCATATGGTGAATGCCGTGTCCAAATTCGTGGAACAAAGTCGTAACTTCATCGTGGGTAAACAGTGCCGGTTTATCGCCGAGCGGCTTGTTGAAATTACAGGTTAAATAGGCAACCGGTTTTTGTAATGTGCCGTCCGCCAAGCGTTTTTGGTTGATACAGTCGTCCATCCACGCCCCGCCACGCTTATGTTCACGGGCGTATAAATCAAGGTAGAACGAGCCGCGCAAGCGGTCGGTTTCATCAAAAATAGTGAAAAAACGCACATCATCGTGGTAGCTGTCGAATTCGCTTTGTTCAACCACCCGCATTCCGAAAATTCGCTTAATCAACTCAAATAAGCCCGAAAGTACCCGATCTTCCGGAAAATAGGGGCGAAGTTCCTCATCGTTGATCGCATAGAGTGCCTGTTTTTGCTTTTCGCTATAAAACGCAATATCCCAAGGTGCTAATTCACTGACGCCATAGTTTTTTTCGGCAAATTCACGCAACGCCGCCAGCTCTTTTTCCCCTTGTGCTTTAGAACGGTTGGCTAAATCTTCTAAGAAATCAATCACTTGTTTTGGGCTTTCCGCCATTTTTGTCGCAAGGGAATAGTCCGCATAGGTTTCAAAACCGAGTAATTGCGCCAGCTCTAACCGCAGCGCTAAGGTTTCCGCCATAATTGCCGAGTTGTCCCATTTACCGGCGTTTTCACCTTGATCGGAAGCCCTTGTATTAAACGCTTGGTACATTTTTTCTCGGAGCGAGCGGTTTTCGCAATAGGTCATCACCGGCAAATAGCTTGGAAATTCAAGGGTAAAACGGTAGCCGTTTTTGTCTTTGCTTTGCGCGGATAATTTAGCGGCTTCCAACGCCGATTCCGACAAGCCGGCAAGATCGGCTTCGTTATCGATTACGATTTCCCAGCCCATTGTCGCATCTAGCACGTTATTACTAAATTGCGCACTCAGTTCAGACAAACGCATTGAGATCTCACCGTAACGCTGCTGTTTTTCCGGCGACAACGAAATGCCCGATAATTCAAAATCCCGCAGGCTGTTTTCAACCGCTTTTTTCTGGGCAATCGAGTAATGTTCAAATGCCGGACTGTTTTTCAGCTTAAGGTAGCCTTGGTATAAGCCCTGATGTTGCCCCGCCCAAGTGCTGTATTCAGACAATAACGGCAAGCAGGCTTGGTAGGCTTCACGCAATTCAGGGCTGTTTTTCACCGCATTTAAATGTCCGACTGGCGACCACGCCCGAGAGAGCCGATCACCCGCCATTGCTTGTGGCAGATAAAAATTTTCCCAGGTCGGTTCGGCAATTTGCGCCACTTGTTCAATGGTTTGGCGACATTGTTGCAATAATTCACGCACGGCAGGTTCAATATGTTCAGGCTTGATTTGTGAAAAACGGGGTAAACACGTTGCATTGAGAAGTGGATTTGTCATTGTTGTTCCTTTAGTGATTTGCAAAAAATGGACGAAAACGCACCGCTTGCCACGCAAGGGTGCGAACGAGGTTATTTTAACTTCAGTTTTTTCCCCACGACAATTTTGTTATCTTTGATATTGTTGAGCTTGCTGAGTTTTTCAGGGCTGGTTTTGTACATTCTGGCAATCGAATAGAGGGTTTCGTCCTGCTTTACTATGTGGAAAGCTGCGTTCGGATCGACACTTTTTGCGTTATCCGCTTTCGGATTATCCGCTGTGGCTTTTGCCGATTTCCCCTGTGTCATCGGTGTTTGTTTCTGCTTGCTCTCTTTTGGCTCGCTTTTTTCTTTGCCTTTTGCCACCGATGACTCTTTTTTGTCCGTTTTAGGCGCATTTTTCGCCATATCTGCCAGCACGTTTTTGACGCTGTCCGCTTGCGGTCCGTTTTTCGCCGCTTTATAGGCAACCTTGCGGCTCAACGCAGGGTGAGCATTGCGGTAAGCGACTAAGCCGTTATAAATCGCCCTTGCAATCTGGCGGCGGTAAGCGGCGGTCGCCAATTTTTGTTCTTCCACCGCATTGGATAGAAAGCCCGTTTCCACCAAAATAGACGGAATATCCGGCGAACGCAATACACTCAAACTGGCGTGCTGTGGCGAGCTTTTCACCAACGGTGTAATATTGCTCAACTTGCCCAGCACAGCTTTACCGAGTTCATAGCCGGAACGCTGTGCGTGGGAAAATTGTAAATCCAGCACGGTTTGGTTGAGATAACGTTCGTTGGTATGCGCCAGCACCGAGCCTGCCCCGCCGAGTAGTTCCGATTGTTTTTCGTGATCTTCCAACCATTTCCCCAATTCATCGTTTGCACGGCGGTTGGATAATACCCACACAGATGCCCCTTTTAAATTTTCGGAACTCGGCGATGAATCGGCGTGAATGGAGATGAGAAAATTCGCCCGATTTTTGCGGGCGATCTCCGTTCGGTTCGGTAAAGGGATAAAATAGTCCCGATTACGGGTCATCACGGCTTTAAAATTCGGATCGGCATCCAGCATTCCTTTTAATTCACGGGCGATTGCCAACGTAACATCTTTCTCTTTTACGCCGAGTGTTTTGCCGATTGCGCCCGGATCTTTGCCGCCGTGTCCGGCGTCAATTGCCACCACGGTGCGTGCCGCAACCGATACACTTAAGCATAAGCCGATGACGGCGGTTTGTAGATAAGTTAAGCATTTATTTTTCATTTCAAATCATCAAGCGGTCTGATTTATGACATTTTTTGTAAAAGTTGGCGAGCTGCTTCACTTTGCGGGTAAAGATGCAATTTGCGTCCTTGCTCGGCGTAATCAATTTGAATCACCAAATCGGCAGCGGGAATTACCCCTTCCCCGCGGCTCGCCCATTCCAATAAACAGAGAGTTTGCGGGCGAAAATAGTCCCGAATTCCCATAAACTCCAGTTCTTCCGGATCGGCAAGCCGATATAAATCAAAGTGATAGAGGTGAAACGGCGGCAGGGCGTACTCCTCAACCAAGGTATAGGTCGGGCTTTTGACATTCCCCTGATGCCCAAATGCCTTGACAATACTGCGGGTAAAGGTGGTTTTGCCCGCCCCGAGTTCACCGTTAAGATAAATCACAAAAGCGGCGTTTGCATCGCCCGCTAAATAGGATTGCAAATAGCGGGCAAAGTTCTGCCCAAACTGCAACATTTCCGTTTCATCGGCAAAATAAAAAGTCGGCTGCATTATTAATCCAAATTGATAAAATGGGTGCGATAGAATTTTAATTCTTCGATCGACTCTTTAATATCGTCTAATGCCAAATGGCTGTTTTTCTTGCTGAATTGTTCGAGCATTGCCGGTTTCCAACGGCTTGCCAGCTCTTTCAGGGTGCTGACGTCCAAATGGCGATAGTGAAAATAGTCCGCCAATTCGGGCATATAGCGGTATAAAAAGCGTTTATCTTGCGCCACGCTGTTACCGCAAATCGGTGAAGCGCCTTTCGGCACCCATTGTTTAAGAAAATCAAGGGTTTGTAATTCTGCCGCCCGTTCGTTCAATTTGCTCTGCTTAACCCGCTCGACCAAGCCGTTTTCCGTGTGGGTTTTCACACACCATTCGCTCATTTTTGCCAATAGTGTGTCAGGCTGATGCACGGCAAGTACCGGCCCTTCGGCTAAAATAGTGAGATCTTTATCGGTAACAATTGTCGCAATTTCAATAATGCGTTCTTTTTCCGGATCTAGCCCCGTCATTTCAAGGTCGATCCAAATCAGGTTTTGGCTATCTTTTTTCATCTTTTTATCCATTTTGCACATTATTTTGACTAACCGACCGCGTGATCGACTCGCACACTGCGTCCGGCACAAAAGGCGTGATGTCGCCGTGATGGCGGTAAATTTCCCTCACCATTGTCGAGGAGAGATAACGCCACTGCACTGACGGCGGGAAAAATAGGGTTTCAAGCGAACCGGACAGTTTATGATTAAGCTGCGCCAGTTGGATTTCATAGTCAATGTCATCGCTGCCCCTAATCCCTCGAATTAAGCTGACCGCCCCTAGCTCGCGGGCAAAATCCGCCAATAAGCCGCTAAAGCCCCGCACTTCCACATTGGCTAAATGCGCCGTGCTTTTTTGCACCAATTCCACCCGCTGCGATAAGCTAAACAGCGGATTTTTACTCGGATTATGGGCAACGGCGACAATGAGCCGGTCAAATAACGCTGCGGCACGCTGAATAATGTCTAAATGCCCGTGGGTAATCGGGTCAAATGTGCCGGCGTAAATCACTTTTTTCTGCATTTTCTTTCTCAATATAGGGAGCTAATAGGGTTAAATGGCGTTTGAGCGAGCCTTGATTTTCTTTCAGCACTTCAAACCCCGCCCGACTGATTTTTTGCCCTTTTTGCGGACAATCCAGCAAATCGCTCACCGCTTGGACTAACGCATCAACACGGCTTTCAATTTCAATAAAACCGTTCACATTGCGTAATTTGGTGAACACTTCCGGAAAATTAAAGGTATGTACTCCCGAAATCACCGGCAGCTCAAAGGCGATCGGTTCAAGGGGGTTATGCCCACCGTGCTTCACTAAACTGCCGCCGACAAACGCAATTTGCGCTAGACCGTAGAGTAACATCATTTCGCCCATTGTATCCCCCAATAAAACGTGGGTATCTGCCATTAAAGGGTAATGACGTGAACGTTTTACATAGCGAATGCCTGTTTTTTTGATTAAGGCTTCCACTTGTTCAAAGCGTTCCGGGTGGCGCGGCACAAGGATCAGCACCAAATCGGGATAGCGTTGCAGCAGTTGCTGATGGGCGTCCAAAATCATCTTCTCTTCGCCCTCGTGAGTGCTGCCGGCGATCCATACCGCACGCTTGGTCAGCCCTAGCATTTCAGCAGTATTAGACACTTTTTGGCGTAAATGATCGCTGATTTCAAGGTCAAATTTCAGATTACCCGTATTGACGAGCCGTTCGGGCGGAAAACCCAGTTCAAGATAGCGATCAGCACTGACTTTATCCTGCGCCAAAATCAAGCGGATTTCACCCAGCATTGCCTTAATCGTTGAATGTACCCAACCGTAACGGCGTGCCGAGCGTGGCGACAAGCGGGCATTGGCAATCACAAAAGGAATACGGTGCAGGTGCATTTGGTGGATTAAATTCGGCCACAGCTCCGTTTCAATCACAATAAAGAGTGTCGGCTCGACAAAACCTAAAAAACGCTTGATCGCATCAGGCAGATCATAGGGCAGATAAAAATGCGAAACCGTCTTACCGAACGCCGCCTCCACCCGTGCCGAACCTGTCGGGGTAACCGTTGTCATCGTAATCGGCAAGGTCGGGTAGGCGGTTTGAATTGCTTTAACCAACGGGGTGGCGGCAATCACCTCCCCCACGGACGCAGCGTGGATCACTATACCGTTCGCTTTCGGCTTTTGCATACCTTGATAGCAGCCGTAACGCTCTTGTAAACGACGGCGGTACGCCGGCAGCTTGCCGCCTCGTTTCCACATTAACAGCAAAATGATCGGCTGCACCAGATAGCTAAGCAGGGTATAAAGCAGGCGGATCATTCGATTTTCTCATCGTCAAGCGGTCGGATTGACGCATTTTTTTGCAAACCAAGCAACAGCACAACCACAAAGCCGTAAAACATCACTCCGGAATTGTGCGACAGAAAACTTTGGCTTAAACAATAGCCCATTATTGCCAGAATATGCACCATACCTAATACACCCCATAAACGGGCAAGCGATTGAGGTGCTGAACGCTTCATTCCTAGCCAGAACAGCCGTAACGGCACGAGGAAAATCGCCAAGAGAGCCGCTAAACCGAGCAAACCTCGTGCAGAGGCATCGTGCAAATATTGGTTATGGGCGTGGCCAAATTCCCCGGCAACTTTTGAAATTTGTTTTTGTTCTGCGTGTTGCTGACGCATTGTTTTCACACCTTGCAGCCCCCAGCCGAAAATCGGTTTTTCTTGAATACCCAACAATGCACTTTTCCACATATCGAAGCGTGCACCCAACGAGCTTGAACCGTTATTTTGCTCAATATATTGGGTAATATCGTTTCTCGCCTGCTGCCAACGCTGCTCGATCAAATGCCCGCCGAAACCGCCTGCCACTAATGCAATCAGTAGTAACAATGCAATCAACCATTTCGATAACAGTTTACGGTTAAACCACAAAATCACGGCTAAAATAAAAGGGGCGACCACCCAAGGTCCCCGCGATTGATTAAGCACGGCAGCCAAAATACCCAAACCGCAAGCAAGAATACTCAACCATAACCAAAAGTGCATTCGGCGTTGCTTGAAGAAAAATGCGGCGGTCAGACTAAACATCGCCAAGCTCATTATGATACCGCCCGACTGAATATACATATGTACCGGAAAAATATGCGGCATTCCCAACCCGAAAAATTGTACTACCGCCACCACGCCGGCACTCAATGTTGCCAGCACGATAGCATACAAAATCCAAAGCGGATTAGGTTTAAATCGGTAGCAGACCGCCAATAACGGCAGCACGAGTAACATTCGGCTCGGCAAATCCAACTCTTTGGCTTTACCCTGATGAATGAGCAAAGAGAGGACAAACAACAAAAAGTAGCCGATAAAGGCGATAATCAGCCCTTTATCACGCCTTTCCAACCGCCACGGTGTTTGCTTAACCCCTTGCACAATAACAGCGATCCCAATCAGACTGAGTAGCATCGGCAGGACGTTATAACTCCATTTAAAATGCAGGATCAGCAGAAAAAACAGACTGATACAAGCGGTCGAAAACAGCGAGATTTTTGCATCAAGGCGGCTAAACATTCGGGTATCCTTAATTATTCAAATTCCAGTTCAACGGCATTTTCGCCGAGTAAATTTTTCAGTTTGGTCAGCATTTCTTCTTTCGGGCTGACCCGCCATTCTACCCCGCCGCGCAGTAAGGCTCGCCCTTCGGGGCTTTGATAGTAGAAATGGAGCGGCAAAATGCCCTCTTTATAAGGCTCAATCAGTTCCGCCAAGGTTTTGATAAACTGCGGCGTAATCTGTTCTTGATTGATCGCCAGAGCCAAACTTTTTGCATAGCGGCTGCGGGCATCGTCTAAACTGATCAGCTCCCGTGCCGACATTTTTAACCCGCCGCTGAAATCATCATTTTGCACCGCACCGGTCGCAATAATAATCTGATCTTTTTGCAGCAGATCGCCGTAATTCTCCAACGCTTCGGAAAACAGGGTAATATCCAGCTTACCGGCACGATCCTCAATACTGGCGATACCGATCCGATTGCCCCGTTTGGTAACTGCGATGCGGGTCGCCATAATAATCCCTGCCACTGTGGTGGTTTGTCCTCGATAGGTTGGCTGCAATTCATTCAGCCGAGCCGGTGCATAATATGCCAGCTCTTTGAGGAAACGCCCGATCGGGTGTCCGCTTAAATATAAACCGAGTGTTGATTTTTCCCCCTCCAGCACCGCTTGTTCCGTCCATTTCGGCGTATTGGCATAGGCGCTTTGCACTTCTTCGGGCGTTTCCGTCAGCACGCCGAACATATCGCTTTGCCCCAGCGCTTCCATTTTGCTGTGTTGATCCGAGGCTTTGAGGGCATCTTCCAAGTTTTTCATCAGCGCAGCACGGTGCGGGCCCAGTTTATCAAATGCCCCCGCCATAATTAAGCCCTCAAAGGTGCGGCGATTGACTTTTTTCAGATCCACCCGCGCGGTTAAATCAAACAGATCTTTGAAAATCCCGCCTTTTTGACGGGCTTCTAAAATCGCATCGACCGGCCCTTCGCCCACGCCTTTAATCGCCCCCAAGCCGTACACAATCTCGCCTTTCTCATTCACGCTGAAACGGTGCTTACCGCTGTTAATATCGGGCGACACAACCGTCAGACCCATATTGATACACTCATCGTAAAAGCCGACAATTTTATCGGTATTATCCATCTCAGAGGTCATCACCGCCGCCATAAATTCCGCCGGATAATGCGCTTTCAGCCATAAGGTTTGGTAAGACACCAACGCATAGGCTGCCGAGTGGGATTTGTTAAAGCCGTAGCCGGCAAATTTTTCCACCAAGTCGAAGATTTTCATCGCCAGTTCGCCGTCCACACCGTTTTTTATCGCCCCGCTTTCAAAGGTGGAACGCTGCGCCGCCATCTCCTCAGGCTTTTTCTTCCCCATTGCCCGCCGCAGTAAATCCGCACCGCCAAGGGTATAACCCGCCAGCACTTGTGCAATCTGCATTACCTGCTCTTGATACAAGATAATGCCGTAGGTCGGCTCTAAAATCGGCTTGAGCGACTCGTGCTGATATTGTGCATCGGGGTAAGAGACTTCCTCCCGCCCGTGTTTACGGTCAATAAAGTTCTGCACCATTCCCGACTCCAACGGCCCCGGTCGGAAAAGCGCCACTAACGCAATAATATCCTCAAAACAGTCGGGTTTGAGACGTGAAATCAGATCCTTCATGCCCCGTGATTCCAGTTGGAACACCGCCGTGGTTTTCGCTTTCAGCAATAAATCGAAGGCTTTTTTATCGTCCAACGGAATGCTTTCAATCTGAATCGGTGGTTTGCCCTCTGTCGCAAGCCGTTGGTTAATCATTTCCAACGCCCATTTAATAATCGTGAGTGTTCGCAGCCCTAAGAAGTCGAATTTGACCAAGCCGGCATATTCCACATCGTTTTTATCAAAGTGAGTAACCGGGTGATGACCGTAGGCATCACAATAGAGCGGTGAAAAATCGGTGATCGCCGTAGGCGCAATCACGACCCCGCCGGCGTGCTTACCGGCGTTACGGGTTACCCCCTCCAATTTGCGAGCCATATCGATCAGGGCTTGTACTTCCTCATCGGCGTCATAAATTTCTTGTAGTTTCGGCTCAACGGCAAAGGCTTTGGCGAGCGTCATTCCCGGATCGGGCGGAATCAGTTTAGAAATGCGATCGACAAAGCTATACGGATGCCCCAGCACCCGCCCGACATCACGGATAACCGCTTTCGCCGCCATTGTACCGAAAGTGATAATTTGCGATACTGCTTGCCGCCCGTAGGTTTCGGAGACGTGCTCGATCACCCGATCCCGTCCGTCCATACAGAAATCGACGTCAAAATCGGGCATCGACACCCGTTCCGGATTAAGAAAACGCTCAAAAAGCAGATCAAAGGCAAGGGGATCAAGATCGGTAATTTTCAGTGCATACGCCACCAGTGAGCCGGCGCCCGACCCCCGCCCCGGCCCAACGGGAATATCGTTATCCTTCGACCATTGGATAAATTCCATCACGATCAAGAAGTAGCCGGGGAAGCCCATTTGGTTAATTACATCAAGTTCGACTTGCAATCTTTCGTCATAAACCGCCCGCTTGTCTGCCCGTTCCTGCGGATCAGGGAATAAAAATGCCAACCGCTCTTCCAAGCCTTCACGGGACTTTTGCACTAAAAACTCTTCGGTGGACAGTTCACCGGTCGGGAAATTGGGCAGGAAATACTCGCCCAGCCGAATGGTTACATTACAACGTTGAGCAATAAGCAAGGTATTTTCAATTGCCTGCGGAATATCGGCAAACAGCTCGACCATTTCCTGTTCCGAGCGGAAATATTGCTGCTCGGAATATCTTTTCGGGCGTTTCGGATCGTCAAGGGTAAAGCTATCGTGAATCGCCACCCGAATTTCGTGCGCCTCAAAATCGTCCGCCTGCAAAAACAGTACATCATTTACCGCCACCAACGGAATCGCAAATTTTTGCGAAAAGGCGACCGCTTGTTGAATATAACGTTCTTCGTCCGCTCGCCCCGTGCGGCACAATGAAAGGTAATAGTGTTGGGGAAAATGGGTTTGATAGAATGCCAGCAGTGCTTCGGCTTCCGCTTCGTTCTCTTTGAGTAACGCCTTGCCCACATCGCCGTTACGCCCGCCGGAAAGCAGGATAATGCCTTCGTTCAGCTCCGCCAGCCACGCTTTTTCAATTATCGGCACATCGACATAGCCCTGCTGGTAAGCCTTTGACAATAACAGGGTAATATTTTTGTAGCCGAGATTATTTTTCGCCAATAGGGTAAGCTCAAAGCGTTCCTCGCTCTCCGGCTCGGCACGCACCACCACATCCGCCCCGATAATCGGTTTAATCCCCGCCCCCAGTGCTTCGCCGTAAAAGCGTACCAGCCCGCAGAAATTGGTGAAGTCTGTCAATGCCATTGCCACCATTTCATTGGCGGCACAGGCTTTCACCAGCGGTTTGACTTTCGCCAAACCGTTGATCATTGAGAAATCGCTATGCACTTTTAAATGGACAAAACGGGGTTTAGACATTGATGTTCCTTGATATGAAAACGGATTTATGGGCAGACGCAGTAGCGTTCCCGCTATTTTATCGTGAGGGTGAAATAACACCGCCCTGCAATGTAACAATCATCAGTAATATTGCAAATATCTCGGCGTAACCAACCGCTTGCTAATCCCGCTTTTTAGTGAGTAGCCACCAAATAATCGTTAAGCAGAGTAGGCTTGGGATCAACGCTCCCACCGCCACCGGTAGCCACGATACAACCAGACTTAGATTACCAAACACGATATTGGCGACATAAAACACAAAGCCAGCGATAATGCCAATCACGATTTTTGCGCCCATTGTGCTGCTGCGTAACGGGCCGAAAATAAAGGAAATCGCCAGCAACATCATCACCGCCATTGAAACGGGCTGAAATACTTTTCGCCAAAAGGTGATTTCAAAGCGTTTCGGATCTTGCCCTGTGTCTTTCAAAAAGCCGACATAATCCGCCAAACCCGAGATAGAGAGCGATTCCGGCTTGAGCGATACAATCCCCAATTTACTCGGCGTAATGCTGGTTTGCCATTGCTGATCCGGCTCTTTGCCTTGGCTAATTGCCTGCTCGCCGACACGGGATTTTTCTACCTGCTGCAAAATCCAGCCTTGTGCCGCCGAATAGATCGCCCGTTCCGCTTTGGTGATCGCTTGTAAGGCTTTCTGTTCATCAAAATGGTAAATCATCACATTTTGCAAGTGTGTTTCGTCCTGAATGTGGCGAATATAGATGAAATCCTTGCCGTCCTTCGCCCAAAAACCGCCTTGGGTTGAGAGCATTGAACCGCCACTTTGGGCGATTGAGCGCATATTACGGGCAAACTGCTCCGTTTGCGGCACGCCCCACTCCCCGATTACCATTGTGAATACCACCAACGGAATGGCGGTTTTCATCACCGCTAACCCGATGCGGAAACGGGAGAAACCGGAGGCTTGCATCACCACTAATTCACTGCGGCTGGCAAGTGTGCCAAGCCCCATTAATGAGCCGAGCAGGGCGGCAATCGGGAAAAATGTTTCGACATCACGGGGAATGGTTAAAAAGGTATAGTACGCCGCCATTAAGCCGTCATAACTGCCTTTGCCGACATCACGAAACTCTTCGACAAATTTAATAATCGCCCCCAAGCCAACCAACATAAACAGGGTCAGCATAATGGCGGCAAGGATCGTTTTTCCGATATAACGTTCTAATACATTCATTTAGTTCTTCACCTTTTGGGCGTGAAAACGGTAACGCAGTGCGGACATCGCTTTGCTGTCCCAACTGTTCAGCACAATCCCGAGTAGCAAGAAAGCGAGCGACACCAACGGCATCCACAGCGTAGCATCGACTTTGCCCGATCCGCCCGCCGATTTGAGAGAGCTTTGCAACAGAAAATAAATTAAATACAGCAACAATGCCGGCAATAATTTGGCAAATCGCCCTTGGCGAGGGTTCACGCTGCTCATCGGCACAGCTAACAACGCCATCAGCGGTACGGCAAAAATCAAGGCAAAACGCCATTGCAATTCAGACTTCGCTTCGGGGAAATTATCCTGAATGAGCTTGTTGAAATCCGCCCGCTGCACCAATTTTTCATCGGTTTCTACATCTTGATAGCCTAAATAGGCACTGTAACGATCAAAGTGTGAAATGCGAAAATCCGCTGTCTGCGGCGTGCCTTCGTAGCGGGTGCTGTTGGTTAAATTGAGGCGTTGATCGCCGTTCGGCAAACCTTGCAGCTCGCCCGATTCGGCAAACACCACGGACGGTTTGTTTTTCTTCTGCTGATCCGGCTGGAACACATAAATATCGTTAATCCGATTATTTTCAATGTTATCAATAAATAAAACATAACCGCCCGCGGACATAAACTGCCCGGCTGACAGAGCAGCAAAACGGGGATTGGCTTTCGCCTCCGCCAACATTTCGCTCTGTTTATTGATCGCCCAAGGGGTCAGCCAAAATACGTTATAAACGGCAATCGCGGTCGTAAAAAGGGACAGAAACAGAGCGGACTTGACCAATAAGCTCTGCCCGACCCCGCAGGCTCGCATCACGGTAATTTCGCTTTCCGCATAAAAACGCCCAAGGGTCAGCAATAACGCAATAAAGAGCGACAACGGCAACATCAGTTGTGCCATTGTCGGCATTCCCAGCCCCAACAGACTCAAGACCAAATCGGTCGGCACTTTGCCACTCACCGCCGAACTGAGTACCCGCACTAATTGTTGGCAGAAGAAAATCACCAACAAAATAAATAAGATAGCAATTTGGCTTTTAAAAATCTCTTTGGTTAAATATCGACTTAAAATCACAATCCACTCTCGTTTTGCAAATTATTACTTGCAATTTTTTATTAACAGGGTAGCTTAACGCCAAGTTGCAAGCGGTCGGTTTGGGCAAACTATTTGCAATCCATTTATGCCAAATGACATATCAGCACGCTACATTGATGAGCTTTCCGCCTCATTGTTTGCCATCTTTGAGTTTGGCATTATGTTGAAAACAGTTTGCCCGAGCCGACCGCTTGCAAAAGCGTAATCATACCCTTTTACACAGAAAAAATCACGGGAGGATTTTATGGAATTTCGTTTAGCCGATTTGGCACTTGCCAACCTAGCGAGCGACTGTTTAGTCGTGGGCGTCTACGAAGACAATCAACTCACGGCAGCCGCCGCGCAGTTGGACACCCTCAGCCAAGGCTACCTCACCAACCTGCTAAAAACCGGCGATCTCACCGGCAAATTAGGGCAAAGCCTGTTATTACACAATGTGCCGAACGTGGCGGCAACTCGTGTATTACTCCTCAGCTGCGGTAAACCAGCACCGTTAAGCGATCGCCAATATAAACAAATTGTGCAAAAAATGGCGCAAACGCTCGGCGACATCAATGTTAATCACGCAGTCTGTGCCTTAACGGAATTAACCGTGCAACATCGCACATCCTATTGGAACGTGCGGTTTGCAATTGAAGCGGTGCAGGAAAGCCAATACCGCTACGATGAATTTAAACGCCAAAAAGCCCCTAACCCTACGCTGACAACGCTCCATTTTGCCTGCGATACCGAACAACAACCGCTGGTTGAAAAAGCCATTTTGGAAGGGCAAGCGGTCGCTTACGGGGTAAAATGTGCAAAAGATGTGGCAAACTGCCCGCCGAATGTCTGTAACCCGAAATACCTCAGCGAACTGGCGGTCGCACTCGGCAAACGTTATGCCAATATCACCACCAACGTGATTGACGAAAAAGAGATGGCAGCCCTCGGTATGCACAGCTATCTTGCCGTATCGCGCGGCTCGGCAAATCCGGCGTTTATGTCTGTCATCGAATACAAAAACCACCCGAACCCGTCCGCCAAACCGATTGTGCTGGTCGGCAAAGGGCTGACCTTCGACTCCGGCGGTATCTCCATTAAGCCGTCGGAAGCAATGGACGAGATGAAATACGATATGGGCGGTGCAGCGTCCGTCTATGGCACAATGCAAGCCATCGCCCAACTCAATTTACCGCTTAATGTCATCGGCGTGTTAGCCGGCTGCGAAAATATGCCGGACGGCAATGCCTACCGACCGGGCGATATTCTCACCACAATGTCAGGCTTAACCGTGGAAGTGCTGAATACTGATGCCGAAGGGCGTTTAGTGCTGTGCGATGTACTCACTTATGTTAAACGCTTCAACCCTGAAGTAGTGATTGACATCGCCACCCTTACCGGTGCGTGCATCGTCGCATTAGGCCACCACACTAGCGGCTTGCTTTCCACGGATAATCAGATTGCCGACCAGCTATTGCAAGCAGCAGAAAAAGCAGACGATCACACTTGGCGTTTACCGCTTGGCGAAGAATACCAAGAAATGCTGAAATCCAACTTTGCCGATCTCGCCAACATCGGCGGGCGTTTCGGCGGGGCGATTACCGCAGGGCAATTCCTCTCCAACTTCACCCAAGACTACCCGTGGGCGCACCTTGATATTGCCGGTACAGCGTGGAAATCCGGTGCCGCCAAAGGCGCAACCGGCCGCCCCGTGCCTCTACTGACGCAGTTTTTGATCGATAAAGTCGCACAGCCTGAATAATGAAGCACAAGCGGTGCGTTTGATAGAAAAACTTGCGATATGATGTCGTTACGCAAAATTGCACCTTTACTTATAGCGAAGGACGCCAAGTTGGCGTCCGTTTATCTCTTCTACTGAAATCATCTAGCCGTTAATGAACGCATCTGTACCTCAATCCCGACAATGACATTGAAATAGCCATTACATCAGCGCATACAAAAACAGTGCTTCAACTATCCCCCTCATTTCCCACCATTTGTTTCAAAAAATGAAACAATGTTATTCAAAAACTGCGGTTTATCTCTATTTTTATTTCATTATAATACCAACTCATAATGAACAACGAAAATTAAGGAAACGACAAAATGAAAAAATCACTTTTAACTGCTATTGCACTTTTCACTTCTTTCTCGGCAGTTGCTGCCACTACGCCGGAGCAAAATAAAGCGGCAGCGTTGGCATTTTACGAAATGGCATTCAACCAACACAAAGTCAAAGAAGCTACGGAAAAATATGTTGGCAAAGAATACTTGCAACATAACCCAACTGTTGCAGATGGCGGACAGGCATTTATTGATGCATTCGTTCCATTTTTAAAAGCACACCCAAAATCCAAAGCAGAAATCAAGCGTGTAATGGCTGACGGTGATTTGGTAATGTTGCACGTTCACAGCACAATGGACGAAAACGATAAAGGCGAGGCGGTCGTGGATATTTTCCGTTTTGATGAAAACGGTAAAATCGTGGAACACTGGGACGTGATCCAAGCCGTGCCGGAAAAAACTGAAAGCGGTCGTTCAATGTTTTAATCATCAATAATTAAGAGGAATTAAAGATGAAAAAAATCGCAGTAATCGGTGCAACTGGCTATGTTGGGGCAGCAGTCGTGAAAGAGCTTGCTGATCGTGGTCATCAAGTAGTTGGTTTTGCACGTAATGTAGATAAAGTACTCAAAGCAAACAACGTACAAGCGGTCGCTTTTGATGTAGAAAATGCAAAATTTGCCGAACAATTAGCAGGGTTTGACGCAGTTGTGAGTGCTTTCAACCCCGGTTGGCATAACCCAAATATCGGTGCAGATTTCACGCGCGGTGCAAACGCTATTCTAGAAGCAGCGAAAACAGCAGCAATACCTTACCTATTAGTTGTAGGTGGTGCAGGTAGTTTATACGTAGCGCCTAATTTACAAGTTATCGACACACCCGATTTCCCAAAAGAAATCTATGATGGCGCTAATGCAGCCCGCCATTTATTAAATGACTTGCGTGATCGCCGTGATGTAAACTGGGCGTTTATTTCTCCACCAGCGTGTTTAGGTGAAGAGAGTGGATTTAGCGAAGAACGTTTAGGCTCTTACCGCTTAGGTGGTGAAGAGTTATTAATGAATGGTGATGAACCTGCGGGAATTTCAGTGGCAGACTTAGCCATTGCTATTGCCGATGATGTTGAACAAAAAGCTCACTTATTCCAACGTTTTACGGTTGCGGCAAAATAACCTACTATACGACTTACAAGCGGTTTGAATTTTGTAATATATTGCAAATTTCCGACCGCTTGTTTTTTTCAACAATAATGTTGCCTTTTAATTTTTAATAACGACTATGATGACTAAAGCAAACTCTAAATTTTTCTTAGCACTATTGCTCGGCATACTCTCGGCATTCGGCCCTTTTGTCGTCGATCTCTACCTTCCGTCTCTACCACAGCTTGCAGAATTTTTCCATACCACAACATCAATGACCCAACTTACGCTGACCACTGCGATGATCGGATTGGCAGTCGGGCAACTTTTACTCGGACCTATCAGCGATAAATTCGGGCGGAAGAAACCGCTGATTTTATCGCTGTTAGTTTATATCGCAAGCACCATTGCGATCGTTTTTTCACCCAATATTGAAACAATGATTGCTTTAAGGATCGTGCAGGGATTATCGTCGGCAGGCAGTGTGGTGATTTCCCGTGCGATAGTTACCGATCTTTATCGTGGGCGAGAAATGACCCGCTTTTTCGGCTTACTAATGACAATTAACGGGCTTGCGCCGATTATCTCCCCCATTTTAGGCAGCCTACTGTTGGAATACATCAATTGGAAAGGGATTTTTATTTTCCTCACCTTCATTGGCGTGGTTGTTACCCTGTTCAGCCTGCGTCTGTGCGAGAGCTTGGCAGAAGAAAAACGCTTGCAAGGCTCGGTACTGTCCGTATTCGGCTCATTCGGTAAAATCATTAAAAACCGCCTGTTTATGCACTATGTCGGGATCGAAACGTTCCTATTTGGTGCGATGTTTGCCTATATCGCCGCCTCCCCCTTTATCTTGCAAAGTATTTACGGTTTATCGTCAATGGCATTCAGCCTCTGCTTTGGTGCAAATGGTGCTGCATTAGTTATTGGCTCCAATCTTGGCAGTAAATTGGCGAACCGCACGGCGCTCGGCGTGGGCGTACTCGGCTTCGTAACCGCAGTCCTCTATACCGCAGTGGTTTTGCTTATCTAGCCACACTGGTTTTTAGTGGAACTCGGTTTCTTCTTGATGTTACTGCTGACCGGTTTACCGTTACCGGCAATTTCATCTCTGGCAATGGAGAGTGAAAGGGAACACGCCGGAGCAGCATCTGCGCTGCTCGGCTTTGCACCGTTCTTTTTGGGCGGTATTGTTTCGCCACTGGTCGGCATTGGGAATATTTTCTACTCTTCCGCGGTAGTCATATCGGCTTGTGCGCTATTAGCACTGCGGCTCTACCTTAGCGTTAAAAATAAAGTTGAAAACTAAATAGCAAGCGGTCGGTTTGACGACATTTTTTGGCATATCTAGCAGATTCACAAAATACCATTTTGAGCAAACGGTAGGGACGCAATGCTTGCGTCCGTTTAAGAAAATCTCAATATTATATAGCCGTTGCACAAAGTCGTTTTTTGTTCTCTTGTAGGGACACACTGCGTGTATCCGGATTTTAACCTATTGAAATAATTTGATTTTTATAAAGGACACACGCAGTGTGTCCCTACATTCTGTTAAAATATCTATTTTTGTGCATTTTCTACATAATACCGAAAAATCGTGAAATAATGCGATTTTATGCGGACGCTAGCGTGGCGTCCCTACAATAATATTGAAATATCTATTTTGTGCGTTGGCGACATAATATTAGGCACTTAAGTTAGTTAAACAGTGCTAAAAGTCTTTTTGATTACCTCGCCTGTAAAGCAAGTGCATAAAAAATAGCGTGATATTTAAACGCTTAACCCTCATCTTATTACCTCAATTTTCGCTTAGAGAAATAGCATTCTTCATATAAAATAACGCCCCTTTACGTTTTCCACTCTGGAAAACCCTGACTTGTTATCAGAAGAGAATTGAAATGTTACAAAAACCCGAACTTTTATCCCCTGCCGGTTCGCTGAAAAATATGCGTTATGCCTTTGCCTATGGGGCAGATGCCGTCTATGCGGGGCAGCCTCGTTACAGCCTGCGTGTGCGTAACAATGAATTTAACCACGCCAATTTGAAGATCGGTATTGATGAGGCCCACGCCCTCGGCAAAAAATTCTATGTGGTGGTGAACATCGCCCCGCATAATTCCAAGCTCAAAACCTTTATTAAGGATTTGCAAGTGGTGGTGGATATGCAGCCCGATGCGTTGATTATGTCCGACCCCGGTCTGATTATGCTGGTGCGTGAACATTTTCCGCAAATGGATATTCACCTGTCGGTACAAGCCAATGCGGTAAACTGGGCAACGGTGAAATTCTGGAAACAGATGGGCTTAACCCGTGTGATTTTATCCCGTGAATTATCCATTGAAGAAATTGCCGAAATCCGTGAGCAAGTGCCGGATATGGAAATCGAAATTTTTGTTCACGGTGCGTTGTGTATGGCGTATTCAGGGCGTTGCCTGCTCTCCGGCTATATCAACAAACGTGATCCGAACCAAGGCACTTGCACCAATGCGTGCCGTTGGGAATACCAAGTGGAAGAAGGTCAGATTGATGATGTCGGGAACATTGTGTCGAAAATTGATCCGGCACAGCAGATTGAGATCAAAAACGTTGCACCGACCTTAGGTGAGGGCGATACCACCAATAAAGTCTTTTTGTTAGCCGAAAGCCAAAAGCCGGACGAGCAAATGACCGCCTTTGAAGACGAGCACGGCACTTACATTATGAACTCGAAAGATTTGCGTGCGGTGCAACACGTGGAAAAACTCGCTCAAATCGGCGTACATTCCCTCAAAATTGAAGGGCGTACCAAATCGTTCTACTATTGTGCCAGAACCGCTCAAGTTTACCGCAAAGCAATTGACGATGCCGCCGCTGGCAAGCCGTTCGACCCTGCGTTGATGGATACCCTTGAGTCGCTGGCACACCGTGGCTATACGGAAGGTTTTTTACGACGCCACACCCACGATGAGTATCAAAACTACGAGTACGGCTACTCCATTTCCGAGCGTCAGCAATTTGTCGGTGAATTTACCGGCAAACGCAACGAACAAGGTATGGCGGAAGTGGCGGTTAAAAATAAATTCCTGCTCGGCGATGAAGTGGAAATGATGACGCCGAAAGGCAATATCGTGTTTAAAATCGAACGAATGCTCAACCGCAAAAACGAAGCGGTAGAAGCCGGCTTAGGGGACGGGCATTTTGTCTTTTTAGACGTGCCGCAGGATATTGATCTCCAGTACGCCTTATTGATGCGTAATCTCGTCAATGCCAATACCCGCAACCCGCACCAGTAACAGAACAAGCGGTCGGATTTAGCGGTTTTTTTGCAAAATGTCCGACTCATCTGACCGCTTGCGCACATTAAAAAAGCGACTTGAGCTACCTCAAGTCGCTTTTATCGTTTATTCAAACTAGGCTAAATTTTCTAAAAATGCCGGTAGGTTTTGTGCACCAACTTGTTGTGCGACCACTTCGCCGTTTTTGATAATCAGCAAGAACGGGATACTACGCACGCCGTATTGTGCCGGCACTTGTTGGTTTTCGTCCACATTCATTTTCACGATCTTCGCTTTATCGCCGACTTGGGCGGCTAAATCGTCTAATACCGGTCCAATCGCACGGCAAGGGCCACACCACGGTGCCCAAAAGTCTAATAATACCGGCACATCTGATTTTAATACGTCTTGTTCAAACGTTGCATCGGTGGTATGAATTACACTGCTCATAGTCATTCCTTATAGTGAGGTCAAAACAAAACGCTCCCACGGGTGAAGCGTTAATAAGATGTTGCACAAGATAGGGACAATTGCCCTAAATTTCAAGTGATATTTTGTCGAAATTACGCCTGCTCATCTTTCTCGTGCGGCAGGATTAAATTGAGCGTCAGCGCCAGCAACGAGCCGACCGTAATCCCCGATCCGAAAATCTCTTTTACAAATGAGGGTAATTTATCCAAGAGTTCGGGACGCGTCGTTACAGCTAAGCCGCAACCGATCGAAATGGCAATAATCAAGCCGTTGCGTTTGCTGCGTTCCACCTTATCCAGCATTTGAATACCTGCCGCAATAATCATTGCAAACATCATCAAACCTGCGCCACCGAGTACCGGCATCGGAATTGACACTATCAACGCACCAAACACCGGAAACACACCGGCAAGTACCAATAACACGCCCATTATCGTTACCACATAGCGACTGGCAACGCCCGTCAGAGAAATCACGCCGATATTTTGCGAGAACGAGGAAAACGGCGTAGTGGACATTACCGCCGCCAACGCCGAGCCTAAACCATCACACAGCACTCCGCCACGCAAATGCTTGCCGGTAATCTCCGTTTGGGTCACATTACCGAGGGCTAAAAAATTGCCGCTAGATTCGACAATGGTAACCAAATAGGCAATGCTCATTCCGATAATGCCGGAAATCGGAAATGCCAAGCCAAAATGCAACGGCTGCGGCACGGCAAACCAATCGGCATTGTTCACATTGGTGAAATCAATCATTCCCAGTGCTAACGCTACCAGATAGCCGACTAAAATCCCGATCACAATCGCCGCTGCCGAAAAAATACCTTTGCCCCATTGCACTAAGGCAACCACCAAAACTAGCACAAACGCCGCCATCGCTAAATTAGCCGGATCAGCATAATGTGGATCGCCCTTTTGCCCGCCGGCAAACCAATCGACCGCCACCGGAATTAAGCTCAAACCGATCATCATCACTACCACACCGGTTACAACCGGTGGAAACAGTTTTCGCACATAAGGCATAAAAAAGCTGCCGACAATCATCACCAGCGAGCCGACAAGGGACGAACCCAAAATGCCCGCCACGCCGTATTCGCTAAAGCCGATCGCCAACGCCGCTGCCACAAAAGTAAAGCTCGTTCCCATCACACTCGGCAAACGCAAGCCGATCGGCCCGATCCCTTGGCATTGAATGATCGTTACAATACCTGAGACCAATAAGGCGGCATTGACTAACACGATCGTATCGGGCGTGGGCAATTTCAGTACATTGCCCAATACTAAGGGGACGGCAATAATCCCGCCCAATGCCGCCAGTAAGTGTTGAGCGGCTAATAATAGCGTTAAACCAAAAGGCGGTTTTGCGTCCACCGGATAACGTAATTTTTGCATAGCGTAAACCTTCAATCAAAAAGGGCAAATTATACGCTGATTTTACCCTTTGGGCGATTATTTACCGCAACACGCGGTCGGTTTTTAGCAAGAAATTGCAAATGCCGTTTCGCTCGTCCCGCCAAGCGAAAAATGCCAAAATTGATCGCAGATTTTGCATATTCAAACTAGCCAAAACCAATCAAAATCGGTACAATCCAACGCTTGCATTTTGTTTAAAAATGTTTAAAAAATGCAAATACTGTTGATTTTGGAGAACATTATGTCGTGGAACGCATCAGGCAATGGCAATTCGCAAGATCCTTGGGGGAAACCGGGACAAAAAAAGCCTGAACAAGAACAGCAAGGCACGGGGCAGCAGCCAGATCAAGCGCCTCAGTCTAAATCGAGTCAGCAACCGCCGGATTTAGAAGACGTTTTTAACAATTTACTGAAAAAAATAGGCGGCGGTAACGGCGGCAATCGAAACGGTTCAAACAGCCAGCCCCCCGTGTCATTCGGTAAATTTTTGCCGATTATTTTCGGTTTGGGCGCAATCGTTTGGGCTGCGTCCGGATTTTATACCATTCAAGAGGCGGAACGGGGCGTGGTTACCCGCTTCGGCAAATTGCACAGCATTCAAATGCCGGGCTTAAACTGGAAGCCGACCTTTATCGACCAAGTGATTCCAACCAATGTGGAACAAGTCTCCGAGTTGAAAACCAGCGGGTCAATGCTCACCCAAGATGAAAATATGGTACAGGTTGAAATGACCGTGCAATACCGCATTGAAGATCCGGCAAAATACCATTTCAGTGTAACCAAGCCGGACGATAGCTTAAAACAAGCCACCGACAGCGCGCTACGCTATGTCATCGGGCATATGACAATGGACGATATTCTCACTACCGGTCGTGCGGTTGTGCGTGAAAAAACGTGGCATACCTTGCGGGAGATTATCAAAAACTACGATATGGGCTTGCTGGTTACAGATGTCAATTTCCAATACGCTCGCCCGCCGGAAGAAGTGAAAGCCGCTTTTGACGATGCGATTAAAGCCCAAGAGGACGAGCAGCGTCTAATCCGAGAAGCCGAAGCCTATGCCCGTGGTCAAGAACCGATTGCACGGGGTCAAGCACAAAGGATTATCGAACAAGCCAATGCTTACAAAGAGCAAGTGGTACTCAATGCGCGCGGTGAAGTAGAACGCTTCAGCCGATTATTGCCGGAATACCGTCAAGCACCGGAAGTTACCCGCGAGCGCCTTTACATTCAAACGATGGAAAAGGTAATGAAAAACACGCCTAAGCTGATGATGGACAGTGCCAATGCGAATAATCTTGCCGTATTGCCGCTTGATAAATTGATGGCAAAACCAAGCGTGAGCGAAACGGTTGCGCCGCCTGCGCCAATCCAACCGCAAATTGCGCCGGTACAAACCGCACCAGCGGCACAGCCCGCACCTCAGCCAAGACAAACTGAGCGTCAAGGGAGATTTAAGTAATGCGTAAATTATTATTACCCGTGTTGGCAATTTTTGCGTTTATCGCCTATCAATCGGTCATCGTGGTACAAGAGGGGCAACGGGGCATTATGCTACGTTTTAGCAAAGTACACCGGGACGGCGAGAATAAAGTGGTGGTCTACGAACCGGGTTTACATTTTAAGCTCCCGCTTATCGATCAGCTCAAAACCCTTGATGCCCGTATTAAAACCTTAGACGGCAAAGAGGATCGTTTTGTTACCGTTGAGAAAAAAGATCTGTTGGTCGATTCCTATGTGAAATGGAAAATCAGCGACTTCGGGAAATTCTACACCTCCGTAGGCGGTGATTTCCGCAAAGCCGAAGATCTATTACGCCGCAAAGTCAATGACCGATTACGTTCGGAAATCGGTTCTCGTACCATTAAAGATATTGTATCCGGCTCACGTGGCGAACTAATGGCAGGTGCGCAAAAAGCGTTAAACACCGGTGAAGACGGTGCGGAACGTCTCGGCATTGAGGTGGTTGATGTGCGAGTGAAGCAAATCAATTTGCCGAATGAAGTATCTTCATCTATCTACCAACGTATGCAGGCAGAGCGTGCTGCGGTTGCACGCGAACACCGTTCGCAAGGGGAAGAAAAAGCGGAGTTTATCCGTGCCGAAACCGATAAAAAAGTGGTGCTGATTATGGCAAACGCCAATAAAACCGCTGAAGAGCTAAAAGGTCAAGGCGATGCGCAAGCGGCGAAAATCTATGCGGACGCTTTCAAACAAGATCCGGATTTCTACCGTTTTGTGCGTAGCTTGAAAGCTTACGAAGAGAGCTTTGCGGAAGGTTCAAACAATATGATGTTGCTCAAACCGGACAGTGAATTTTTCCGCTTTATGAAAGCACCGACAAAATAGTTGTATCCAAAGACCCGAGTATTCGGGTCTTTTTACGTTTAAACCGATTTACAAGCGGTCAGTTTTTGCTAAAAATTTGCAAAAATCAGCCTAAAACCGACCGCTTGCCCAATTTCAATCTAATAAAGAGGCTTTTTATTATGGGTAAAAGTGTTGCAATCCTTGGGGCGCAATGGGGCGACGAAGGAAAAGGCAAAATCGTTGATTTATTAACCGATCGTGTTAAATACGTTGTGCGTTATCAAGGCGGACACAATGCCGGTCATACCCTCATTATCAATGGGGAAAAAACCGTGCTACGCCTGATTCCATCCGGTATTTTACGGGACAATGTTACCTGCTTAATCGGCAACGGTGTGGTACTTTCACCGGCGGCGTTAATGCAAGAAATGGGCGAGTTGGAGTCCCGTGGTATCAATGTGCGTGAACGGTTAAAAATTTCCGAGGCTTGCCCGCTGATTTTACCTTACCACGTGGCAATGGATCACGCCCGTGAAGCCGCACTCGGCAATAACAAAATCGGCACGACCGGTCGGGGGATCGGTCCTGCCTATGAAGATAAAGTCGCCCGCCGTGGCTTGCGTGTCAGCGACCTTTTCAATCGTGAAACCTTTGCGGCAAAATTAAAAACCATCTTGGAATACTACAATTTCCAACTGGTTCATTATTACAAAGTCGAGCCGGTCGATTATCAAAAAACCCTAGACGATGTACTTGCGGTGGCAGACATTCTCACCGGTATGGTGGCGGATATTACCACCCTGTTACATAAAGCCCGTGCCAACGGCGACAATATTCTGTTTGAAGGGGCGCAAGGCACAATGTTAGACATCGACCACGGTACTTATCCGTTTGTAACCAGTTCCAACACCACTGCCGGCGGGGTTGCCACCGGTTCCGGCTTCGGACCTCGCAATTTAGACTATGTGTTAGGTATCATTAAAGCCTATTGTACCCGTGTCGGTTCCGGTCCGTTTACCACCGAATTATTTGACGAAACCGGTGCGGAAATTGCCCGCAAAGGTAACGAATTTGGTGCAGTAACCGGTCGCCCACGCCGTTGTGGTTGGTTTGATGCGGTCGCGGTACGCCGTGCGATTCAAATCAATTCCATTTCTGGTTTTTGTATGACGAAATTAGACGTACTGGACGGCTTTGAAGAACTGAAAATTTGCGTTGCTTATAAAATGCCGAACGGCGAAATCGTAGAATATGCCCCAATGGCAGCCGCCGACTGGGAAGGGGTTGAGCCTATCTACGAAACCTTACCGGGTTGGAGCGAAAACACTTTCCGTGTAACCAAATGGGAAGATCTACCACAAAATGCGATCAACTACATTAAACGCATTGAAGAAGTGCTAGGTGTGCCGGTTGATATTCTTTCCACCGGCCCTGACCGAGTTGAAACAATGATTCTGCGTGATCCGTTTGCGCAATAAGTATTGACCCGAAAGGCTGTTGTGTAACAGCCTTTCTTTTTGCCAAAAACAACTCGGATCTGACCGCTTGCGTTGATTTTTTGGTTTAGCCGATCCGCTAAATTGTGTAGAATAGCCCAGATTTAATCTTATTTCAAAAGAGGATAAAGAATGAAAAGAGTGGTAATTACCGGTTTAGGGATTATTTCAAGTATCGGAAATAACAAAGCAGAAGTCTTAGCCTCATTGCGTGAAGGCAAATCCGGTATTGAATTTGTGCCGGCATTTGCCGAAGTGGGTATGCGTAGCCAAATTGCAGGTACAATCAAGCTCAATCCTGCCGAGCTTATCGACCGTAAAGTCTATCGTTTTATGGGCGATGCCGCTGCCTACGCTTACCTTTCAATGAAAGAAGCGATTGAAGATGCCGGTTTAACCGAGGATCAAGTATCAAACGACCGCACCGGCTTAGTTATCGGCGCAGGCACGGGGTCAGCACACAGCCAATTAGTTGCCTGCGATGCGGTACGCGGTCCTCGTGGGGTGAAAGCTGTCGGGCCTTATGCCGTTACCAAAACAATGGCGTCCAGCGTGTCTGCTTGCCTTGCCACTCCGTATAAAATCCGTGGCGTCAATTACTCTATCAGCTCTGCCTGTGCAACCTCCGCACACTGTATCGGGCACGCAATGGAGCTGATCCAACTCGGCAAACAGGATATTGTCTTTGCCGGCGGTGCGGAAGAATTGTCTTGGGAATGTGCCACCGAATTTGATGCGATGGGTGCGGTGTCGACCAAATATAACGACACTCCTACCAAAGCCTCCCGCGCTTACGATGCCAACCGTGATGGCTTCGTTATTGCCGGCGGCGGTGCGGTATTAGTTATTGAAGAATTGGAACACGCCCTAGCCCGTGGTGCAAAAATCTATGCGGAAATTGTCGGCTACGGCGCAACCTCGGACGGCTACGATATGGTCGCACCGAGCGGCGAAGGTGCGGTGCGTTGTATGAAACAAGCCCTTGCCACCGTAAACGGCGAAGTGGAATATATCAATGTACACGGTACATCAACGCCGGTGGGTGATGTAAAAGAATTAGGCGCAATCCGTGAAGTATTTGCGGATAAATCGCCGGCAATTTCTTCCACCAAATCAATGACCGGACACTCCCTCGGGGCAGCCGGTGCGCACGAGGCAATCTACTCACTGTTGATGTTGGATAACGGCTTTATTGCGCCAAGTATCAATATTGAGACCTTAGACGAGCAAGCCGAAGGGTTAAATATCATCACCGAACGTCAAGATAAAACCTTAACGACCGTGATGTCCAATAGCTTCGGCTTCGGCGGTACGAACGCCTGCTTAGTGTTCCAAAAATATCAAGGCTAATTTCAATTTTAATATTTAGGGGCAAGTTGCCCCGCTTTTCATTTTTATTTGGAGTGATGTGATGAAGTGCGTAAAATGGGCAATAGCCCTATTCAGTCTTGCATTTGCCACCGTATCAGTGGCAAACGTGTCGATCGAAATGTTTCAAATGAACCGCCAAGTCGGGCAGTTGCTTAATGCTGACTCCGCCGAAGCATTTCAACAAAGTACCGACAAATTTATCGAAGCGGCAAATCAAGCAAAAGGCAAAATGCCTCGCAGTCTTAACGGTGATCAAAACAAGTTTTCCGGCTACCAACAAGGAATGCAGGAAGTCATTGATGTGGTAAGCCAAGCGAAACTGCTCGCCGAACAAGGTAAATTAACCGAAGCGAAAGCGACTGTCGCACAACTTAATGCGCTGAAAAAACTTTACCATTCGGAATATAAATAATCGCCACGAGCGGTCGGATACGCTGAACAATCTGCCAAATATCACGATAATGTGGCACACACGCTGTTCACATTTTGCAACGGTAACATAATTTCGTAAAATATTCGGCTAAACCGACCGCTTTCACTCTAACGCCTATGGAAAAATCACTCACCCGTCTCTTCGTTGCCGCCGCCTCGCTCGTCATTATTTTGGCGGGGATTAAACTATCGGCAGAAATCGTTGTGCCGTTTTTATTGTCGCTCTTTATTGCGATTATTTGCTCACCGCTGATTAAGCTGATGACCGATCGCAAAGTGCCGCTTGGGGTCGCTATTACACTCCTTTTTGTGCTGTTTGTGTCGATCTTTTTCTTTCTTGCCGGTTTAATCAACAGTACGATTCGTGAGTTTACCGCCTCCATTCCTCAATACAAAATCCTGCTATCTGAACGTCTGACGACCTTGCTCCAACTGGCAGAACAGTGGCATATACCGATTAGCGTTTCCAAAGAAAACCTACTCGACCAGCTCGACCCAAGCGTGATGATGAATTTTATCAGCCGTCTATTATTGAGCTTTTCAGGGGTCGTAACCAACACCTTTGTCCTGCTACTCGTGGTGGTCTTTATGCTGCTGGAAGTGCCAACCGCCAAGCATAAACTCGCCGTGGCATTAAGCGGTGATCCCCGGCATCTCGCCGATAAAGAAAATCATATTGATCGGGTACTGCAAGGAGTCATCAGCTATTTGGGAGTGAAAACCTTCGTCAGCCTACTCACCGGCTTCTGCGTTTGGCTACTGCTGGAACTGTGCGGGGTGCAATATGCGGTGCTATGGGCAACACTCAGCTTTTTGCTCAACTATATCCCCAATATCGGTTCGATTATTGCCAGTGTGCCGATTATTCTGCAAGCCTTGCTGCTCAATGGCTTTTCAACGGGATTAGGGGTGGCTGTCGGGGTTATTGGTATCAATATGGTGATCGGCAATGTGCTTGAACCGAGAATGATGGGCAGAACCCTAGGGCTTTCCACATTAGTGGTGTTTTTATCGCTTCTCTTTTGGGGCTGGTTGCTCGGTACGGTGGGAATGCTGTTATCCGTACCGCTGACAATGGCACTCAAAATCGCTTTAGAATCTAGCCCGACCACGATTCGCTATGCCGGATTACTCGGCGAGGTGGCGGAAAAAGAGAGCTAACCGCCAAGATAAAAACAGTGAGCGTGATTTAATCGTAGCCTAGGCGTATTCCAACGCAGGAATAATGCCCGTAGCCGTTTCTTCCCCAGCCGTAATAGACACTCGGCGAAGCATAGGGATAGGGACGCACCACCACTTTAACTACCTTCGGGCGTTTATCACTCTGATTAAGCTCCCACACCTTATCTGCCGTTGCTTTGCCTGCTTCGGCATTGTGTATCCGCTGCTGATAGTCTGCTACGGCTTTCGTATCCAGCGGCACACTGCTCTGCTGCATCGGGGTGGAACAAGCCGCCAAGAGTGCAGTAGTCCCCAATAATAACCATTTCTTCATTATGAATTTCCCTCTACCTATTTTCACTCATTCTACTTATTCAGCGTACAACAATCAATCCGCTTCTCGTTTGACAAGCGGTCGCATATCAGCATCATTTTGTTAATTTTCAATATTATGTAGCAGTTACACAACGTTGTTTTTGTTTATTTGTAGGGACACACTGCGTGTGTCCGGATTTTAACCGATTGAAATACTTTGATTTTTATAAAGGACACACGCAGTGTGCCCCTACATTCTGTTAAAATGTCTATTTTTGTGCATTTGCTACATAATACCGTTAATTTTAGAGAATAACCCACCGCTTGCCGAAGATTATTTGCAAAAATCCTTGCCATTATTCCACGAAACAGTGTATTCAAGGGGCAGCCTTGCACTAGGAATTGCCGGTACAGCCGCTTTACCGATTGCCAGTAACATTACCGGCAAGTAACGTGTTTGATCCACCTCCAGCATTGATAATACCGCATCACGATCAAAAATCCCGATCGCGTGGCTGTCATACCCCTTCGCTTTAACTACCAACATTAGTTGCATTGCCGCTAAGCCAGTATCAATAAGCACCTGTTCTCGGATCTCTGTATCACTCAAATGTTGGTGCATTTTGGTGAGAAAATCTAACGACCGCTGTTTGAATTCCGCGTCCAAACAGCCCTGTTCCACCGAACATTCCACAATAGTCGGCAGTAGTTGATCATAATGGCGATCCGCTAAAATCAAAATCACCGCCGCAGCACTCTCACAAGGAGGCGCGTTAAACGCCACTTTATCACTGAGCTGCGCTTTCTTTGCCGGATCATCAATCACAACAAACCGCCAAGGCTGCAAATTAGCTTTAGAGGGAGCGAGCTGGGCAAGGGCAAGCATTTCGGCTAATTCTGCCCGCTCAATTTTGACCTTTTCATCAAATAATTTTATCGTTTTACGTTGCATTATCGCATCAATAAGTTCCATTCTTTTGCCTCTTTTAGTACATTTCTAAACAATCTATTCTAAACAGATTGCCGATTTTTTCAGGCTTTTTTCGATTGAAATTGAAATAAATCAAACTTCATTTTTTTATATTGTGAGGATAAAATGCAAAGCGTTACGATTATCGGGCTTGGTTGGTTAGGCTTGCCGTTAGCCGAGTTTTTAGCCGGGCGAGGCTGGCAGGTTAGCGGGTCAAAGCGAACAGCGGATCAGCAAAATGCATTGGCTAAGCGGGGGATTACCCTTTATCCCTTTGAGCTGGGCAGCCGTTCAATACCGAATGGGTTATGCAATAGTCAGGCAATGGTGATTGCCGTTCCACCCAATCGTGCTGATTTAATCGGCTACCAACAGGGGATCAAGCGGTTAGTTAAACAGGCGATATTACAAAAAGTGAGGCAGATTATTTTCATCAGCTCGACTTCTATACTGCCGCAGCGTGCCGGTCGATTTGATGAGAACAGTAAGCCGGAAGCGGACAATGCCACAAGCAACATACTGATTGAGCTGGAACATTGGCTGGGCGGTTTAGCCATTGAGACGGATATTTTACGCTTGGCGGGTTTGGTCGGCAAACAGCGTCATCCCGCCTATGCTTTAGCCGGCAAATCGCAACTTGCCAATGCCAATCAGCCGGTCAATTTGGTGCATTTACAAGATTGTATTCAGGCAATTTATACACTACTTTGCCACCCCAACGGGCAACGGCTCTACCATTTATGTGCGCCGCTCCACCCGACCCGCAGCGACTATTATCGCCGTATCGCCCGCCGACTCGGATTAGCCGATTTGCATTTTTTAGCGGATAACGCCCCGCTTGATCGGGTCATTCTCGCCACCAAAATTGAGCGGGAACTCGGCTTCCGCTACCAATTTCCCGATCCCGATTCAATGATTTAACTTTGAGAAACCGCCGCCCACGCTTCTTCAGTGAGCGGTTTTCCGAAGTGGTTTTCGATCAGCCGTTGAGTTATCGGGTGCTGCGGGTTGAGTAAAATCTGTTTGGTATCGCCATACTCGACCACTTCACCGTTCTCCATTACCATCAATTTATCGGCGAGGTGTTTAATAATTCCCAAATTCTGCCCGATATAAATGTACGCCAGCCCCAGCCGTTCCTGCAAATTCAGCATTAGGTTAATCAGTTGGCTGCGTACGGAAAAATCCACCGCACTGAGCGTGTCGTCCACAATAATAATTTCAGGGTTGAGAATTAACGCCCGTGCCAGTGCAATCCGCTGTTTTTGGCTGCTGGAGGTGTGTTTAATCGGTACAAGGGTATGTTCAGGGTACATTCCGACTAATTTCAAAGCTCTGAAAATCCGCATATTGCGTTGCTCTTCCGAGAGTGAGGTCGCCAATTTAAGCGGTGAATCCAAGATTTGCCCGATATTGTAATTCGGATCAAACGCATCGTTCGGATCTTGAAAAATCATTCGGATCTTCTTTGCCCGAAAGGCATAATCTCCAAAGGTCAGCGGCTGACCGTGAAACAGCATTGTGCCGGACGTCGGCTCGGTAATGCCGACTAACATTTTCGCTAAGGTCGATTTACCCGCCCCGTTCGCCCCGATAATCGCTAAGGTTTCTTGCTGATTGAGGGTAAAAGAGACATCTTTCACCGCATAAAAGGTTTGGCGGCGAAATAATCCGACTCTATCTTGAAAACGTTTGGTCAGATGTTGAATATCAAGCAGTGTTGTCATTTTCAAATGGAAAAAGACCGCTTGTACAAGCGGTCTGATCAAGTTAAAAGTTTACAAATTACAGTACGTTTACACAGTTTAAGTCTTCGAAAGATTGCTCTAAGCGTTTAGACATCGACTCTTCCATTTTGCGTAACCATACACGCGGATCGTAGTATTTTTTGTTCGGTGCGTCAGGGCCGGTCGGGTTGCCTAATTGACCTTGCAAATACTCGTGATTTGCTTTGTAGAACTGTAAAATACCGTCCCAAGATGCCCATTGCGTATCGGTATCAATGTTCATTTTGATTGCACCGTAGCTGATCGCTTCACGGATCTCTTCACGACTTGAGCCTGAACCGCCGTGGAACACGAAATCTAATGAATTGTGCGGGAGGTTGCGTTCGGCAGACACAAATTTTTGTGAGTCGCCTAAGATAGACGGTTTTAATTTCACATTACCCGGTTTGTACACGCCGTGTACGTTCCCGAATGCCGCCGCAATGGTGAAACGTGGGCTAACCGGATTGAGCTGGTCGTAAACGTATAACACTTCGGACGGTTGAGTGTATAAACGGGATTCATCGACATCGGAATTATCCACACCGTCTTCTTCACCGCCGGTGATCCCGATTTCGATCTCAAGGGTCATTCCCATTTTGTTCATACGCTCAAGGTATTTTTTGCAGATTTCCATATTTTCTTCGATTGGCTCTTCAGAAAGGTCAATCATATGGGAAGAGAATAGCGGTTTACCGGTTTCCGCAAAGAATTTTTCGCCCGCATCTAATAAGCCGTCAATCCAAGGCAATAAGTTTTTCGCTGCGTGGTCGGTGTGAAGAATGACTGGCACGCCGTACTCTTTCGCCAATTCGTGAACGTGTTTTGCACCAGCAACAGCGCCTAATACGTCATTACGCGCACCGCTTGCCGATTTTAAACCTTTACCGGCATAGAATTGTGCGCCGCCGTTTGAGAATTGCACGATAACCGGTGCTTTAACACGGGCTGCCGTTTCCAATACCGCATTCACAGAGTCTGTACCGACACAGTTTACCGCAGGGATTGCGAAGTTATTTGCTTTTGCAAACGCAAATACTTTTTGAACGTCATCACCCGTTACTACACCCGGTTTTACGATGTCTAATAATTTTGCCATTTTGAGTTCCTTATGATTTAAGATAATCCACTATTCTTGGGACGCAAAAATGCGTCTCTACATCAGAATAACCTTAGCCGTTTGCACGTTTTTCTAAAATTTCAACCGCCGGTAAGACTTTGCCTTCCACAAATTCTAAGAACGCACCGCCACCGGTTGAAATGTAGGAAATTTTATCGGCAATGCCAAATAAATCAATCGCCGCAAGTGTATCGCCACCGCCTGCAATTGAGAATGCACCGTTAGTGGTTGCTTCAGCAATCGCATTTGAGATAACTTCCGTCCCTTTGCGGAAGTTTGGAAATTCAAACACGCCAACCGGCCCGTTCCACAAAATTGTTTTTGCATTGCGGATAATATTCGCCAATTCTTCCGCCGATTTATCGCCGATATCGAAAATAGACTCGTCCGCTGCCACTTCATTCACTGCTTTATGGGTTGCAGGGGCAGTATCGGAAAACTCCGTGCCGACACGTACGTCCACCGGTACCGGAATGTTAGTCTCTTGGGATAAACGCTGCGCTTCAGGGATTAAATCCGCTTCATAAAGGGATTTACCCACGTTATGCCCTTGTGCTGCAATAAAGGTATTCGCAATGCCACCACCCACGATGAGCTGATCGGCAATTTTAGACAACGAGTCTAACACGGTTAATTTTGTGGAGACTTTAGAACCGCCGACAATCGCTAACATTGGGCGTTGCGGTTCTTTTAACGCTTTGCCTAACGCATCTAATTCAGCGGCTAATAATGGGCCGGCACAGGCTACAGGCGCATATTCCGCCACGCCGTAAGTCGAACCTTCCGCACGGTGTGCCGTGCCGAAAGCGTCCATCACAAATACATCGCAAAGTGCCGCATATTTTTTGGCTAATTCAGGATCGTTTTTCTTCTCACCTTTGTTGATACGCACATTTTCAAGCACGACGATTTCGTTTTCTTTTACGTCCACGCCGTCTAAATAATCACGCACTAAACGTACCGGCACGCCTAAATCCGCTTTATTCAGATAATCGACCACAGGTTGTAACGAGTTGGATTCTTCAAATACCCCTTCAGTCGGACGACCTAAGTGAGATGTTACCATCACTTTTGCCCCTTTTTGTAGGGCAAGTTTTAAGGTCGGAATGGTTGCACGAATACGGGCATCTGATGTAACTACACCGTCTTTTACCGGCACATTAAGGTCGGCACGAATAAAAAGACGCTTACCTGCAAGATCAAGGTCTGCCATTTTTTTTACGGACATAGTGAGTTCCTCTTTTGATTTTCAAAAATAAAAAACCGTTGGATTATATCAGTTTCACCGCAAATTAGGCGAATGTAGATCAAATTATTCTTGAATTTTGTCGGATTTTCTTCATTAAAAAAATTAATTTGTTACTCGACAAAAATGCAAAAACTGACTACATTTTAGCAAAAATTAACAACAAAAATAGGATAGGCTTATGTCAAGCACAACAAAAAATCCACTGAGAGGCGGGATTATTCTTGCTCTCGATCTCATTTTATTCTTCTGCCTTCTCAACTGGCTGCCCTTTTCAGAGCAAGAAAATCGTGGGCTGGCTTTGCTGATTTTTGTCGGCGTTTTGTGGCTGACCGAAGCCTTTAATATCACCGTAACCTCGTTAATGATTCCCGTCTTTGCCATCGCCCTCAACGTACTGCCCACCAAAGCGGCGTTTGCTCCCTTCTCCGAACCGATTATTTTTATGTTCTTCGGCGGTTTTGTCATTGCTGCGGTACTCAATATTCAGAAAATTGATTTATGGATTGCCAGCCATATTATCCGGCTTGCCAAAGGCAATTTAAAACTGACGGTTATCTACCTATTTGGTGTAACGGCGCTGCTTTCTCTGTTTATCAATAATACGGCAGTGGCAGCAATGATGCTGCCGCTTACTCTCGGCATTTTGCATCAGGTTGATCTCAAAACGAACCGTGCGCTTTATGTATTTGTGTTACTCGGCATTGCATTTAGCTCCAGCATTGGCGGTATCGGGACGTTAGTCGGCAGTGCGCCGAATGCAATTCTCGCCTCTCAACTGAAAATCAGCTTTTCCGAGTGGCTGCCTTACGGAATGCCTGTTGCCGTTTTGCTGATGATTGCGATGGTCATCACACTCCTAGTGGTATTACGCCCGAATTTTAACGTCAAATTTGAAGCAAATGTTGAAACCATTCCCCTCACACCGCAACGTATTACAACCCTTGTGATCTTCTCTGTTACCGCTATTTTGTTAGTCTTGAGTAGCAAAATTGAACCACTATTACGGGAATTACTGGCATTAAATTATCAAATTAAAAACTTTGATGCGGTGATCGCAATGGTTGCCGTCTTGGCGTTTTGTGTCTGTAACACGGCAAACTGGCAACAAATTCAATCCCGTACTGAATGGGGCGTCTTGATGTTATTCGGCGGCGGTTTAGTGCTAAGTATTGTGTTACGGGAAACTGGTGCAAGTAAAATTCTTGCCGATACAATCGTTCACTTTATCGGCGCACAGCATTGGCTGGTGATGACGATTGTAATGACCGCCTTTATCGTCTTTTTAACCGAATTTACCTCCAATACCGCCAGTGCCGCTTTGCTAATGCCGATTTACATCTCGGTCGCAAACGGTTTGGGTTTACCACCGGTATCCCTTGCCGCCATTATCGCCTGCGGAGCGTCTTGTGCCTTTATGTTGCCGATTGCCACCCCGCCAAATGCGATTGTGTTCTCAACGGGCTATATCAAACAGAGCGAAATGGTTAAAGTGGGGATTATCCTTAACCTCGCCTGCGTTGCCGTTATCGGTTCGCTCTCTTATTTCTTCTGGATGACTTGGTGGTAAGAGAATTTACAAAAAGCACGGTATTATGTAGCAAATGCACAAAAATAGACATTTTAACAGAATGTAGGGACACACTGCGTGTGTCCGGATTTTAACCTATTGAAATAATTTGT
>NZ_JWIZ01000030.1 GCF_001038205.1 Muribacter muris | reverse complement strand
GCGGATAGGCGATATTGTGAACTGGGGATAAAGATGAACCACTACAACTAAGAAAAAATGAGGGGGGGGATTTGTTTCGCTTTTTTAGTGGTTCATTTTCGCAATTTTAGTGGCTCGCAACAGTGATTTTGTGTTTAAACGCAATATTATTGTCTAACCCTAATATTTTAATTTTTTCTCGCTTACCAAAGAAAATATATCGTTTCCCGATAATATATTGCTTTTCTTGATTCTCTAAAATAGAAATAGACGGGTAGCGATCATCTTTGATATTTATTTTTGTATTATCTTGATAGGTTATTTGCTCCGGCAGAAGATAATCACGATATAACAGAAATTCACCGTTACTGTATAGTCTGAGTGTATCGTAAAATTCTTTCGATATTTTTGATTCTATGCGAATAGTTACCTTAAAATGACCGTTTGGAGAGTGAGTAGTTGTTTTTTCTTTGATGAGTAAACTGTGTAACATCTTGTTTATGTTAATATCAGTTGCATTGTCTATTTGATAATTTATGGTTAGCTCATTATTGTTTTGAATGAGCGATAAATTATCGGCAGCGAAAGATTTAAAATGCAACAAGATAATCACACCAAATAAGCCTATTTTTCTTAACATAACCGCTCTCCTTTTAGTATGGTTTACCAAGTGTAGCAGATGGTTAGATAATATAATGTGATGTCGCTCACAAAATCAGCCTAAAAAACAGACATTTTATTTAAAGACAGATGTTATATGGAAAAACCTGATCCCGGTTTATTGGCATCAGGTTTTAAGGAGAGGCTAAATTTCAATGGATGAAATTTGCGTTATTTTGTCAATAAAAGCGGGAACTCACCGCTTGCTGTTTTTAATTACGGCACAATCACGGTGAAGACATAGGCGGCGAGATTAACCAGTAATACCACGCCGTATAACATATTTGATTTGCCGTGGTTGAGGGAAACCATTACCACAAAGGCGGAGAGCGCCAGTAGTACCATTGATTTCCAGTCTAAGCCTAACACAAGGTTGATGTCGTACATTAAGCAGACGATGACCACCGCCGGAATGGTTAAGCCGATACTGGCAAGAGCAGAGCCTAAGGCGAGATTGACGCTAGTTTGCAGGCGGTTACGGCTGGCGGCGGTGAGTGCGGCAAGCCCTTCCGGCATTAGCACAACGGCGGCGATAATCACCCCGACCAATGAGAGCGGCGCACCGGCACTGACAACCATACTTTCGATTGCCGGCGAAAGCCCTTTTGCCAACAAGACGACAATGCCGAGGCAGACAATCAGCAGTAAAAGGCTGATTAACGCCACTTTACTTGACGGTGGTTCGGCGTGGTGGGCAGGGTTGTCATCGTCCGCTAAGAAGTAATCACGGTGTCTGACCGTTTGCATCATAATAAACGCAAAATAGAGGATTAGCGATGCGATTGCCACGAAGATAAGCTGCGATGCGGAGTAAGTGCCTTCTGCCGTGCTGGTGGTGAAGTTCGGCAAGATCATCGTTAAGACAAGAATGGACATCAGGGTGACTAATGCGGTACTTATCGATTTTTTGTTGAAGGTTTGAATATAGTGCTTCAAGCCGCCAATCAGCAAACAGCCGCCGAGAATGCCGTTTAAAATCAGCAGAATCGCTGAAAAGACTGTATCCCGAGCCAGATAAGAGGCATTATCACCACCGGCGATCATTAAAGAGACTATCAGCGCCACTTCAATAATCGTGATGGCGAGCGCAAGAATGATTGTCCCGAACGGTTCGCCGACCTTATGGGCGACAACTTCGGCGTGGTGAACGGCAGACAATACGCTGCCAATCAGCAATGCTCCGCCGCCCAGTTGTAGCCAAAGATTATCCTGAATACCGATAAAATAAATTACCCACGCCAAGATCGGCAATACGACCGACCAAATCGGCAATGCCGAATGTGCTTTTGAAGCCATAATAGATTTTCCTTTTGTAAAATTAACACTCTTGCCCTTTGGCACTCATAATTTCAATAATTTGACGATCCATATACACCATACTTTTAGTAGCAATCGCACATAAATTGGCAATGGATTTATCCACGCAATGTTCAACGATCCCCTCATTGCCGGTAACACGGCTATTGTCCAACGCCATCAGCACCGCTTTGTAGGCGGCGGAGACACCGGTAGAGACTTTCATTGCACAACTGTTTGCCGCCCCGTCGCAGAGTACGCCGCTGATGTCGCCAATCATACTGCAAATTGCCATACTGATAGCCTGAAAATTGCCGTTCAGCAGATATGCCATACCGGCGGCACTGCCCATTGCCGCCGTTGTTACGGCGCATAATGCCGACAGTTTAGGCAATTTGCTATGAATATAAATCGCAATAGTGTGCGACAGAAATAACGCCCGAATCAGCCGTTCGTCATCGGCTTGCACAAAACGGGCGACAATCACCGAAGGCATTGTAGCGGCAATGCCTTGATTACCGGAGCCGGAATTGCTCATCGCCGGTAATAATGCCCCGCCCATACGGGCATCGGAGGCGGCGGTAGTTTCAATCACAATGCGAGAGAGTAAGTCATCAGACATTAACCCAAGTTCAATTTGCTTTTTCAAGGTTCGCCCGATATGTAAGCCGTACTCTTTGGCTAACCCTTCCGCCGACAAAGCACTGTTTAATTTTGCCGCTTCAGCGATAAAGGTAAGGCGTTCTAGCGGTGCTTGCATTGCGAAATCATAAATGTGTTGAGCGGATAAACGGTTGAAAAATTGGCTGTCGTCTTGTAATTCCACCGTTTGAGGCGGTTGTGCGAAAATCACCTCGCCGTTTTTCTCAATTAACACCACATTGGTGTGCGAGTCTTGAATACAGACTTTCACCCAGCCGTTTTCACCCAGCAACAGTGCTTCCGAATAGAGTGGGTAATCGACATTGGCAATATCCACACTGACCTTGTTTTCCGCCAGCATTGCTTTAGCTTGCAAGACATCGTGCGGCTGGATTTTTTTCAAAACTTCTAAACCCGCTTGCGCATCGCCGGCAATTGCCCCGATCGCTGCGGCAATCGGCAACCCGACCATACCTGTGCCGGGCACAGTAACACCCATTCCGTTTTTCATCAGGTTGGGGGAAACTTTTGCCTGTATTTTCAGAAGGTTGGAATCTAAGTGCTGCACCGCAATCGCACAGGCAAGGGCGAGGGAAATCGGCTCGGTACAGCCTAACGCAGGGGCAACATCTCGCTTTACAATCGCAATGAGCTGCTCGCCAAAGTCGAAGTTTGTCATTGTTGATCTCGGTTTGCAAAAAATAGGGATATTTTAACCGCTTGTATGGGTTTGAAAAATAAAAATTTTGCCTTTGTCTTGCATAATTGTGAATTAAAATGCAAAATAAGTGCATAATTTTTTCATTTTGTGCCGTTTCACCGGACTTTTGTAAATTATAGCTTGAAAGCAAACGTTTGCTCTATTAAACTTAGCCGCCTACTTCTTGGCGAATCATCATTTATCCACAGATTCATAATTAGGAGTAAATAAAATATGTTTGAACCTGCCATTCTTGTTCTCGCAGACGGTTCAGTTTTTCACGGAAAGTCGATCGGTTATTCAGGACATACCATTGGTGAAGTCGTTTTTAATACCGCAATGACCGGTTACCAAGAGATTTTGACCGACCCCTCTTATACTTATCAAATTGTTACCCTCACTTATCCGCATATCGGTAACACCGGCACCACAGAAGAAGATGAAGAAGCAACCAAACCCCACGCTGCCGGCTTAATCATTCGTGATCTCCCTCTTATTCATAGCAATTTCCGCTCTCATTCTTCCCTTTCCGATTATTTGGTTAAACACAAAATTGTGGCGATTGCCGATATTGATACCCGCCGCTTGACCCGCATTTTGCGAGATAAAGGCGCACAAGCGGGCTGTATTTTGGTGGGCACAGATGAAGCAAAAGCATTAGAATTGGCGAAAAGTTTCGGTTCAATGGCAGGGAAAGATTTAGCTAAAGAGGTGAGCTGTCAGGAATTGTATCAATGGACGGAAGGGGAATGGCATTTGCCGGTCAGCAACGGCGGTAAAGCGTTTAACGATCAGGAGAATGCGGAGTTTCATATTGTTGCCTACGATTACGGCGTAAAACGCAATATTTTGCGAATGTTGGCTGAACGGGGCTGCCGTATTACCGTAGTGCCGGCAAAAACCTCTGCTCAAGCAGTATTGGCGCTTAATCCGGACGGGATTTTCCTCTCTAACGGGCCGGGCGATCCGGAGCCGTGTGATTATGCGATTGAGTCTATCAAAACACTCTTAGCCACTAAAAAACCGTTATTTGGCATTTGCCTTGGGCATCAACTACTCGGCTTGGCGGTCGGCGGCAAAACTAAAAAAATGGCGTTCGGACACCACGGAGCAAACCACCCGGTACAAGATCTGGATAGCAATAAAGTATTGATTACCAGCCAAAACCACGGTTTTGAAGTAGATGAAGCCAGCCTGCCGGCAAATGTAAGGGTAACTCACCGTTCCTTATTTGATCACTCGGTGCAAGGCATTGAATTAACCGACCAATCGGCGTTCTCATTCCAAGGGCATCCGGAAGCCAGCCCCGGCCCGAATGATGTCGCCTATTTATTTGACCGATTTATTGACGAACTGAGAAAGGCGAAGCAAAGCGCTTAAAGCGGAATAAGCTGAAATAGGCGGAAGGCTACGGGGAGGGCGGATGAATATCTACTTTGTCGGATTTGATGACTACGAAACCCTTGATTTAATGGGTCCGGTTGAGTTTTTAGCCCGCTTGCCCGACGTGCAACTCCACTATATTTCGCTTAATGGCGGTTGGATAACAAGCCGTCAAGGGTTTTGTATTCAGACGGAAACCTGCGGACGCTTGCCACCAAATAGTATTTTGGTGATACCGGGCGGGCAAGGTACACGCTTATTGGTTAATCATTGTGCATTTTTAGCGTGGTTAACGAAGCTGATTGATGATGCCCGATTTTGCTTAAGTATTTGTACCGGTGCGGCATTGGTGGCGGCGACTTCCCGTTTAAACGGTAAAACGGCAACCTCAAATAAAGCCGCATTTCAATGGGTTAAGCAGACCAATAATCAGGTAAATTGGCAGCAGGCTGCCCGTTGGGTGCGGGATGGAAAATTTTATAGCTCGTCAGGTGTATCTGCCGGAATGGATATGGTACTTGGTTTTATCGGTGATCAGTATGGCGAATCACTGGCAACGCAGATCGCTATTCACACCGAATACCATTGGAATCAAGATCCGAATAAAGATGATTTTGCGGCACGTTATTGCTAGGTAAGCGGTCAGATATATCAATTTTTTCGCAAAATGAGATGAAACGAGAATGCGTCATTATGCTTTTAAATTAGTGAATGTGTTTGCCGAATCCCAATTTGGTGGCAATCCGTTAGCGGTATTTCCTGAAGCGGACGGGTTAAGCGATACGGAAATGCAACAAATTGCCGCACAGCCCTGTATTTATGGTATGAACAAGACGGCAATATTGATGCCCGTTTCTTTTATGCCGCCAATGGTACGCTATTGGAAGATAGTGGAACAGGCTCGGCGTGTGCCAATTTGGGCGGATATTTTTTGGCGCAAGGTCGCTTTCCCCTTTCCTGTCTTATCCGGCAAGGGGATCAAATGGGCAGACCGAACCGCCTATATTTAACCCTAGACGCACAGCAGACTATTTACGTCGGCGGGAATGTGGTTGAAGTTGGTGAAGGCGTATTTAGATTGGCGTAATTCAAGCGGTTGAATCGGGAGATTTTTTTGCAATGGCTGTTCTTACAAAGAGCTATATTCACGAAATAAAGCAGATTTTAGCAGAGGCTCGCCAGCAAGCGTATGTTGCGGTTAATTCTGCGATGGTTGACGCCTATTGGAAAATCGGCGAGCGGATTGTTCAGGAAGAACAAAATGGCAAGGAACGGGCGGAGTATGGTAAGGCAGTGCTAAAAAAACTTTCTATTGAATTAACCAGTACATTTGGAAAGGGATTTAGCTATCGATCTTTACGGGAAATTCGCCAGTTTTATTTATTGTTCCCTGATTATCCAAAATGGCGAACAGTGTTCGCCAAATTAACTTGGTCGCATTTTCAACGGGTATTAAAAGTCCAAAACGCTGAAGCCCGTACTTATTATTTAACCGAAGCGGCGGAAAATCATTGGTCGGTTAGAACCTTAGATCGCAATATTTCAACCCTTTATTATGATAGGTTGATTGCAAGCAAGGATAAGTCATTAGTCGAAGCAGAAATGCAACAAAAATCCGAACCTTTGCAAGCAAAGGATCTATTTAAAAATCCAACGATTTTAGAGTTTTTACAACTGCCCGCTAATATGGCGTATTCCGAACAGGAGTTGGAAAAAGCGCTGATTGATAATTTACAGCAGTTTATGTTGGAACTTGGCAAAGGTTTTGCATTTGTCGCTCGCCAAAAACATATCCGAACCGAAACCAGCGATTTTTACATTGATTTAGTGTTTTACAACTACATTCTCAAATGTTTTGTGCTGGTTGAATTAAAAACAGACAAACTCACTCACCAAGACATCGGGCAATTAGATATGTATGTGCGAATGTATGATGATTTGCAAAAACAGCCGAGTGATAACCCGACTATTGGCTTATTGTTGTGTACTGAAACGGACAGTGTGGTTGCCAAATATTCGGTATTAAATGATAACGCCCAACTGTTCGCCAGCAAATACGTTCATTATTTGCCGAGCGAAGAAGAATTGGTGAGAGAAATTGAGAATCAGAAAATTGCCTTTGAACAACAGTTTAGTGGCTAACAAGCGGTAAGATTTGAGCCATTTTTTGCAAAAAAGAGGCATAAACTGACCGCTTGTCAGCAATGAGGGAGACCTCAATCACAACCTATTTACAACAAAGAGAGAAAACTATGCCAAAACGTAATGATATAAACACGATTTTGATTATTGGAGCTGGCCCGATTGTGATTGGGCAGGCGTGTGAGTTTGACTATTCCGGTGCACAGGCGTGTAAAGCGTTGCGTGAGGAAGGTTATAAGGTGGTGTTGGTCAATTCCAATCCGGCAACCATTATGACCGATCCGAATATGGCGGACGTAACTTATATTGAACCGATCCAATGGCAAGCCGTTGAAAAAATTATTGAAAAAGAACGTCCTGATGCGATTTTACCGACAATGGGCGGACAGACAGCGTTGAACTGTGCGTTGGATCTTTCCCGCCACGGCGTGTTGAAAAAATACAATGTCGAGCTGATCGGGGCAACGGAAGATGCGATCGATAAAGCCGAAGATCGTGGCCGCTTTAAAGAAGCAATGGAAAAAATCGGGCTTTATACGCCGAAATCCTTTGTGGCACATAGCTTTGAAGAAGCGTTAGCGGCGCAGGAGCAGGTCGGTTTCCCAACCTTGATCCGTCCGTCTTTCACAATGGGCGGTTCAGGTGGTGGTATTGCGTACAACCGAGATGAATTTATGGCGATTTGTGAACGAGGGTTTGAAGCCTCACCGACCCACGAATTGCTGATCGAACAATCGGTACTCGGTTGGAAAGAGTACGAAATGGAAGTGGTTCGGGACAAAGCGGATAACTGTATTATTGTCTGCTCAATTGAGAACTTCGACCCGATGGGTGTGCATACCGGCGACTCAATCACCGTTGCGCCTGCACAGACCTTGACTGATAAAGAGTACCAAATTATGCGTAACGCCTCGTTGGCGGTGTTGCGTGAAATCGGCGTAGATACCGGCGGGGCGAACGTGCAGTTTGCGATCAACCCTGAAAACGGCGAGATGATCGTGATTGAGATGAACCCACGGGTAAGCCGTTCTTCTGCCCTTGCCTCGAAAGCAACCGGTTTCCCGATTGCGAAAGTGGCGGCAAAATTGGCGGTCGGCTATACCCTGAACGAACTGCGTAACGACATCACCGGCGGCTTAATTCCTGCCTCTTTCGAGCCGACTTTAGACTATGTTGTTACCAAAATTCCACGCTTCGCCTTTGAAAAATTTGCCAATGCGGACGATCGCTTAACCACCCAAATGAAATCAGTCGGTGAAGTTATGGCGATGGGACGTACGTTCCAAGAAAGTTTACAAAAAGCGCTACGAGGTTTGGAAACCGGCATTTGCGGCTTTAATTTACTTTCGGAAGAGCCGGAAAAAATTCGCCGTGAATTAGCGAATCCGGGGCCAAACCGTATTCTTTATGTGGCGGACGCATTTGGCGCAGGCTTTAGCTTGGAGGAAGTGCATCACTATTCCAAAATCGATCCGTGGTTCTTGATCCAAATTCAAGATTTGGTGCAAGAAGAGTTGGATCTAGAGAAAAAACAGCTTAGCGATCTCGATCGGGACGCGATCCGTCAATTAAAACGCAAAGGCTTCTCCGACAAACGTATCGCACAGCTCACCAAAGTCAGCGAAAAAGCGGTGCGGGAATACCGCCACAGCTTAGGCATTTTACCAGTCTATAAACGGGTGGATACTTGTGCGGCGGAGTTTGCCTCCGACACTGCTTACCTCTATTCCACCTATGAGGAAGAGTGTGAAGCCAATCCGTCTGACCGTAAAAAAGTGATGATTTTAGGCGGCGGGCCAAACCGTATCGGGCAAGGGATTGAGTTTGACTACTGCTGCGTACACGCCGCTCTTGCGTTACGGGAAAGCGGCTTTGAAACTATTATGGTGAACTGTAATCCGGAAACCGTTTCCACCGATTTTGATACATCCGACCGCTTGTATTTTGAACCGCTCACCTTAGAAGATGTGCTGGAAATTGTGCGGGTGGAAAAACCGTGGGGCGTGATTGTGCATTATGGCGGGCAAACCCCGCTCAAACTGGCGAATGCGTTGCACGAAAATGGCGTGAATATCATCGGCACATCGGCGGATAGCATTGATGCGGCGGAAGATCGCGAGCGTTTCCAGAAAATCTTAAATGATCTCAACTTACGTCAGCCGCCGAACCGTACCGCCCGCAATGCGCAGGAGGCCGTGGCACTGGCGAACGAAGTCGGCTATCCGTTAGTCGTACGTCCGTCTTATGTGTTGGGCGGTCGGGCAATGCAGATCGTATATAACGATGAAGAATTGAACAAATATATGCGTGAAGCGGTGTCTGTGTCTAACGACAGCCCGATTTTGTTGGATCATTTCTTAAATAATGCGATTGAAGTGGACGTAGATTGTATCTGCGATGGCGAGAATGTTGTGATCGGCGGCATTATGCAGCACGTTGAACAGGCGGGTATCCACAGCGGCGATTCTGCTTGCTCCCTGCCGCCATACTCGTTAAGCGGTGAGATCCAAGACGAAATTCGCAGACAAACCAAAGCAATGGCGTTTGCCCTTGGGGTAAAAGGCTTGATGAACGTACAATTTGCGGTACAAAACGGTGTGGTGTATGTGTTAGAAGTCAATCCTCGTGCCAGCCGTACCGTGCCGTTTGTGAGCAAAGCGACTGGTCGCCCGCTGGCAAAAATTGCTGCACGGGTAATGGCAGGCATCAGCTTGGCAGAACAAAATGTGCAGGGTGAAGTGATTCCGCCGCACTATTTTGTGAAAGAAGCGGTATTCCCGTTCATTAAATTCCCGGGCGTTGATGTGATTTTAGGGCCGGAAATGCGTTCAACCGGTGAAGTAATGGGGGTAGGCAAAACCTTCTCCGAAGCCTTCCTCAAAGCGCAGCTTGGGGCAAATGAGCGTGTGCCGAAAACCGGAAAAGTGTTTATCTCCGTTGATAACAGCGATAAACCGGGTATTTTAGAGATCGCCAAACGCTTGCAAGAACACGGCTACGGCTTGTGCGCAACGCTGGGGACGGCGAAATTCCTACGTGAAAACGGCGTGGCGGTGCAGATCGTCAATAAAGTGCGAGAAGGTCGCCCACATATTGTCGATGCGATCAAAAACGGCGAAATTGCCTTGGTGATCAACACCGTGAGCGGTGAGCCGGAAGTGATTGCCGACAGCCACTCAATTCGCCGCAATGCGTTGCAACAAAAAGTGGCAATTCAAACTACCCTTGCCGGCGCAGCCGCTTTAACCGAAGGGATCGCCAGCCTCGGCAACTACGATGTTTATGCCGTCCAAGATCTACACAGTGGTTTGAACGGTTAGTGTGTAAACAAGCGGTCGGTTTGCAGAAAATGTTTATTAACCGACCGCTTGCAAAAAAATCAGGCGGGTATTTGCCCGCCTGAAATATATGTTACTTTACTCGACTTTCGGTTTATCACCTTTTTCCACGCTGTTTTTACCAATGGTGATTTTTTTCGCTTTCAAAGACGGTAAATCGTACATTGTATCCAGCAAGAGTTCTTCCACAATCGAGCGTAAGCCACGAGCGCCTGTTTTGCGGGAAATCGCTTTTTGTGCGATCGCAATCAGCGCCTCTTTGGTGAATTTTAGCTCCGTACCTTCCATTTTGAACAGGGCTTGATACTGCTTGATAATCGCATTTTTCGGTTCGGTTAAAATCTGAATAAGCGCCGCTTCGTCCAATTCCGCTAATGGTGTAATCACCGGCAAACGACCGATCAGCTCCGGAATTAAGCCGAATTTCACCAAATCTTCCGGTTCGACTTTTTTGAATAATTCCGTGAGCGCTTCACGATCTTTCTCTTTTTTCAGCTCTGCTTTAAAGCCAATGCCACCTTGTTTATTAGTGCGGGTTTCGACAATTTTGTCCAAGCCGGCGAATGCGCCACCGCAGATAAACAGGATCTTTGAGGTATCGACCGCAACGGTATCTTGTTTCGGGTGCTTACGCCCGCCCTGCGGATTGATGTTTGCTACTGTGCCTTCGATCAGTTTCAGCAACGCTTGCTGTACGCCTTCGCCGGACACATCTCGGGTGAGGGACGGATTTTCGGATTTACGGGTGATTTTGTCGATCTCGTCAATGAAGATAATGCCTCGTTCCGCTTGGGTTTGGTCGAAATCGCACTTCATCAGCAATTTTTGGATCACATTTTCCACATCTTCACCCACATAGCCCGCTTGGGTGAGGGTGGTGGCATCGGCAATCGCAAACGGCACATTCAAGCGGCGTGCCAAGCTCTCCGCCAATAAGGTTTTACCGCTGCCGGTCGGGCCGATCAATAAAATATTACTTTTACCTAGTTCTACGCCGTCCGTGTCTTGGTGATTGGACGCCGCACTTTTTAGGCGTTTATAGTGGTTATATACCGCCACCGATAGCACTTTTTTGGCGTGTTCCTGCCCGATAACATACTCATTTAAGTGGGCGTGGATTTCGTGCGGTGTTGGGATCTGATTGAAAAAATCATCGCCTTTCTCACCGCTTGCTTGCTCGGTTTCAGCCTCAGCCTGTTCTTCCGTGCCGTTTAAGACATCGTAGGCTTCCTCAATACATTCGTTACAGATAAAACCTTCTTCGCCTTTAATTAAGGCATCCACTTCATTTTTGCGTTTACCGCAAAAACTGCAATGGGGCATTTGTTCAAATTTATCCATTATTTTTGATCTCTATGCGTAACAACCTCATCAATTAAGCCGTAGGCTTTCGCTTCTTCGGCGGACATAAAATTATCCCGATCGGTATCTTTTTCCACTTTTTCAAGGGGCTGACCGGAATGTTCCGCCATACGTTGATTGAGGGTGTGTTTAATTTTTAAAATTTCTTGGGCGTGAATTTGAATGTCGGACGCTTGTCCACGATAGCCGCCTAACGGTTGGTGAATCATCACCCGCGCGTGCGGCAAGGCAAAGCGTTTGCCTTTTGCGCCCGCAGACAGCAAAAATGCGCCCATTGAGCAGGCTTGCCCGATACAGACGGTGCTGACGTCCGGTTTGATGAAATTCATCGTATCGTAAATCGCCATACCGGCAGTAACCGCTCCGCCCGGTGAGTTAATGTAGAGGCTAATGTCTTTTTCCGGATCTTCCGCTTCTAAAAAGAGCAGTTGCGCCACAATCAGTTTTGCCATTTCGTCTTCCACACCGCCGTTTAAGAAAATAATGCGCTCTTTGAGCAGGCGGGAATAAATATCGTAAGCACGTTCGCCTTTTGCGCTTTGCTCTACGACCATTGGGATCACTGCCATTGTTCGTTCCTTTATCTCATTTATAAAAAAGTGTGCAATTTTAGCAAAATTTAAAGATTGCATAAAGTAGCCGGCACGTTACAATCTGCACCTTTGATAGAGAGGATAAGATGCAACTTGCCGATATTTACGCCCAATTTGCCCGTTGCAAATTTTGGGAAGAAAGATACCGCTTGCTCATTCAACTGAGCCGCCGCCTGCCCGTGCCTTCCGCTGATGAGTTGGCACAATGGCAACAAATCCACGGCTGCGAAAGCCGTTTATGGTTTGAATTTAGCCTGACTCCCCGCCAAATTCACGCATACAGCGATGCCCGCTTAATGCAAGGGCTGTTGGTGATTATTCTCGCTGCTTTGACGGAGCAAACCGCCGCACAATTACAACAATTCGATTTACACGCCCTGTTTGATGAGTTGCAGATTACCCGCCACCTCACAGCCACCCGTTTAAACGGTTTAGCCCAAATTCAAGCGAAAGTGAGGGCTGAGGCACTTAGCCGTTAAGCAATTCCACCACCGCTTGCGCCGCTTGGGTGTCGGCATTGCGTTGAATTTGCTGATGCAGATCGGCAAATTGTTGCTGAAGCTGCGCTTTATGCTGAAGATCAGCCGGATTAGGTGAAAAATAGACGCTTAAATGCCGAGCGAGATTGTCCGGATTGCACTCTTCTTGAATAAGCTCCGGGACAAGCGGGCAGTTAGCGAGTAAATTTGGCAATGAAATGTAATCGGTTTTCACCAGTTTTTTGGCGAGCCAATAGGTGAGCGGTTTCATTTTGTAGCCCACTACCATCGGTGATTTGCATAGCATTGCTTCCAACGCCGCTGTGCCGGAGGCAAGCAAAGTCGCTTCGCTCACTATCATTGCCTCACGCGCTTGATTGTCAAGCATTTTCACCGTTAAATCGGGGGCGACCTTTTGTTTGATCTCGTTAAATTGCGTGCGGCGTTTTTCGCTCACGAGCGGCACGAGCAGTTGAATATCGGGATATTGCTGTTGCAAAATCTGTGCCGCTTTCAGAAACGGTTCGGTTAAAAAGGCGACTTCGCTACTGCGGCTACCGACTAAAATCGCCAAATAGCGTTGCGATTCGTCCAAGCCTAAAGCCGCACAGGCGGCTTGGCGGTTCGGTTTGAGCGGGATAGCGTCTGACATCGTATGCCCGACAAAACGGCACGGCACATTAAAACGGTCGTAAAAGGCTTTTTCAAAGGGTAAAAACGCCAAGACGCTATCCGTTGCCCGTGCAATTTTATGCACCCGATTTTGCCGCCACGCCCACACAGACGGGCTGACGTAATGGACGGTTTTAATGCCGTGTGCTTTGAGCTTTTCCTCAATGCCGAGATTAAAATCCGGCGCATCAATCCCAATAAAAACCGCCGGTTTTTGCGCCAGCATTGTGTCGATCACTTGGCGGCGGCGTTTGAGTAGGCGGGGCAGATGTTTAACCACTTCCGCCAAGCCCATTACCGCAATCTCTTCCATATCAAACAGTGTTTCGCAGCCTTCTGCCAACATTTTGGGGCCGGCAACCCCAATAAAACGGGCATTGGGATAGTGTAATTTGAGCGCTTGGATTAAGCCTGCGCCGAGAATGTCGCCGGAAATTTCGCCGGCAACCACGGCAATTAGGGGAGATGAATGTATCATAGGGGCAGAAAATGTAATAAATAAATGCCATTATAAGTCATTATGAACAAAAACGTGTCTTTTCCATACACTTTGTTTAGAATTTGTCGTTTTATTCTTAAAGGGAGCAAAAATGAATATTGAACGCTACGCAATGATTGATCTGCATTTACATTTGGACGGTTCGCTTTCACCGCAATGGCTCTTAGAGTGGGCGGAAAAACAGGCAATTTCGCTGCCGACCACCGATCCGACCCGGTTGCTATCCTTTATTTCAGCCCCGCAGGATTGCAGCGACTTAAATCAATATTTACGCAGTTTTGAAATTCCCCTTGCCGTTTTGCAATCGCCGCAGGCACTCACCGCAGCAGTAACCCATTTAATCGAACGTTTGGATCAGGCACAAATGCTGTATGCGGAAATCCGCTTTGCGCCGCAGCTTCATACCCAAAAAACAATGGATCAGGAACAAGCGGTATTGGCGGCAATCGCCGGCTTGCAAGCCGTAGAAAATTGTCATTCTCTGTTTAAGGTTAATCTGATCCTGTGTTGTATGCGAGGCGAAGATAATCAGGCGGAAAATCACGAAACCGTACGGCTGGCGCAAAAATACCTTGGACAAGGGGTTGTCGCGATTGATTTAGCTGGTGCGGAGGGATTGTATCCGACAGCGCACTATCAAACTCTCTTTAGCGAAGCGGTAGCACTTGGCGTTCCGTTCACTCTCCACGCAGGAGAAGCCGCCGGTGCAGACAGCGTGCAGCAGGCGTTAGATTTCGGCGCAACCCGCATCGGACACGGGGTACGCGCGGTGGAAAGCGAAGCGGTGGTTTTGCAATTAATTGACCGCAAGACACCGCTTGAAATGTGCCCTTGTAGCAACTTACAAACCAAAACGGTGGCGAGTTTAAGCCAATATCCGCTGCGTCATTATTTAGAACGGGGCGTAGTGGCAACGGTCAATACCGACAATATGACGGTCTCCAACACTACGGTCGCACACGAGTTCGCATTGCTCAAGCGGGATTACCGCCTCACGAATGTTGAAGCACGCCAACTGGTACAAAATGCCGTGCAAGCCGCCTTTTTGTGCGCAGAAGATAAGCAGATATTGTGGGAAAAAGTGCAACAACGTTGGGCAACGGCAAATCTTTGCTGACGGATTTTCAACGGTCAGGTTATACTTAGGCAAGGATTTTTTATTTTCGGAGCAAATGATGAAAAAAACACTGCTTGCCTTGGCAATAGGGGCGATCGCCGCCAATTCGGCACAGGCTTATACTTTAATTGACAGCAAAGAAAGCGGTACTACGTTGGATTTTGGCGGTTCTGCACGGCTACAATGGCGTAGCACCGCCACCAAAACGGATAACTATGCCAACCAAACCACTATCCGCCAGCACGTTAATCAAGCGGTGCGAAATAACGGTTCACGTTTCGGTTTCCGTGTTAAGCAGCAACTGACGGACGATTTTTATGCCTTAGGGCGTGTTGAGTGGCGCTTTCGTGGCACAGCCGCTTCGCAACACGATTTTGATGATATTTATACCCGCCAACTTTATGCAGGAATTGGGCATAAACAATTCGGCGAGCTGACTTACGGTCATCAAACGGTGATTACCGATGAAGTTAAACAGACCGATCTTGCCAATACGCTGAGTTTAAGTGATGGCTTACTCAACTATGCTGCCCGCCGTTCGCTTCAATATGTGTATAAAGGGGTAGAGGGGCTAAAACTCGGTGGCTATTATGGCGGTTCAAGTAAACGGGATAATTTAGGGCTGGATTTAGCTGATAAACGTAAAGACGTGTGGGGGACGGCAGCAATTTATCGTACTAAATTTGCTGATAATCAAAGTATTAAATTGGCAACCGGCGTTAGCCGTGAGCGTTATGGCAAAGCGAATGCTATCGTTGAGGCAACGGCTTATTCTGTCGGTACTGCCTATACTTTTGACAAAACAACTATCGGGTTGGATTTAGAGCGCCGAGTAACCCGAAATCAAAATTTGGCGGGCAGAAAACGGGTGCAAAAAGAGGTACGTACTATACTGCTACAAAAATTAACGGACGATTGGGCGGCTTACACAATGTATGCTTACAAAACCAATGTGTTAAAAGGGGGAAATCACGCCAAAACCCACCAATTTATGCTAGGAACGGAATACTATCTTGTGCCGCAGCACCTGAAAACATTTGTTGAGTGGCAGACTGCACACACCAAAAATCACGCAAGCGGTCAGTTAGCGAGTAAAATTCGCCATAACCAAACGGTGATTGGTTTACGGGCATATTGGTAAATGATTAAGGGGCGGAATGCCCCTTTTATTTTGGAGATTGGTAAATTTTTGTTAAAATCCGACCGCTTGTCTTTACCAAAGGAACAAAATGTTACGCAAATTTACCCAATATACGGCGTGGTCGGTCTATTTTAGCCTATTCGGGCTTTACGCATTTAGCCTGTGGGCATTATTTAACCATCACGACGGGCAAACATTTTGGTCTTTTGCCGAAACTGTGCAGTTGCTCGCTTATAGCGTACTGCAAGCGGGCATTTCTGCGACACTCTCGCTCATTTGGGGACTGCTGCTCGCGCGTGCTTTTTTTTATCTCAATTTTTCCGGTAAAACGTGGCTGTATAAATGGATCAGTTTTGCGTGGGCATTGCCTTCGTTGGTCGTAATTTTTGCGATTATTGGCGTGTGGGGACATTCCGGCTGGCTCGCTTCTTGGTTGGGATTTTTGGGCATTGAATGGCGGTTTTCGCTCTATGGCTTACAAGGTATTATCTTAGCCCACCTATTTTTGAACATTCCGTTCGTGGCAAAATATTGCCTTGAGGGGCTGAATTTTATTCCCAGCCATCAACACCAACTCGCCGCCCAATTAAATTTAACCGGTTGGCAGGCATTTCGGATTGTGGAATGGCAAGCGCTCAAAAATGTTCTGCCTTATGCTTTCACAAATGTGTTTTTGGTTTGCTTCACCAGTTTTCCGATTGTGTTAATGCTGGGTGGCGGGCCGAAATACAGTACCCTTGAAGTCGCTATCTATCAAGCGGTTACATTTGAGTTTGATTTTGCAAAAGCCGTTTGGTTGATTATCGTCCAAATCAGTGTCGGAATAGGCTTACAATTACTGATGGATTACGCCAGCCGGCTGTCCGAGCAGCCGAACCGAGCTGCCGGAATATCCGTTGCGATTTGGAAACCGACGTTGAACGGTTTTGCCCGAATGATGTTGCAATGGGTGTTGATATTAACGGTATTACTGATTATTGTGCCGATCATCAATGTGATCTGGACGGCTTTGTCCGTATCCGATCTTCTCTCTCGGTTGGCAAATCCGAGTTTGTGGCAAGCCTTTTTCTACTCACTGGTATTAAGCCTGATTGCTAGCGTGTTTGTGATCGGTATTGCGTATTTATTAGCCTTAGAAACCCGCCAACAAGCTTATCATCGCCACAAAATCAGACAGATTATTCTCAGCGGAATCAGCTCTTATCCGTTGATTTTTCCAGTCTTTATGTTGGCGGTCGGGCTATTTTTACTGCTGATGGACGTTGAATTAACCCCCTGCCATTTGTTGCTGTTGATTGGGGTATGTAACGGCTTAATGCTGCTGCCCTATATTTACCGTCTGTTATTTACGGCGATGTGGGAAGTGTTGGTCAATCAAGATAAACTTGCGCGCAGCTTGGGGTTGAGCGGCATTCGCCGTTGGTGGATTGTAGAAACATATTACCTGCGCCGACCGCTACGCAACGCCTTTGCGTTGGCAATGTCCGCCAGCTTAGGCAGTTTTTCGGTCATTGCCTTTTTCGGCAGCCCCGATTTCAGCACCTTACCCTATTTACTCTACCAGCAATTAGGCAGCTACCGTAGCGAAGATGCCGCTGTTACGGCATTGATCTTGATGGTTTGCGCCTTTTTGCCGTTTTTATTGATTGACCAAGAAGAAAGCCGATAATGATTCGTTTACACTTAGATTTTGATTACCCAGATATGCCGATGCAATTTGAGCTGAATGTTAGCCGTGGCGAACGTTTAGCGGTGATCGGTGAAAGCGGGGCGGGGAAAAGTACCTTACTGAATTTAATTGCCGGTTTTGATAAAGCCGACCGAGGCGAACTTTGGCTGGATAACCAAAACCATTTTGCCACCGAACCGGCTGTACGCCCCGTTTCAATATTGTTTCAAGATAATAATTTATTCCCACACCTCACTGTTGCACAGAATATCGGTTTAGCTTTAGTGCCTCGGCTGAGCTTCAGTGCCGATCAACAGCAGAAAATTGCCCATATTGCCGAGCAAATGGGGATTGCCGATTTATTGTCTCGGCGAGCGGATCAACTTTCCGGCGGGCAAAAACAGCGGGCGGCATTAGCACGCACTTTGTTACGGGATAGACCGATCTTATTGCTAGACGAACCTTTTTCCGCACTCGATCCGCAAAAACGCCTTGAAATGCAACAATTGGTCGAACAAATTTGCCGACAACGCCAACTCACGCTGGTAATGGTTACCCATCAATTTGAGGAGAGTGCCGCCTTATTTGATCGCTTTATTCAAGTTGAAAACGGCAGGATCGTATCACGCCCCTAGCCAAGCGGGCATTTTTTGAGTAATATGGATAATTTATTGATTTCATTTCATTCTTGCGAGGATTATTTTGCCAAACCGTGATTACGCTGCACGTGCTAAAAAAAATAAAAAAGGCACGAACCGTTCGCTGATTTTAGCCATTTTAATATTATTGCTGATGATGAGCGGGCTTGGACTTTGGGTGCTAAAAGAGAATGCCCCTGTTCAAACCATTCCAACACAAACCGTTGCCCCTTCCCAGCCGAAAAGTACCCTGCCTTCTCCGCCGGAAGAGGTATATAGCTATATTCGTGATTTGGAAACCCGTGAAGTGCCGGTGGATAAAAACTCCAAACTGGCTAAATTAACCAAGGAGCAAGAGCAGCAGCTCCAACGCCAAAAAGAAGAGGAGCAGCGTAAGCTACAACAAGTACAAGCTACTCAAGCACAGCCCCAGCCAAATGGACAAACGAAAGAAACAGCTTCTTCCGAAACCGATGCGGCTTTAGCCGAAGAGCTATCATTGAAAAAGGCAAAAGAGAAGCAATTAGCAGAAGAAAAACGCCAAGCCGAGCTGAAAAAACAGCAAGAGGCTGCTAAAAAAGCAGAACAGCAGGCACAGGTAAAAGCTCAAACCAAAGCAACTGAGCAAAACCCGAAACAAGAGCCAGCAAAAGTGGTTGCCAGTGCAGCCAAACCTGCGGATATTGCAAAACCGGCAGCGGGTAAATACGGCTTGCAATGTGGTGCGTTTAAAAATAAAGCGCAAGCGGAAAATATGCAGGCTCGCTTGGCAATGGCAGGCTATAATGCCAGAATTAACAGTAACGGTGAGTGGAATAGAGTGGTGATCGGGCCGATCGGCGACCGTGCTGCTACCTCGGCAGCACAATCAAACGCACGCAGCGTGGCGGAATGTTTAATCGTTGGAATGTAATCAATATAGGAGCGCATTATGCAGTTTAAAGATTATTTAGCCACCTTTCCCGACATCAGCCATTTGAGTGGGCTGGACGTATTAAATGCAAGTAGTGAGGCTGTTCACCATATTCCTGCACAGGAAGGTAAATTAGGCTCATTGAAACTTTACAACGCCTTAGCCGAAAAATTTGGCGGCACACTTGATAAAACAGCGGCATCACAGGGAATTGCGTGGTTTGCCGAACATCTTGAAGATGCTAAGCAAAATATCGGCAAGCACCCGAATATCGATTTGCTGTTAAAGGTGATTGAGCAAGATCTCACTTTGCAATTACAACCTAACGCAAAGTAATTTTTAGATTTGAGGAAAGGGACACATTGTGTCCCTTTTTTGTGGTTAGCGATAAACAATCTCCGCCATTTGTGCGATTTCCGCCTGTACCGGACGTGAAACTTGCAGGCAATTTTGGCGATCTTGAATAAAGAAACGGGAGGTGAGCACTTTCTCGCCGTGATTGAGGAAAATCTCCACAACCGAACGATCGAAAAAAAGCTCAATAGACTGCAAATCTGCTATTTCGCACTGCCGTAGCGTACCAAATTCCGCCATCAACGCCGTTTGTGTCGTTTGGCTGCGATCAAGGCTGACAATGCCGTTTTCATACCTCAGGTTGAGATGTTGCCCTTGTGCATTGTTAAAGAACTGAATAGCAAGCGGTTGGTTTTCAACAGTAATTTGCAAATAGGCGGTATCTAAGCCGTCAAGGTGTACAATTCCTGCTAATTGATGTGATTGCTTTTCCCCTAATTGCGCATAAATTTGTGCAATCGGTTGTTGGTAAAGCCGCCCGTTTTTAACTTTCAACTGACGTGGCATTGTGAGCATTGAATGCCATTTATAGTCATCGGTCGGGTAGGTCAGATCCGGCAGCCCAACCCAGCCGTACAATATCCCGTGTGCATTCTGAATGGTTTGCGGCGCATAAAAATCAAAGCCGTAGTCCAGTTCTTCTATATGCTCGGCGTGTAGCGTTGTGCCCTCCAGCTTGCCCAGTGCATAGGTGGCGTGGTAATTGTTTTGGAAACGTTTTGCCTCCCGTGCTTTTCCTTGCGGCGACCAGATAAACAGATCTTTGCCGTCTAACTGGAACAGATCGGGGCATTCCCACATAAATACCTTATCGTTATCAAACGGTACAATCGCTAATTCAGACAGTAAACGGGGGGTATCCGTTAAATCCGCCATTTCATACAGTAATGCCGTGCCGCTGAGATCTTGCCGTTGTGCGCCTAACACAAAGCGAATTTTGCCTTCTGTGGTGATAAAGGGCTTCGGATCACGGACGTGTTCCGTGTAGCCGTCAGGGGCGCGATCCATAATACAACGCTTTTCCAACAATTTCCCCGATTTGTCAAAAATCGCAATATTTTGGTGCGGAATACGCTGATTATCGCTCGCTCGGCGCGTATTGCCCGTATAAAACGCTACAATCTTGTCTTGCCATAAAATCGCCCCGCCCGAGTAGCAGCCGTGGGATTCAAACAGCTCATCGGGGATCAACATATCGGCAGCGGTAAAGGTTTGAAAATCGGTGGTGGTAAAATGTTGCCAATGTTTCATTCCGTGTATGGCGTCAAAGGGAAACCATTGGTAGAAGATGTGGTATTTCTCGCCGTCAAAAAGTAGCCCGTTCGGATCGTTTAATAGTCCTGTCGGGGCGGCAAGATGATAACGGGGGCGGAAATCTTTATCTTGTTCAACTTGCCGGCGAATATGGTCTAGCTCGCCGTGCGTTTGTGCGTGCAGGCTTTTGTATTTGCCTTGATTAAAAATATGCATTGTCATCTCCGATAAGAAGTGAATGCAAGCGGTGCGTTAAATAGACTATTTTGCAAAAAATTGGCTTTAACAGACCGCTTGTCAATAGGTTATTGGGCTAAAAATGCTTCGAGTTGCGCTTTATTCGGCAGGGCGGACATTGCCCCTTTTGCCGTTGTAGCTAATGCGCCGGAGGCATTGGCTTTGCGGATTACCTCAACCAATACGCTTTCTTTTTGCCAGTCGCCGACATCGGATAATCCCGCCAGTAATCCGCTGACAAACGCATCGCCTGCACCAGTGGTGTCAATCGGCTCTAACGCTTTGCCTGCCACGGTTTTACGGATGCCGTTGAGGTGGAAAATCGCCCCGTCTTTGCCCAACGTAACAATGATCAGTTTTTGCGGATACTGCGCTGTCATTATTCGGGTAGCGGCTTCAAGGCTGGTTGTGTTGGTGAGTAAGGTTAATTCTTCTTCGGAGAATTTCAGTACATCTGCCATTGCAACCACTTGATTGACGACTTGCTTCATCTCTTCAAGGGATCCCCACAGGGATTCTCGCAAATTCGGATCAAACGAAAAATAGCCGCCCGCCTCTTTGATGCGGCGAATTGCCTCAAGGGTGGTAGAGCGGGACGGCTCGTTGATTAAAGCAATCGAGCAACAGTGTAGGAAATCGCCCGATTGGAAATGGGGTAAATCGCCGATTTCTAGAAACTGATCGGCACTCGGATTGACCATAAACGTAAAGCTACGTTCGCCCTCATCTAACCCGACAATAACGGTGGAGGTGCGTTGCTTGGGATCTAAAATCATCTGATCGGTATTGACATTCTCCGCCTGCAAGGTTTGCCGCATAAATTTGCCGAGCGGATCATTGCCGACTCGCCCGATAAAGCCGGCTTGACCGCCTAAACGGGCAACGCCGACAGCGACATTTGCCGGTGCGCCGCCGGCACAGCGTAAATAGTGATGTTCGCCATCGGGAATTAAATCTACGACCGCATCGCCTAATACCCAAATTTTACTCATAAATGTTGCCTTTTTAATCGTGAAAAATTGGGTGAAATAGTAGCTAAAACGGTTTAGTTTTGCAATTTGTGAAACTGTTTCGGATCAAAATTTAATGTTTTTTTACTGATTTCCGACAACGGTTGCTTAATAGGGGATAGATTTGGGGATTTTTGTACCTCTTGGTAAGGCACCGTTGGCTTTAGGTAAAAAGGTGTCGCGTGAGGTTGTTTTGTCGGGAGGGTAAAATCGGTGTGCGTTTTGTTTAAGGCAACCATCAATAATGCACCGGCAAGAGCAATGGGGGCTTCGATCGCTGTATTTTGCTCGGCACACCGCCCGAAAGGGCATTGTGCTATGTTATCCGGCGTTTGCGGTTTGGATAAACGTGTTGTTTCACTCGGTGCGCAGCCGACTAACAAAGCCATACTGTAAAGTATCAAATATAATCTAAACATCATTTTTACCTGTTTGTCTAAAAAAGAAAGGACGCATTATGCGTCCTTTCGTTATACTTAAATTTTGGATTTATCCCGCACTGCACCTTTATCCGCCGATGTAGCGAAATGACCGTACACTTTCAAGGCAAATGATACTTCACGTTGGCGGTTTGCCGGCTGCCAGCCTTTTGCGTCTTGTTCGGCACGGCGTTGGGCAAGTTCCTCATCAGAGACAATTAGTTGGATTGAGCGGTTCGGAATATCAATGTTAATCGTGTCGCCGTCTTTCACTAAACCGATTGTCCCGCCTGCCGCCGCTTCCGGTGAGCAGTGTCCGATAGACAACCCTGATGTGCCGCCGGAGAAACGTCCGTCCGTGAGCAAGGCACAGGCTTTGCCTAGTCCCATTGATTTTAAATAGCTGGTCGGATACAGCATTTCTTGCATTCCCGGTCCGCCTTTCGGCCCTTCATAGCGAATAACCACAACGTGCCCCGCCTGTACTTTGCCGCCTAAAATGCCTGCCACGGCATCTTCTTGGCTTTCAAACACGATGGCTTTGCCGCTGAATGTCAAGATACTTTCATCTACACCGGCCGTTTTTACAATACAACCGTCTAATGCGATATTGCCGGAGAGCATCGCCAAACCACCGTCTTGACTATAAGCGTGGGTTTTGCTGCGGATACAGCCGTTTTCACGGTCGTTATCGACTGTTTCCCAACGAGTATCTTGTGAGAACGCTTGCGTTGTGCGGATACCAGCCGGGCCGGCACGGAAAAACCGATGCACCGCTTCATCTTGAGTCAGCATAATATCGTATTGGGCGATCTGCTCGGCGAGGCTCATTCCTAATACGGTACGGGTTTGGTTATTCAGTAAATTTGCCCGATCCAGCTCGCCGAGAATTGCCATAATCCCGCCGGCACGGTGTACATCTTCCATATGATATTTGGCGGTATTCGGCGCAACTTTACTCAAGCACGGCACACGGCGGGACAAACGGTCAATATCCGCCATTGTGAAATCCACTTCCGCCTCTTGCGCTGCCGCCAATAGATGCAAGACCGTATTGGTTGAACCGCCCATTGCAATATCCAAACTCATTGCGTTATCAAACGCCTCTTTGGTGGCGATGGCACGAGGGAGAACGGAAAAATCGTCCTGCTCATAATATTTTTTGCAAAGTTCGACAATCTGTCTGCCCGCTTGCAAGAACAGCCCTTTACGATCTGCGTGGGTGGCAAGGCAAGATCCGTTGCCCGGCAAGCTCAAGCCCAACGCTTCCGTTAAACAGTTCATTGAATTAGCGGTGAACATACCCGAGCAAGAACCGCAGGTCGGGCAGGCGGAACGTTCAATCGCATTGACATCGTCATCGGATACGCTTTTATCGGCACTTTGCACCATTGCGTCCACCAAATCAAGCTTAATGATTTGGTCAGATAATTTGGTTTTACCCGCTTCCATCGGGCCGCCGGAGACAAAAATGGTCGGAATATTCAGGCGTAACGCCGCCATTAACATACCCGGTGTGATTTTATCGCAGTTGGAAATACACACCATCGCATCGGCGCAGTGGGCATTAACCATATATTCCACCGAATCGGCAATCAAATCGCGGGACGGTAGTGAATAAAGCATTCCGCCGTGTCCCATTGCAATGCCGTCATCTACCGCAATGGTGTTAAATTCTTTCGCCACTCCGCCGGCTTTCTCAATTTCTGCGGCCACCAACTGTCCCATATCTTTTAAGTGAACGTGTCCCGGCACAAATTGGGTAAAAGAATTAACCACCGCAATAATCGGCTTTCCGAAATCGTTTTCTTTCATTCCTGTGGCACGCCATAAGGCTCTCGCCCCTGCCATATTGCGACCTTGCGTACTGGTCGCCGAACGTAATTTTGGCATAATCTCTCCAAGTAAAATGTTGTGTGCGTTATATTTTGTCAATACTGACTGTTTTTGCAAAAAAAGCCTGAAAACAGACCGCTTGCCGATAAAACTGGGGTACAATAGTAGCAAAAGCCAAGGCGCTTATCTAGGATAAAAATGAGGAAGAAAAAATGTACGATTTTAACGCATTAAGAACCGAAACCGATGAAATTATCGCATCGCTGTTAGCGGACGGCAGCGATCCGGACGCACTTTATATCATTGAACATCACGTTGCCCACCGTGATTTCGATAAACTGGAAAAATTGGTGGTCGATGCCTACAAGCTCGGCTATGAAATTTCCGATGCGGAGGAAGTGGAGGAAGAAAACGGCAAATTGTTGTTCGTGTGCGATATTGTCTCCGAACTCAAACTGGATGCCGAGTTAATCACCGCCCAACAAAAAGAGCTGCTGCCGTTAATTGAAAAAGCCGGTGCGGAATACGAAGGTTGGGGAACTTATTTTGAAGATCCGAACGGCGAGGAAGACGAATACGGCGAAGACGGGCAATTTTTTGACGATGAATTTGACGAAGACGAGCCAACATCTCGCCACTAAAGTGCGTTGAAAATGCCCGATTTGACCCAATCTATCCCACATTCAATCTAATAAGGGGGCATTATGCCAATTTTGATTTTTGTTTTTGGGCTGTTTTTTTACATTTATTGTGAAATTTCATTGCTGGTTAGCGTGGGATCGAGCATCGGTGTATTCCCGCTGATCTTAGTGACGATCGCCATTTCAGCAATCGGGCTGTGGCTGTTAAAATTACGGGGTGTGATGACCGTCCTCCAGATCCGCCAGCAACTGGCACAGGGACAACTGCCAACGCAAGCGGTCATTTCCTCGGTCTTTTTTGCTATCGCCGGCGTGCTGTTTTTGATCCCCGGCTTTTTGAGTGATATTCTCGCCCTGCTGCTATTGCTCCCTTTCACCCGCAGCTTAATTCAAGGAATAGCCGTGAAAGCCTTTGCCGGTAAAGTAAAATTCCAGACCTTTAGCGAGCATCGCCCCGATCGTTCCAATACCACCTTTGAAGCGGAGTTTGAACGCAAACAAGACGAAGACAAATGGCTTAAATAATCTGTAATGAAACTCGTCCGTCTTGCTCTCCCCGTGCCGTTGGCACGCTATTTTGATTACCTTTTACCTGAACCGCTTCACGCCGAAAAAGGCGTGCGGGTGCGCGTGCCGTTTGGTCGTCAAGAGAAAATCGGTATTGTGGTCGATTTCCCAACCGAAACGGTAATTGCGACTGAAAAGCTCAAACCGATTTCCGCCGTGTTGGACGAACACAGCCTATTCAGCCAAGAAATGTGGCAGCTACTGGAATGGGCGGCGCATTATTACCACGCACCGCTCGGCGAAGTGTTGCACAGTGCGTTGCCAGTGAAGCTGCGTCAAGGCGAAGCGAATGTGCGAAACACGCCCGATTATTTTTCGGTTACCGATTTGGGCAGAACAGCGTTAAATGACGAGCGTTTGAAACGTGCTAAAGCCCAGCAACAATTACTGGCGGCATTAGCCGAATTTGCCGATTTTTTTGAAAAACCGACCGCTTGTAGCGCGTCTGCTTGGAAAGCCCTGCTTGAAAAGGGCTTGATTGCCCCCCACTCGCAGCCTGTTGCCCCGCACACTTGGCAAGCAACGTTAGGGGATAAGCCGATTTGCCACGCCGCGAACCGTTTAACCTTGAATAAACAGCAAACCCTTGTAGTCAGCCGCCTCGCTCACACACAGGGCTTTGGTGCATTTTTATTGGACGGCGTAACCGGTTCGGGCAAAACGGAAGTCTATTTACAGGTGATTGAAAGCGTGTTGAAGCGCGGGGAACAGATCCTCGTGTTAGTGCCGGAAATCGGGCTGACCCCGCAAACTATCCGGCGTTTTCAAGCACGTTTTAATGTTGAGATTGATGTCCTTCATTCCAACTTGAACGAAAGCCAACGGCTAAACGTGTGGCAACGGGCAAAAAACGGCGAAAGTGCGATTGTGATCGGTACTCGCTCCGCCCTGTTTACCCAGTTTGAGCGGTTGGGGCTGATGATTATTGATGAAGAACACGACAGCTCATTCAAACAGCAAGACGGCTGGCGCTATCACGCACGAGATTTGGCGATATTGCGTGCCAAACACTGCAACGTACCGATTATTCTCGGCTCGGCGACCCCCAGTTTAGAGAGCTTGCACAATGTGCAGAAAGGCAAGTTTGAGCGATTGTCGCTCAATGTGCGGGCGGGTAATGCCCAATTTGCTACACAACAACTGATCGATTTAAAACAACAACGTATTTTTTGCGGCTTATCCGAACGCTTATTGGCGGAAATGGCACGCCATTTGGCTCAGGGCAATCAGGTAATGCTGTTTCTTAATCGGCGAGGCTTCGCCCCTGTGCTGCTCTGCCACGAATGCGGCTGGATATGTCAGTGCGGCGCGTGCGATAAACCTTATACTTATCACCAAAAAAGCCGGATTTTGCGATGCCATCACTGCGCCGCCCAACAGGTTGTGCCTTGCCAATGTGCCGAATGTGGCTCAACCAACCTGCTGACGACCGGATTAGGCACGGAGCAGTTGGAACAGGTGTTAGGCGAGCGCTTCCCTGATTATCAAATTGCCCGTATCGATCGGGACAGCACCGCCAGAAAAGGCAGTCTTGAACAGCAGCTAAGCGATATTCAATCCGGAAAAAGTCAAATTTTGATCGGTACGCAAATGTTAGCCAAAGGACATCATTTTCCTAATGTAACATTGGTGGCGTTGGTGAATGTCGATGCCAGTCTGTTCTCAACGGATTTTCGAGCGGAAGAGCGGCTGGCGCAGCTTTATGTGCAAGTTGCCGGTCGTGCTGGACGCTCGACTAAACAGGGGGAAGTGTGGTTGCAGAGCCATTACCCCGATCACCCCTTGCTTAACAGCTTGCTCAATCAAGGCTATGCGGCGTTTGCCGAGCAAGCTCTCACAATGCGGCAAATAATGGGGCTGCCGCCGTTTTCCGCCCAAGTGCTATTTCGGGCAACGGGAAAAGAGAACCAAAAAGTTGCCGATTTTCTGCAACAACTGACCGCTTGCTTACAGCAGATCGGCGAGCAACAAGGGTTGGAGGGGCTTCAATTTCTTGGGCCAATGCCTGCACCAATGGCAAAAAAAGCCGGTCATTACCGTTGGCATTTGCTTGTGCAACATTCCTCTCGCACAATCTTGCAAAGGCTACTGGATCATTTCGACCGCCACCGAGCAGAGTTTATGCGAAATGATATTCGCCTCACTTTAGATATTGATCCGCAGGATTTGAGTTAAATGAAACAGGGAAGCGTCAATGCTTCCCTGTATTCTATAACCGATTCAGCCAGTCTAAAAAGCTCTCGGCTGCCATAAAGCCCGTAACTCTGGAGGAATTAAGCTCTTTGCTTTGTTCATCAAAGAAGAGAATAGTCGGTAGCCCTAAGACGTTGAAATGTTTCATCAATTCATCATTGGCAGGGGAGTTTTGGGTCATATCCACCTGCAAAACAACCATTTGTGCCAGCTTGGCTTTGACGTTTTGATCGGCAAAGGTGTATTTTTCAAACTCTTTGCACGCTACGCACCAATCGGCGTAAAGGTCGAGCATCACTTTTTTGCCGTGGCTGGCGGCAAGTTGCTGTTCCAATTCGGCTAACGATTGAATACGAGTGAAATGGCTTGCTGTTTGCTCGGTAGTCGTGTTGGTTTGCCAAACGAGATCCGTCCACGGTTTTGCACTCACGCATAATGCCGCTAGCATTAGCACCCGCAAGCCTTTTTGCCACCATTTTAGAGCGTTAAATTGTTCATTTGCCCAAACCAAGAAAGCGATTGCCAATGCCGACCACATCAACGGTTCGGCATTGGTTGGCAATACCCTTGAGAGCAGAAAGATTGGCAGTGCTAACATCACAAAGCCGAATATCGTTTTGACTTTGAGCAGCCAATCGCCCGATTTCGGCAAAATGCGGTTACCGAATAGCGTAATCAGCACCAACGGAATGCCCATTCCCAACGCAAGCAGATAGAGTGCCAAGCCGCCGGTGAGTAAATCGCCGCTTTGCGCCACATATAATAATGCCCCCGAAAGTGGTGCGGAGGTACAAGGAGAAGCGACCAGCCCCGCAATCATTCCCATTATAAAGACACTAACCAGCGAGCCGCCTTTTTGCTGTTGGCTAAGTTGATTGAGCTTTTGTTGCCAGCTATTTGGCAGTTGAATGGTGAATAACCCGAACATTGACAACGCCAATAGCGTGAATAAAACGGATAAACTGATCAATACCGGCGGGCTTTGCAAGGCGACTTGAAACGGCAAGCCGATCGCCGCCACAATCAAGCCGAGCAGGGTGTAGGTAAGCGCCATTCCTTGCACATAGCTTACACTAAGCAGTAATGCCCGCAAACTGTTCGGGCGTTGCTGGTTGCCGATAACGATTGCCGACAGCAGCGGCAGCATTGGCAATACGCAAGGGGTGAAAGCCAGCCCGATCCCTAAGATGAAAAACCAGAAAACGGATAAACGGTTTTCCGATAACTGCGTAGCCAAACGATCTTGCTCTGCCTGTACGGTCGGCATTTGCGTTTGTTGCGTTTGGGAAACGGTCGGTTCAACCGATGTGTTTGCAACATCGGCGCCGGAATTAACCGCTTGTGTATCAAGATTGAGCGTTACCGTTTCCGGCGGATAACAAAACCCTTTGGTGCAGCCTTGATAACGTACGCTCACCCGACTGTTAGGTTGCTGTGCAAGAATTGGCACGGGAACAGTTAATTGATTACGATAAATCGCCACCTCGCCGAAAAACTCATCTTGATGCGGTTCACTGGGCGGTAATTGCACTTCACCCAATTCAACATTTTGCGGCGTAATGACCAGCTCTTTTTTATAGAGATAGTAACCGTCAGCGATTTGCCAGTTCAACAGGAGCTGCTGATCGGATTGTGTCGAGGAAAATGCAAATGCCTGCTCGTTACTGAGAAATGTCGGCTTATTGTCAAACAAACCGGCACTGCTCGGCACTGCCCACAGCATCAAAAAGAGGGAAAAAAGTCGGATTAACATAGGCATTGACTGCGAGATTAAAATGGGACAAGTCTAACATTTTCGCCCAGTCCGGCTCAAGCGGTACGTTCGGCAGAAGTGTTTGCAATATGGCTATTGTACAAATCGATATTTTATGCAGAATGTCGGGACGCCACGTCGGCGTCCGTCTCATAATGGGTTGCGTTGTGTGCTGAAAAAGCGAAATTTGGCGCGAAAATAGCAAAAAAACGTGAAAAACCGACCGCTTGCGTATATTATCGGCAGACTATGCCAAGCCTTTTTTGATCCAGTAACGATATGGCGGGCTATCCGTTTGGCTGTCGAGCAACTGATGCTCCATAAATTCACAGAAGCTCGGAATATCACGGGTTGTAGCGGGATCGTCCGCAATAATCAATAAGACTTCGCCGTCTGCCATATTGCGAATGGTTTTGCGGGTGAGCATTACCGGTTCGGGGCAGCGTAGCCCAAGGGTATCGAGGGTTTGGTTAATGGTTAATTCAGTCATTTTCAGTCCGATAAGTTAAAGGTTATTCAATGCAGCAGCAATTTTCACACCATTGGGCACGCATTCAGCAACAGGTGCAAACCGCACTGGAATTGTGCCGTTTAGACGGTTTGTGGATTTACAGTGGTGCAGCTCAACGTTATTTTTTAGACGATCAAACTGCGCCGTTTAAAGTTAATCCCCATTTCAATTATATTTTTCCCGATCCGAATGCCGAGCAAAGTTGGTTGTTTTTAGACGGCAAAAGCAAGCCGAAAATCTACTATTTTGCACCGCAAGACTATTGGCACTGCACGCCACAGCCGCCGAGGGAAGCCTTTTTTGCCGATCAATTTGACTGGCATATTCTCACCGAGAGCCAACAGATGACGAGTTACCTGCATAATCCGCAATACTGTGCGTTTATCGGCAACGATCACGAGTTGGCGCAAGCCCTCGGTTTTCGTGAAATCAATCCGAAAAAGGTGCTAAATGTACTGCATTTTGCCCGTTCGATCAAAAGTGAATTTGAAATTGCGTGCATTTATCAGGCACAGCGTATTGCGTTGAAGGGGCATCGGGCGGCAAAAGCGGCATTTTTTGAGGGGAAAAGCGAGTTTGACATCAACCTAGCCTACTTGCAAGCAACCGAGCAATCGGACAACAATGTGCCGTACGGCAATATTGTTGCCCTCAATCAACACAGTGCGATTTTGCATTATACCAAGTTGGCGATGCAGCCGCCCGCACAACGCCACAGTTTTTTATTGGATGCCGGAGCGAGTTATTTAGGCTATGCTGCCGATATTACCCGCAGCTATGCTTTTGAGCCGAAAAGTGAATTTGCCGAATTGGTGAGCCGCTTGGATCAGTTGAAGCTATTGATCATCGATCAGCTTGAAGTGGGCTTTAATTATCTCGGCTATCATACCCAAATGCATAAATGGATTGCCCGGTTACTGCACGAGTTTGATTTTGTCCGCTTATCGCCTGATGATATTTTTGAGCTAGGGATTAGCCGCAGCTTTTTCCCGCACGGGTTGGGGCATTTGCTCGGTTTACAGGTGCACGATGTGGCGGGCTTTCAACAAAACGCCCGTGGCACGCATAAAGCCGCGCCGCAGGACTATCCGAGCTTGCGATGTACCCGTGATCTCGTCGAAGGAATGGTTTTGACGATCGAACCGGGGCTTTATTTTATTGAAATGTTACTCGAACAGTGGAAAAATCACCCGCTTGCCAAACAATTTAATTGGCAGAAGATTGAGCAGTTTAAACAGTTCGGTGGCATTCGCAGCGAAGACAATGTGGTGATCCGCGCTAACGGCGCAGAAAATTTAACCGCACGAGCCGCTCAATTTGGTTAGGTTTCAATAATTATTTAGAGAATTTGCATAATTATGCAATAATAAGCCCATTACAAGCGGTGTGATCCGCTGATTTATTTGCAAAATGAAGGACATTACTATGGCACTTTGGGGTGGACGCTTTAGTCAAGCAGCAGACCAACAATTCAAATATTTTAACGATTCATTACGTTTCGATTATCGCCTTGCATTGCAAGATATTGACGGCTCAATCGGTTGGGCAAAGGCGATTCACTCTGTCGGGATTATTGATGCCCAAGAGTTAGCCCAGCTTATTGAGGCTCTCAAACAGTTGCGTGCCGAAGTGGCACCAAACTTAGCTATTGTGCTACAAGAAGATGCGGAAGATATTCACAGTTGGGTTGAATTGCAGCTAATCAAACGGGTTGGCGATCTCGGTAAAAAATTGCATACCGGTCGCAGCCGTAACGATCAAGTGGCGGTGGATATGAAATTGTGGTGTAAAGCCCAAGTGCTTTCATTACAAGAATCGATCCGTGCTTTGCAGGCTAAATTGGTTGAAACCGCCGAGCAAAATCAACTCTCGATTATGCCGGGTTATACCCATTTGCAACGGGCACAGCCGATTACTTTTGCCCATTGGTGTATGGCATACTATGAAATGTTGGAGCGGGATTATTCCCGCCTTAGCGATGCTTATCGACGAATGAATACTTGCCCGCTGGGTTCAGGCGCATTAGCCGGTACGGCGTATGGGATCGATCGGGATCTGCTGGCACAGCATTTAGGCTTTGAAACGGCAACCCGCAACAGCTTAGACAGTGTGTCTGACCGTGATCATGTTCTCGAACTACTTGCCGCCGCCTCTATCAGTATGATGCACCTCTCTCGTTTTGCCGAAGATTTAATTATCTTCAACAGTGGGGAATCGCATTTTGTGGAGTTATCCGACCGAGTAACGTCCGGCTCTTCGCTAATGCCACAAAAGAAAAACCCTGATGCGTGCGAATTGGTGCGAGGGAAAACGGGGCGGGTGTTCGGCGCATTAACCGGATTATTAGCGACCCTGAAAGGCTTACCGCTTGCCTACAATAAGGATATGCAGGAAGACAAAGAAGGTATTTTTGATGCGATTGAAACGTGGCAAGCGTGCGTCAATATTTCCGCTTTGGTACTGGAAGACATTAAAGTGGATACCGAACGCACTAAAGAGGCGGCACAACAAGGTTATGCAAATGCGACCGAATTAGCCGATTATTTGGTTGCAAAAGGCATTCCGTTCCGTGAAGCGCATCATATTGTCGGCGAAGCCGTCGTTTATGCGATCAGCCAACGTAAAGCCTTAGAGGAATTGAGTTTAACTGAATTTAGCCGTTTCCACCCAGCGATTGCAGACGATGTATATCCAATCCTCTCGCTTGACTCTTGCTTGGCAAAACGTTGTGCCAAAGGCGGCGTTAATTTGGAACGCGTGGCTGAAGCGATAGCCGATGCCAAAACCCAGCTAATGTTATAAGCGGATAATCAAAACGGCTAACGTTGCTGAAACGTTAGCCGTTCTTTTATTTTTCAAATAAACGTTTGATCTCTTTTTCGTACAAATACACATTCACCGGATTGGTCGGTAACAGCGATTCAAGATACTCGTTTGCCCTTTCAACATACGCCTGATGACGTTTATCGTGATTTTCAATCACCTCCAGCAGCACTTTTGCTCCCTCAAAAGCATCAAATTGATCGTAATAATACCCCACGCCCTTAGGTAACAATTTAGAATTGTGAATAAACGGATAGCCGCCGTAGAGCGCATCATTATAGGCATAGTTTAGCCCGTTTTCCCATTGATGACTCAACACAATATCGACATAACGTGTCAGAAAATCAGGCATTTGATAGCGAGCTTCTACCGTCATTATATTGTTACCGACAATTTGGGTTCGCCCGATGAAATTAAAGAAGGTTGGATTGTCTTTCTTATCGTAAGTATTACAGGCATAGAAATGTTTAATCTTGCTCGGATCGGTGCGATAGGCTTGTTCACAAATCAAGATAGGCGTAAAACTGGTTTTAACTACATTGATATTCGCTTCAAAGCAAGCAATTCGTTTTGCCGTATCGTTGAGATTCGGTTGATAACCAAATTGCAAATTATGCGCCTCTTTCAACCGCTTGATCACCTTATCACAGAAAATCGGCGACCAAATAGCCGGTACAATAAATGCCGGGCTGTTGTACATTATGGAAAAGTAGGAGTAGCAAGTATTTTCGTGTTGCGGGATAAGCCAAACACTATCAAAAACCGTGCCGTTGAAGACCCGACCTGCTGGTTTGTCAAACAAAAAATACTCCATATCCATAATAAAATCATTCCCTATTTTATAGGCAACGATCTTCCCGCCGTGGGCGTGCATACGTTCACGTTGATTTGGTTCGATAGTGAGCGTACCTTCAATCAGCACATCTAGCTTGTCAATAACATCATCAATATAGGCAAATTTAAGTGAAAGATCCTCCAGCATAAATCCTGCCGGCGGCTCGGTGCGTTTTTCCGGCCCCCAAGAGACTAAAACTACCTCTTCAACAATGTCGGAATGTTGAAATAAATGGAACAAATGGATCACATTTTGATTTGCACCGTTTGCCCAAATATCTGTTACTTTATTTTCTAAATTAAAGGTAATACCGATTTTATATTTACGCATAGTCAGCTAATAGAGTTTTGGCTTTACACCGCAAGCGGTGAGATAAAGCAGATATTTTACAAATCTGATAAAAAATCACTCAGGCAGATGCCTGAGTGATGTTCAACCTATTATAAGATTATTTCCATTGATAACCGACACCGGCTCCAATATTGAAATCACCCTGTGTGGTCGCTGCGCCACTCATTTTAAAGATAACTTTATTGTTATCACTTAATTTCGAGTAGCCGACTGCAACGGCACTTTGCCCTTTGTAGTTCCCCACGCCGACACCAACCATATTAGCGCCCGCTTGCGTTACTTGAGGAATATTGGCAACGGCGGTTGCACCGGCAATCCCACCACGCAGCTTCTTATCGGTTTTTCTTAGCTCTTTACGAACGGACTCAACTTGACCTTTCACTTGATTAAGTTGATTCATATTTACCGCATCCGTGCCTTTCACACCTGCTGCAACATTAGTAATACGACGTTCTTTACCGACGCTACCGACTGAAACTGTATTTGGTTCATCGGCAACCGAATCTGCCCCTAATGCAAGCGAATTATCTGCTTTGGCTTTTGCGTTATGCCCCACCGCAACGGATTTTTTCGCTGTTGCTTTTGCATTTTGACCTAACGCACTCGCATTTTGTGCGGTTGCTTTCGCATTATTACCAATGGCGGTGGTATTTTCCGATGTTGCTTCCGAGCCGTAGCCAAGTGCCGTAGCATCTTTACCGGTAGCTTTTGAGCTATCTGCGCCACTATCATTATTTGCACTAAAGGCTGTCTTACCATCTTCACTGATCAAACCGGCATCTTCAATTTTCTGAGCGATATTTTCTGCTTTATCCGCAGAACCTTTTGCTGCATCTTCGGACGCTTTTGCCGCTGCTGCCGAACTGTCCGCTAATGATGCTGAACTAGAAGCTGCCGTTGCAGATGAATCTGCTCTAGTTGCCGAGCTACCTGCTGAACTTGCAGCAGAACTTGCTGCCGTAGCGGAACTTTCAGCATTACTTGCCGAGCTTGATGCTTCGCTTGCAGAAGAATTGGCAGCAGTTGCTGAACTGTCTGCGGCAGTCGCTGAATTTGACGCAGCTGTTTCAGAGTCTTTTG
>NZ_JWIZ01000003.1 GCF_001038205.1 Muribacter muris | reverse complement strand
CTAGTACAGCCCCTAAAAAAATGACAAAATCCCGATTTTCACCTATTATTGCGTAAACTTTTCGAGGATAACCCTATGACCGATTTTGCTTACCTACAACAAAAACGCAAGCAATTAAAATTAAAAGTCAATGACGTGTGCGAGCAAGCCGGCGTAACCCGTGCTTACTTTAACCAACTGGTAACGGGCAAAATAAAAAATCCCGGAGCGAGCAAACTCAAAGCCTTGCATAACGTCTTGGATATTATTGAGCAGCCTCATCAGCGGGTCGGCGTGATTTTCGGCAAATTCTATCCGGTGCATACGGGGCATATCAATATGATTTACGAAGCCTTTAGTAAGGTGGATATGCTACACGTTATCGTTTGTACCGATACCGAGCGGGATCTGCAATTATTCCACGACAGCAAAATGAAACGGATGCCGACAAACGAAGATCGCCTGCGCTGGATGCAGCAGATTTTCAAATATCAGCAAAAACAAATTTTTATTCATCATCTTGTCGAAGACGGCATTCCAAGCTACCCGAACGGCTGGGAAGGCTGGGCAAATCGGGTTAAAGCCTTGTTTGTCGAGAAAAATATTCAGCCGACCATTGTGTTTAGCAGCGAAATTCAAGATAAAGCCCCCTACGAAACCTATTTGAATTTAGAGGTGCATTTGGTCGATCCCGAACGCCATTCGTTCAACGTATCCGCCACTAAAATTCGCAATCAGCCGTTCCAGTATTGGCGTTTTATCCCGAAAGAAGTACGTCCGTTCTTCGTCAAAACCATTGCGATTTTAGGCGGTGAAAGCAGCGGCAAAAGCGTATTAGTCAGCAAACTTGCCAACGTGTTCAACACCACATCAGCGTGGGAATACGGGCGTGAATTTGTGTTCAAAGAGTTAGGCGGCAACGAACAAGCGATGCAATATTCCGACTATCCGCAAATGGCGCTCGGGCATAAACGCTATGTGGATTATGCGATGAAGCACGCGCATAAAGTGGCGATTATCGACACGGATTACATCACTACTCAAGCCTTTTGTATTCAATACGAGGGCAAACCGCACCCGTTTTTGGATTCGATGATTAAAGAGTACCCGTTTGACGTTACCATTCTGCTCTCCAATAATACCAAATGGGTAGATGACGGCTTGCGTAGTCTCGGCTCGGCTAAACAACGCCAACGTTTTCAACAACTTCTCAAAAAACTGTTGGAAAAATACAATGTGCCTTATATTGAAATTGAATCACCAAGCTATTTAGACCGCTATAATCAAACCAAAGAAGTGGTCGAAGCGATTTTAAATGACGAACCGATTCCTTTAACCTTTAAAACCCATAACGAGAATAAAAAATGATACTGTTTGCGGGTGATCCTCACGGCAGCTACACCCACCTTTACCCCTTCGTTCAGGCACACGACAATGTCGCCCTGATTATTTTAGGGGATTTACAATTAACCACCCCGACCGAGTTGGACAAATTAGCTCAGCATTGCGATATTTGGTTTATCCACGGCAATCACGACAGCAAAACCGTTGCCGCTTTTGATGCGATTTGGGGCAGTGAATGGAAATCACGCAACCTGCACGGGCGTGTCGTGGAGATACAAGGCACTAAAATCGCCGGGCTCGGCGGCGTGTTTCGTGGGCATATTTGGATGCCGCCGCACCGCCCGATGTTTTTCGACCACATTCACTACTGCCAATATGCCCCGCAAGAACGCATCTGGCGAGGCGGCGTGCCTCTGCGCCACCGCACCTCAATCTTTCCGGCGGATTTGGAAAATCTTGAACAACAAAAGGCGGATATTCTCATCAGCCACGAAGCGCCCCGCCCGCACCCGCAAGGCTTTGCCGTTATCAACCAACTGGCACGCAAAATGGGCGTACAAAAGATCTTCCACGGTCATCATCACGACAATTTTGATTACCGCCCAATCAACCGCAACAAAGCCTGCGATATTTTCAACATCGGCTTCAGAAGTTTGGCAGATATTGACGGCAATTATCTGCTAATCGGTGTCGATGACCGGGACTTAAAATAGACTATTTTGCATATTCTTTGAAAAAACAGACCGCTTGTTGAAAGCGAGCGGTCTGTTTTCGATCATTTTTACCAATCAGAAATTCAGCACTTTATCCGCCCAGAGTGTCCAGTCGGCGAGTTCTGCCAATGTGCCGATTTCTACACCGTCAGCCAGCGCTAAATGGGTGATACCACGGGCGTTGGTGCAGGTTTTGCATAATTTCACCAATGCACCTTGGGCGGTGAGAATTTCGAGCATTTGTTGCAAGTGATAGCCTTCGCTCGGATTTTGTTTCGCCAAGCCGGCATTAACGGCATCGGACATCAAAAACAATCGAATATCCGCCTGCTGCAATTCCTGAATTTGTAACGCAAGGCGTAAGCCGCTGAAAAATGTTTCATTGCCGTACGGCGCAGTATTTAAAATAAACAGTAATTTTTGCATCATTTTTCCTCTTCATTGATTTTGCAAAATTCTAACAGAAAGCCACCGCTTGCACGCTTTATTTTGCGGGGTGATATTGCTAGAATAACGGCGGTTTTTGAACCATTTCATTATATCGCAAGGTTTTGTGTGTAAAGAGATGACAAAACACGCCGTCTGTTCACTTAGTTTACCTCTCAACTTTGCCTTAATTCATTCAATCTTTTATCAGTTTATAAGGACTTTGTATGATTTGGCAGCGTTTTAAACACGATTTTCTGATTAAATTTTGGCAGCCTGTGCCTGCGGTGATTGCAGCGGGCATACTGTCTGCTTACTATTTCGGCTTAACCGGCACCTATTGGGCGGTTACGGGCGAATTTACCCGCTGGGGCGGTGAGATTCTCGAATTTGTCGGGATTGATGTCAGCGATTGGGGCTATTTTCAACTGGTCGGCTTAGAGGGTTCGGTCTTTACCCGCATTGACGGTTTGATGATTGTGGGAATGTTTGCCGGCTGCCTCTCTGCCGCGCTTTGGGCGAATAATGTTAAATTTCGCCGTTCCGCCCACAAAATCCGCATAGTACAAGCCTTGATTGGCGGCATCATTGCCGGCTTTGGCGCACGTTTGGCAATGGGGTGTAATTTGGCGTCTTTTTTCACTGGTATTCCGCAATTTTCCCTCCACGCTTGGCTATTTACGCTTGCCTCAGCAATCGGCTGTTATTTTGGGGCAAAATGCTCACTGCTGCCAATGTTCCGCATTCCGATTAAAATGGTGAAGGTGAATGCCCAGCAACCATTAAGGCAAGATCCCGATAAAGCCAAACGCCGTTTTCGGCTTGGAATGGTGGTCTTTTTCATCTTCTTGGCGTGGGCAATGTTTACTCTGTTTAACTCGCCGAAGCTCGGCTTTGCGATGTTGTGCGGCTTAGCTTTCGGATTGCTGATTGAACGGGCGCAGATCTGTTTCACCTCTGCCTTTCGGGATCTGTTTATCAGCGGCCGTACCACAATGCTCAAAGCGATTATTTATGGCGTAATGGTCGGCACGCTGGGGGTGTATAGCTATATTGCGATTGGGCTTGAACCGAAAATTATGTGGGCAGGCCCGAATGCCATTCTCGGCGGGCTATTGTTCGGTTTCGGCATTGTGTTAGCCGGCGGCTGCGAAACGGGCTGGATGTACCGTGCCGTTGAAGGTCAGGTGCATTATATGTGGGTCGGGTTGGGCAATATCATCGGTTCAACCTTGCTCGCACTGGTTTGGGACGATATTGCCCCACACCTTGCACTCAATTACGATAAAATCAATCTGCTCAATCCTCTCGGTACAATCGGCGGCTTAGTCGCAAATTATGCGCTGCTCATTCTCTCCCTCATTTTAGTGCTTTGGTGGGAGCAACGTATCCTACAAAAACGTATGGCAAAATAAGGAAATGATTATGTTGGAACAACACCAATCTAGCGAAATGATACCGACCTACCGGCTGGATATGACCGGCGAGCCTTGCCCTTACCCTGCGGTCGCCACCCTTGAGGTAATGCCAACCCTTGCAAGCGGTGAGATCTTAGAAATTATTAGCGACTGCCCCCAGTCGATCAACACTATTCCCATTGATGCCAAAAATCACGGCTACCAAGTGCTATTGATTGAACAAGACGGCCCGACCATTCGCTATTTAATTCAAAAATAATTTGCATATTTTTCCCCAAAACAGCCCGCTTGTAACTGCTGACAAGCAGTCTCTTAAGTGAAAATTTGGTAATATCAAACGTTCTTATATTGACAGTTGCTAGCCCATTTGCGATTAGCCCCAAAACCGATATAAGATCGAACGACAGGTGTATATGATAGGTATCCGAACCATTTAAATAAGGCTTACTCATCAAGCTCAAGATCTCATATTTACGCTGCATAAAACCAAAAAAGAAAGGACGCCAAACGGCGTCCTTCACATTCTCTGCTATTTTGTACATTCACAACAAAAGCGATTATAAATTCACCACATATTTACCCACGCCGAGTTCGTCCTCTTTGCGAGTGCGGTTAATGACGCTTTGGGCGGATTCAATCACCCGTAGCCCCATTTCATCTTCGGTACGCACAACTTCTCCCCGCAGTGAGTTGGTGTAAACATCAGTGATTTTGACATCGACAAATTTGCCGATCATCTCCGGCGTCCCTTGGAAATTGACAATACGGTTTGTTTCTGTGCGTCCGGTCAGCTCCATCAAATCCTTTTTGGACGGCCCCTCCACCAAAATACGTTGTTCTGTGCCAAGCATTAAGCGGCTAAACTGCATTGCTTGGTGGTTAATCCGTTGTTGCAGGCGGTAAAGACGTTCTTTTTTCTCTTCTTCGCTCACATCATCAGGCAAATCCGCCGCTGGTGTGCCAGGACGTGCCGAGTAAATAAAGCTAAAGCTCATATCGAAATTCACTTGCTCGATGATTTTCATTGTCTGTTCAAAATCTTCCGCCGTTTCACCCGGAAAACCGACAATAAAATCTGAGCTGATTTGAATATTCGGGCGAGCCTCACGTAATTTACGGATAATCGCCTTGTACTCCAATGCTGTATGGTTGCGTTTCATCATTGTCAGAACCCGATCCGCTCCGCTCTGAATCGGCAAGTGTAAGAAGCTCACCAGCTCCGGCGTATCACGATAAACCTCAATAATATCATCGGTAAATTCAATCGGGTGGCTGGTGGTATAACGTAAGCGGTCGATACCGTCAATCGCCGCCACCAAACGTAAGAGTTCCGCAAACGTACAAATATTGCCGTCAAAAGTTTCTCCACGGTAGGCATTCACATTTTGCCCGAGCAAATTGACCTCCCGAACGCCTTGCTCGGCAAGTTGGGCAATTTCAAATAAAATATCATCAACCGGACGGCTGACCTCTTCCCCCCTCGTGTAAGGCACGACACAGAATGAGCAATATTTATTACAGCCTTCCATAATCGAGACAAAGGCAGTCGGCCCTTCTGCTCGAGGCTCAGGCAAGCGGTCAAATTTTTCGATTTCCGGGAAACTGATGTCCACTACCGAGCTTTTTCCGCCACGGATTTGATTGATCATTTCCGGTAATCTGTGCAAGGTTTGCGGCCCAAACACAATATCGACAAAGGGCGCACGCTGGCGGATATGTTCGCCTTCTTGCGAAGCCACACAACCGCCGACCCCGATCACGAGATTCGGTTTATTCTTTTTGAAATTTTTCCAACGCCCAAGCTGGTGGAATACTTTTTCTTGGGCTTTTTCCCGAATCGAGCAGGTGTTCAGTAATAATACATCTGCTTCTTCGGCATTTTCGGTCAGTTCAAAACCGTGCGTACTGTTGAGTAAATCCGCCATTTTGGACGAGTCGTACTCGTTCATTTGGCAGCCCCAAGTTTTAATATGTAATTTCTGTGCCATTTTCTCAATCATCTTGTTCAATCAGTTAAAAATAAAAGCGTAAAGAGTATGCCCTTTACGCTGAAAATCGGCGACATTTTAGCATAATAAATACAAAAACCACGACTTTTTGTCGTGGTTTTGCCAATTAAATAAAGTGATTATTTTGCTAATGATAACACTTCGCTCTCGCCAGCAACCACTTCGCCGGACAATTCTTGCAAGTTGCTGATTTCATCCATATTTGAAATCACAACCGGCGTTAAGACCGATTTTGCTTTTTCTGACAATAACGCTAAGTCAAATTTGATAATCGGATCACCGACTTTCACTTTCTGACCTTCTTCAGCAATACGGGTAAAGCCTTCGCCTTTTAGCTCGACAGTATCAATACCGAAGTGAACAAAAAGTTCGATCCCGTCTTCCGATTCAATGGAGAAAGCGTGATTGGTTTCAAAAATTTTACCGATCACCCCATTCACCGGTGCAACGATAGTGTCGCCATTCGGGCGGATTGCAATACCATCACCAACGATTTTCTCGGAAAAAACCACATCAGGCACATCTTCAATATTTACAATTTCACCTGAAAGCGGGGCATAAATTTTCACTTCTTTCGGTGCAGCATCTTTTTTGCCACCGAATAATTTGTCAAAAATTCCCATAATTTAGTCTCCATTACTCAATGAATAAATTCCCGCATATTTTATACGAGAATTTTAATTTTGTATCTGAATTAGTTCAAATTTTGGTAAAAGTCATTCACCAGTTTTTCAATATCGGCTGCCGTTGGTTGTGCTAATGCCTGCTCGGCAAGTGCTTTAGCGTCCGCATAGTGAATACTTCTCACTAATTTTTTGACGTGCGGTACGGAAATAGCACTCATACTAAATTCGTCTAATCCCATTCCCAGTAATAACGCCGTAGCACGCACATCACCGGCAAGCTCGCCACACATACCCGTCCATTTGCCCTCGGCGTGAGAGGCATCAATCACTTGCTTAATCAAGTTTAATACGGATGGTGTCAGAGGGTTATAAAGGTGAGCAATAATTTCGTTACCACGATCAACCGCAAGGGTATATTGGGTTAAATCGTTAGTGCCGATACTGAAGAAATCGACCTCTTTGGCAAGATGACGGGCATTTACTGCCGCAGACGGCGTTTCAACCATTACCCCGATTTGCAGATTTTCATCAAAAGCTTGACCTTCATCACGCAACTGCTGTTTTAGCTCGGCAATAATCCCTTTTAATTCACGGATCTCTTCCACCGAGATGATCATCGGGAACATTACCGCTAATTGCCCAAAGGCTGATGCCCGCAAGACCGCACGTAATTGGGTGTCTAAAATTTCACGGCGAACCAAGCCGATACGCACCGCACGCCAGCCCAAGAATGGGTTCATCTCTTTTGGTAGATCAAGATACGGTAACTCTTTATCGCCACCAATGTCCATTGTGCGCAAGACAACCAACTTACCTTGCATTGCTTCCACAATTTCTTTGTAGGCTCGGAATTGTTCTTCTTCGCTTGGCAGATGGTCGCGATCCATAAACAAGAATTCGGTACGGTATAAACCTACCGCCTCGCCGCCGTTACGCAATACGCCGTCCACATCACGGATTGTGCCGATATTACCCGCCACATCAATACGGTGTCCGTCCAAGGTTTCCGCAGGTAAATCTTTTAATTTAGCTAATTCCGCTTTTTCTTCGGCGACTTTATTTTGCAACGCCTCAGCCGCCGCTAATTGCTCGACAGACGGATTGATATGTACTTCATTATTGATCGCATCAAGAATTAAGGTATCGCCGCTATTGACTAATGTGGTTACGTTATTAGTGCCGACCACCGCCGGTAACTCAAGGGAACGTGCCATAATTGAGGTATGAGAGGTGCGACCGCCAATATCGGTTACAAAACCTAACACTTTATCTAAATTCAGTTGTGCGGTTTCAGAAGGGGTTAAATCGTAAGCCACGAGAATGACTTCTTCTTGAATATCGCCTAAATCAATAATACGCATACCTAAAATATTGCGTAGCAAGCGGTTACCGATATCACGAATATCACCGGCACGCTCTTTTAAGTATTCATCATCAATTTCAGCCAACATAGAGGCTTGCATTTCAATGATCTTATGTGTTGCAACATCTGCCGTGACTAAATGCTCTTCCACATAAGCTAAAATTTCTTCCTCTAGCTCTTCATCTTCTAAGATCATTAAATGACCTTCAAAGATGGCTTCTTTTTCTTCGCCTAAGGTACGTCTGGCTTTCTCTTTGATTGCAGTTAATTGTGCCGCCGCTTTTTCACGACCGGCAAAAAATTTCGCTTTTTCCGTCTCAATTTGATCGGCTGTGATTTTTTGCGTATTAAGGACAATCGGCTCTTCTTTGAGAACGAGGGCTTTACCGAAAACAATCCCCGGTGAAGCCGCAATACCTGTAATCATAATTTAATCCTTACTTGAGGGTAATGAGTTAAGCTAAAATAACATAAAACGACTTTGCTGACGCTTGATTAAGCCTAACAAAGTCGTTATGTTCAACGGGAAAACTATTCTAAGGTTGGGATTAAATCCACTAAGAAATCCACCGCTTTTTGCTCGTCTTCACCTTCAGCTGAAATTGTGATTACCGTACCTTGAGTTAAACCCAATGTTTGAAGCTTAAATAAGCTCTTCGCACTGGCACTTTTACCGCCCGATGTTACCGTAACATCAGAAGCAAAGCCTTTTGCTGCTTTTACAAACTCTGCCGCTGGGCGAGTGTGTAAGCCGTTTGGTGCAATAATGGTTACATCTTTTGAGTACATAGTAAGTTCCTCTTAAAAATCAAATAGTTAAATAAATTCATTTATTAACGGCATCCCTTTACCGCAAAACATTGCTAACTTTACTACAAAACGAAGTTAAAAACACGATAAAAACAGCTCCGATAAGCAATTTCTTCAATCATATTCGTATTTATTTTCATCAATGAAGAAAATCATTTGTTTCGTGTCAAGATTTCTGCCGTTGCTTTTCGCCGCCTTGAAATCTCTGCGATAAAGGCACAAAAATTGATTGCAATTCGGTTGAAAATCTTGTATTTATCAGCCTTTCTATTAAAAAACACAACTTCAATGAGTGAGGAGTAACAATGCAAAATGTAGGTTTTATCGGTTGGCGTGGTATGGTCGGTTCGGTGTTGATGGATCGTATGGTTACGGAGAATGACTTTGCCAACATCAACCCTGTTTTTTTCACCACTTCGCAAGCGGGTCAAAAAGCCCCGATTTTTTGCAACAAGGACGCAGGTGAGCTGAAAAATGCGTTTGATATTGCCGAGTTACAAAAATTAGACATCATCGTTACCTGCCAAGGCGGCGACTATACCAACGAGGTGTACCCCAAATTAAGAGCAACCGGTTGGAACGGTTATTGGATCGATGCCGCCTCCGCCTTGCGTATGGAAAAAGAGGCAATTATCGTGCTTGATCCGGTCAATCAGAACGTGATTGCAGAAGGGTTAAAAAACGGCATTAAAACCTTTGTCGGCGGAAACTGTACTGTCAGCTTAATGTTAATGGCAATCGGCGGTTTATTTGAACGAGATTTAGTCGAATGGGTCTCCGTTGCCACCTATCAAGCCGCCTCCGGAGCCGGTGCAAAAAATATGCGTGAACTACTCAGCCAAATGGGGCAATTAGAACAAAGCGTGAGTGCAGAACTTGCCGATCCTGCGGCTTCGATTTTAGAGATTGAACGCAAAGTTACCGCAAAAATACGTGCTGACGATTTCCCAACCGATAATTTCGGCGCAGCTTTAGGCGGCAGCTTAATCCCGTGGATCGACAAACTCTTGCCGGAAACCGGACAAACCAAAGAAGAATGGAAAGGCTACGCAGAAACCAACAAAATCCTTGGGCTAAGCGATAATCCGATTCCGGTGGACGGTCTATGCGTACGCATCGGCGCATTGCGTTGCCATAGCCAAGCCTTCACCATTAAACTGAAAAAAGACCTGCCATTAGCCGAGATTGAACAGATCATCGCCGCCCATAATGAATGGGTCAAAGTCATTCCAAACGACAAAGAAAGTACCCTGCGTGAGCTGACACCAGCTAAAGTAACAGGCACATTAAGCATTCCGGTCGGACGTTTACGCAAATTGGCGATGGGCGGAGAATACCTTGCCGCCTTTACCGTGGGCGACCAATTATTATGGGGTGCTGCAGAGCCGGTACGCCGTATCTTAATGCAACTGGTCAAATAATCCGAAGAAAGAAAAGGGCTACTCAAGTAGCCCTTTTTATTTATAAATTATTTAAGCGAATATCAATCAACATCTGATCTTGAGGCTGTGCCTGCGCTTTGGCTTGCTCATAAGCACTGCGTGCCGCTGTTTTATCGCCTTTCGCCAGTAAAATATCACCGCTGAAAACCTGTTTCCGCAGCGACCACGCCTGATCTTTTATCGGTGCAAGCATCTCCAACGCTTCATCAAATTGATTGAGCTGATAAGCAACCGCCGCTAAGCGAAAACGGATCACCGATTGCAAGGTGGCATCACTTGTCGCAGCCAGCGCCTGCGTTAAATATTGACGGGCAGTCTCAAATTCCCCTTTTGCTACCAACTGTTTCGCCTGCTCTAACTGCGTAAACACTGCATAGTTTGAGTTGCTGTGTTCGCTGATAAATTTATCTGCAAGCGGGGCGTTCTTCTCCGGATTTTGCAAATAGCTTTCCATCACCTGCTGATACTGTGCAGAGGTTTGCTGTGCCGTTTCAAGCTGATGTTTCTGCCAATAATTCCAACCGAAACCAGCAGCCGCCGCAATCAAGACTGCCACTAAAATCGGTGTGCCGTTTTGCTTAAACCAACTTTTGGCTTCTTCAAATTGCTGTTCTTCGGTTTTATTCAAATAATCGCTCATTTTTTACTCCTGTGAAAAACGGTCAGAAAGCTCGTTGATGAGCGTACTTTGTGCCACGGTAACTTGCTCGCTCTGCCCGAACAGATCTTTAATCACGACCGTGTTGTCTGCGACTTCGCTCTCGCCTAACACTAACGCAATTTTTGCGCCCAATTTATCCGCCCGTTTGAATTGTTTTTTGAAATTGCCCCCGCTGGTATGCAACATTACACGCAAAGTCGGCAGCGCATCACGAATCGTCTCGGCAAGGCGGAACGCGGCTAAATCTGCACCCTCGCCCGAATGCACCAGATAAATATCCACTGCTCTCGGTAAGGCAATAGTCGGGTTCACTTCTTGCACAAGTAATGCCAAGCGTTCCATTCCCATTGCAAAGCCGACCCCTTCGGTTGCGTGTCCGCCGAGCTGTGCGACCAAGCCGTCATAGCGACCGCCGCCGCAAACTGTGCCTTGTGCCCCCAGTGCGTCTGTTACCCACTCAAACACGGTTTTATTGTAATAATCCAATCCACGCACCAATTTTTGATTGATTTCGTAGGCAATTCCCATTGCATCTAAAATTTCGCACAAACGGTTAAAATGGGCTTTCGACTCATCATCTAAAAAATCGTGTAATTTCGGTGCATCGTTCAACACCTGTTGGAGTACCTGATGTTTGGTATCCAAAATCCGCAATGGGTTGGTGGTTAAACGGCGTTCACTGTCCGGATCTTGTTTTAAAACATCCAAATGCTGTTGTAAAAACGCCACTAATGCTTCACGATAGCGGGTTCTCACCTCTAAGTCGCCAATGGAATTGAGCTGCAATTTAACGTGCTGACGAATCCCCAATTTTTCCCATAAACGCGCAGTGAGCAAAATCAATTCTGCGTCCGCTTCGGCATTTGCAATCCCAAAAATTTCCACGCCTGCTTGGTGAAATTGACGGTAACGTCCTTTTTGTGGGCGTTCATAGCGGAACATCGGCCCGATATACCACAAACGCTGCTCCTGATTATAGATCCAACCGTGCTCAATCGCCGCACGCACGCACCCCGCCGTACCTTCCGGGCGAAGTGTCAGGCTTTCTTCATCACGTGCAAAGGTAAACATCTCTTTTTCGACAATATCCGTTGCTTCACCCACACCACGTTTAAATAAATGGGTCGATTCAATAATCGGGCTACGCACTTCGCTATAACCGTAGCCGGCAAAGGTTTCACGGATAGTTTGCTCCAACCATTGCCATAATCGCGTTTCGTTGGGTGAAAAATCATTCATTCCACGCACCGCTTGAATTGTTTTTGACACGCTTACTCCTAAATTTGCAAAAATATGGTTCAATCCGACCGCTTGTTACGGCAATTAAAGTTGCTGAACATCAATGCGCTGATGCTGCGCCGCCACTCTGGCGCGGATTTTCGCTTCTAATTGGTCGATGAGTTTATCGTTTTCAAACCGCTCTTTCTGGCGGACACCGTCAAGGTAATAGCCGCTCATCTTGTTGCTACCGGTTACGCCTAAATCCGATACCAACGCTTCCCCCGGCCCGTTTACTACGCAGCCGATAATCGAAACGTCCATTGGCGTAATAATATCTTCAAGGCGTTGTTCTAAGGCATTCACCGTACCGATCACGTCAAATTCTTGGCGGGAGCAGGTCGGGCAGGCAATAAAATTGATACCGCGGGAGCGTATGCGTAACGACTTCAGAATATCAAAGCCGACTTTGATCTCTTCGACCGGATCAGCCGCTAAGGAAACCCGCAACGTATCGCCAATGCCTTCCGATAATAATAACCCTAAGCCAATCGCTGATTTCACTGCACCCGCGCGAGCGCCGCCGGCTTCGGTAATGCCTAAGTGAATCGGCTGTTTAATCGCTTTTGCCAACAAGCGATAAGATTCGACCGCTAAAAACACATCGGAGGCTTTTACGCTGACCTTAAACTGATCGAAATTAAGACGATCTAGGATCTCAACGTGGCGAAGTGCCGATTCCAATAACGCTTCCGGTGTCGGTTCGCCAAATTTTTCTTGGAGATCTTTTTCAAGCGATCCCGCATTCACCCCGATCCGAATCGGAATATTTTTATCCCTTGCGCAATCAACCACTGCCCGAATCCGTTCCTCTTTGCCGATATTGCCCGGATTGATCCGCAAGCAATCCACGCCATATTCCGCCACTTTCAAGGCGATACGGTAATCAAAGTGAATATCTGCCACCAACGGCACATTCACCTGTTGCTTAATCAGCTTAAAGGCTTCGGCAGCGTCCATTGTCGGCACAGACACCCGCACAATATCCGCCCCGACACGTTCAAGGGATTTAATCTGCGCAACCGTGGCTTCCACGTCTGTGGTGCGGGTATTGGTCATTGATTGCACAGCAATCGGTGCATCGCCACCAACAGGCACATTTCCCACATAAATTTTAGTTGATTGACGCCGAGTAATCGGCACTTCTTTTAACATTTTTCCCACTCAACAAGTTAGTTTGCTAAAGGTAATTTGAAACGTGCAACACGCCCATCGACTTTTAATGGCACTTGCTGCCCTTTGTAATAAATTTTCACGTTTGCCGGCGCACCGATAGTTAGGCGGTATTGTTCATTATGATTAAACGTCAGCACCTCACCGGCATTGTAGAGCTTCTCCGCTAAGCGTTTGTTTTTCGCACCTCGCACAGTAATCCAACTCTGCCCGCCAACAATTTCGATCCGCAATTCATCGTTAATAACCGCTGCCTCGGGTTGCTCGCTATTCGCAACGGTTTGTTCCGCCTGCTCGGGCTGTTGTTGCAACACATTGATCGGCTCTGATGACGTACTTTCCTCTGTTGTAGATTCGGCAGCTTGAGGGGCTTCGGTGGCATTTTCTGCCGGCTCAGTTTGTGTCGCTTCGTGGGCAGGTGTCGTATTATTAAGCACAATCTCGTTAGCACTTGGCTGAGAGTGGGCTTCGCTTTCGCTGTTATTTGATGCCGGAGCAACCGTTTGATTTTCTGCTGCTGCCACCGTGTCCGGCGGCACTGACTGGGTATTATCCTGAACCTGCACTGCCGGTATTTCAGTGTTACTCACTAACGCATCACGGCTGGCTTGATCTTTTTGATGCTCTTGCCACCACCACGCCAGCGTCATCCCAACCGCCGCCAGTAAAATCAGCCAAGTAATATTTCTCACCCAACGGCTTTGTGATCTAGGGTTAGCTGCTACTTTAATCGGCGCTGCCCGTTTCACCTCTTTAGGAATAGTAACCTCGCCGTAATTAACCGAATCGATCAGGTTTTCCGGCAAACGTAGAAAGCGAACATAATTGCGGACATAACCACGGGCAAAGGCGGGCGGCACATTTTGTAAAATGAAAATATCATTTTCAAAGGCATCAATATGATTTTTCTTTAAATTGGTTTTTTGTGCAACTTCTTCGATAGAAAGCCCAAGCGCTTCCCGTGCATTTTTAAGTTGTTGACCTAGTGAAAGGTTCGCTGTTGTTTCCGTCATTGTCTTTCTGCTGAGAATTAAACCTAAAATAAGTTGGGCAGTTTAAAGGGCTATTGCCTGTTTTGCAATGCCGAACTCACCCAATTCCCTAAAATTGTGCATCGCAAGCGGTCTGTTACGCCCGTTTTTTGCAAAATCAATAGGCAAACCGACCGCTTGCGTCGCTATTTCAGCGTGCCGCAATTTAAGCAATAGAGATAGCGGCTTTGCGGATCGTTAAACTTCGCTAGTTGTCCGAGTTGGCTTTCCATTTTTTTCGGCACGGATAAGCCTAACCAACTCGCCATATTGCCGCCGATCTGGGCTTTAAAATCACGCATCAGTTGGCTGAGCAAATCATCTCGCTGTTCTACAATCCAATAGGTGTTGAAACGCTCAATCGCCACTTTCCCTTTCGCCTTGCGTTTCTCGTTGATTAGGTCGATAAGCAGCTCGTGTGCATCGTTAAACGATCCGAGTTTATCGACCAGCCCTTTTTCTAACGCGCTTTCTCCCAACCATACTTGACCTTGGGCAATTTTATCCACTTCCGCTGTGGTCATTTTCCGCCCACGGCTGACGAGATCTAAAAAGCGTTGATAGCCGTTTTCAATCCCGATTTGTATCACATCGCCCTGCTCTTTTGACAAGGTTTTGAAAGCAGATTGATTGGCTAACGGCGAGGTTGCAATGCCATCTTCGCTAATGCCAAGTTTTTTCGCGGTTTTCTCAAAGGTAACTGCCAATCCGAAAATACCGATTGAACCTGTTAATGTAGTCGGTTGTGCCACGATTTTATCGCTGGTTGCTGCAATCCAATAGCCGCCAGAAGCCGCCATTCCGCCCATCGACACAACCACCGGTTTGCCGGCACTCTGTACATTTTCCACTTCTTGACGGATAAGCTCCGATGCCATCGCACTGCCGCCGGGGCTGTTAATGCGTAAAATAACGCCTTTCACTTTGTCATCTTGACGGGCTTTTTTGAGCTGCGACACGATCGTATCGCTGCCAGCGGTTTGGTCGTCGCTGTCGCCGGTCATTATCGCCCCTTCAACGTTGATCACAGCAATACGGTGCAAGCCCTCTTTTTCAAAGCGATTTGGTAGTTGGCTAACATAGTCGAAGAAATCAATACTGTTATAGCTTCCTTCGCTATTTTTGCCGAAGTGTTGCACCAAAATTTTCTGTATTTCCTGCTGGGTTAAAATATCCGTAACCAACTGTTGCTTCAACGCATAGTGGGCATCATTGCCTTTTACCGCTTTGTACTCGGCAAGAAAACGGGCGGTCTCCGGCACGACATTTTCCGCCTTAATATGTCGGTTTTCGGCTATATCTTGACTCATATTCCGCCACAGTTTATCCAGCCAAAGCTGTGCATTTTGACGGGCTTCCGGCGACATATCATTACGCATAAACGGTTCGACCGCCGATTTATAAGTCCCGAAACGGAAAATATGCGGCACGGCTTCAATTTTATCGAACAAGGATTTGAAATAAAGGTTACTGTAGCTCAAGCCGTGTAAATCCACAAATCCGGCACGGTTAAGGTAGATTTTGTCCGCATAGCTGGCAAGGTAGTATTGCTGCTGGCTGAAATAATTGCCCACCGCAATCACCGGTTTTTGTGCCGTTTTAAAATCCTCGATCGCTTCGCCGATATACTGCAAGGACGGCACATCGCCCCCGTGGAAATACGCCAGATCTAATACTAAGCCTTTTACTCTGTCATCGGTTTTCGCCATTGCGATCGCTTGGACAACATCAAAGGTTGAAATTTTGAGCGGCTCTCTTTGACCGGTCAATTCTTCATTGATGAAGCGGTTAAACTCGCTAAATTCATCGTGATTATCGGCAAGGTAGCCGTCCAAATTCAGGGTTAATGCCCCCTGTTCAATGATGATAGGGGCATTTTTCTTGTCCCCGCCGCTCATTACACTGGCTAAAGCAAATAAAACCAACACAAACAAAATAAAAAACAGGCTTAATACAAACTCACGGATACACCGAAAAACTTGATAAAGCCCTTTCAGCACATTCAACATTGCTACTCCTTCCACTCGTGAAAAATCCGTGCCTAAACTACCACAAAACAGGGCGAAATTTAACAAAATATGCTATTCTAACTGCATTTTTTACCATTGACCCAGAGGACAGAATGGATACGTTAGATTTTTTACAACGCCGCCGTTCCACAAAAAAATTTGGTGAGCTCGCTCCGAATGCCGAGCAGACCAAACAGATTATTCAAGCCGGCTTGCGTGTGCCGGATCACGGTCGCCTCAAACCCTATCAATTTTTTGTATTTGAAAAGCAAGGGATGACTCAATTAGCCCACTACTTAGAAGCCGCCGCCGTTGAATTTGGTTTAGGTGAAGAAGGGATAATGAAAGCCCAAAAACTTAGCCGACGTGCGCCAATGGTGATCGCCGTGGTCGCAAAAATCACCAAAGATGTCCCGAAAGTGCCGGCTTGGGAACAGATGCTCACCGCCGGTTGTGCCACCTATGCAATGCAGCTTGCCGCCAATGCGCAAGGGTTTGAAACCTGTTGGATCAGCAATAAATGGGTAAACGGTTCAGCACTCCGCCAAGCATTAGCCTGTCGGGAGCAGGATAAAATTGTCGCTCTTGTGATGATTGGTTCGCCGCTCGACCAAGAGGGCATTACCCTTGCTACTCAACCGGAAAATATAGACGGTTTTGTCGAATTTATTCACTAATTTACATTAACACGGTACGTTCCAACCGCTTGCATTACCGAAGGATACCTTATGCACCAAGATGCTCATCGCTACGAAGATTTAATCGCGATTTTTAACGATTGCTTTGCCGAAAGCTACAACACACGGCTGGAACGGGGCGGCGACTACCCGATCTACCTTCCCGCGTTTCTGGACGAAAATAACACCCCAAGCGAACGCCCTTACAATGTCATTTTATTTGCTCACGGCTTTTATAGCAGCGGTCTGCACGAAATTGCTCACTGGCTGGTTGCCGGCGAAGCACGCCGTAAATTAGAGGATTTCGGCTACTGGTACGAGCCGGACGGGCGTTCCGCCGAGCGTCAGCGGGAATTTGAACAGGTGGAAGTCAAACCCCAAGCAATCGAGTGGATTTTAGCCACCGCCGCCAATTTCCGCTATTTTGCTAGCAGCGATAATTTAACCGGCGATGCCGGCGACAATTCCGCTTTCAAACAAGCGGTTTACCAGCAAGTCAAACAGTATGCCGAAAAGGGTTTACCGAAACGGGCGGAGCAATTACGCCAAGCCCTAGCCCGTTTTTACGGTACGGAAGACCGTATTGACTTAACACGTTTCGATCTCTCTCGCATCTAGGAGCTACAATGCCATTTAGTGTGATTATTCCCGCCCGCTACGCCTCCAGCCGCTTGCCACGCAAACCGCTGTTGGATATTGCCGGCAAACCGATGATTCAGCACGTTTGGGAGAAAGCCCAACAAGCCGGCGCAATGCGGGTGATTGTGGCAACGGATCACCACGAAATCGCCGATGTCGTTCAACAATTCGGCGGTGAAGTTTCCTTGACTTCTGCCCATCACAATTCCGGCACCGAGCGTTTGGCAGAAGTGATTGAAAAAATGGCGATCGTTGATGATGAAATTATCGTGAATGTGCAAGGGGACGAACCGCTTATTCCACCGGAGATTGTCTCACAGGTGGCGGAAAATTTGGATCGCCATCAGGTCAATATGGCAACGCTGGCGGTAAAATTAACGACTGCCGAGGAACTTTTTAATCCGAATGCGGTTAAAGTTGTCGCCGACCAACACGGAATGGCACTCTATTTTTCCCGTGCGCCGATTCCGTTCGGGCGAGATGCGTTCCCTGATTGCGATGATGAATTTGTACAACGCCAAAATTACCTGCGCCATATCGGTATTTATGCTTATCGGGCAGGCTTTATCAAGCGTTATGTCGCTTGGCAACCGACTGCACTGGAGCAATTGGAGTCCCTCGAACAGTTACGAGCGTTATGGTACGGCGAAAAAATTCATCTCGATCTGGCAAAACGTGCGCCGGCAGTCGGGGTCGATACGCAAGCGGATCTTGAACGGGTACGTCAAATTTTTGCCGCCCGTGGATAATACAAGCGGTCGGTTAGGCTTACATTTTTTGCAAAATACGTTTCGGTATTTGGCACTTTTATCATAATGGAGAATTTTATGTTAGGTAACATTTTAGGTTCAGTGGCATCATCAGTATTAGGCGGTGGTGAAGGTCAAAACAAAGCGATTCAACTTATCCAAGCGTTGCTACAATCGCAAGGCGGCGTGCAAGGTTTAATTGAGAAATTTCAACAAGGCGGTTTAGAGCAAATCGTCAAATCGTGGATCGGCAATGGTGAAAATTTACCGATTTCCGTTTCGCAAATCTTTGATATTTTCGGAAAGCAAAACATTGACAACGCCGCCGAAGAAGTCGGTATTGCGCAAGAAGATGCGCCGAATTTACTCTCCGAGTACTTGCCGAAAATTGTCGATACACTCAGCCCGAACGGTCAGTTAGATCTGGCTAGCCTTGATACCGGTGCGTTATTGCAACAAGGTGCAAAAGCAGTGTTAGGCAAACTATTTAGCTAATTATCCATAACAAAGCCCTCAATAATGAGGGCTTTTAGTTTAATCAATATTTTTTAACTCTTCGTCCGACAATATCTCTTTGCCGTCTTGATTATCCGTTTTTCCGTCTTTCACTTTAAAGTCCAGATTTTGGAAATAAGCCTCACGGAACGTGGTATAAGGATCTTGAGACTGTTTCAGCAATGCCCCTTGGTCTAATAATTTCGCCCGTTTATCAATCCCTTGCACGCTGAACTTTGCCACTGTCCAAGGCATTGTCAGCATTGAAAGGGTCGGATAAGCTGTATCGACAATCCCGCCGAGATCTTGACGAGGCGTTGCCGGCCCGTAGCCCGGTAGCATCACATAAGGGCCCGTTGGGACATTATAACGCCCCAGCGTATCACCAAAGGTACGGCGACCGTTTTCCAACTTCAAATCATCGGTTAGGCTGGCAAAATCAATCAAGCCACCTAAACCGAAAATTGAGTTAAACCAAAAGCGGGTAAAATGCACCATCGCTTTTTTCCCTTCCCCTTCAAGCAAACGGTTCACAAAGCTGGCCGGCTCGTCCAAGTTATTCGCCACATTAACCAAGCCAGTTTTCACCGGACTTGGCACATAATCCCGCCACCCTTTCGCCACCGGTTCTAAGAGATAAGGGTCAAGATATTCGTAATTAACCTTCCACATCGCACGGTTAAACGGTTCAAGTGGATCGGCACGCTGCCCCGTTTCCGGATTGATGGATGACGAACAAGCGGTTAAGCCAAATGCGGCGGTAACGAGTAAAAGGGAAAGGTGTTTTTTCATAGTTAATCTACTTTAAAAATGGGTTACTTTTTTTCTCACGCCCAATCGTAGTATGAGCGCCGTGCCCCGGCAGGATAATAAAATCATCATCCAAATCAAACAGTTTGGTGCGGATCGTGTCTAATAATTGCGATAAATTACCCTGATAGAGATCCGTACGCCCGATGCTGTTTTGGAACAACACATCACCGCTAAAGGCAATTTTATTGGCAAAATCAAAAAAGCCGATATGCCCCGGTGCGTGTCCCGGCAAATGCCGTATCTCAAAGTGCAACTCGCCGACTTTAATTTGCTCGCCTTCATTCAGCCAGTGATCCGGCAAAAAGCCTTTCACCACCGGTAAGCCATAATTTTGGCAGATTTGAGGCAGTTGCTCAAAAAGCGGTTGATCCGCGTAGTGAGAGCCGTAAACCTCAACACCAAAATAGGCTTTCAACGGCTCGACCGCCATAATGTGATCGAGATGCCCGTGGGTAATCAACAGTTTTTCAACCTTGAGCTGCTGAGATTCAACAAACTGAATAATTTTGTCTGCCTCATCGCCCGCATCAATAATCGCTGCATTTTTTTGGTCGTCCCAAATCACGCTGCAATTTTGCTGAAAAGCCCCGACCGGAATAATTTGCAAATTAAACATAACAACCTACCGCTTGCATTAACCCCGCCACGTCCGCACCGGCCCGGTATCAACGTGGACAAAATTACTACGAGGGTAATAGCCGACCCCGCCGTTACTTAGTCCTTCCGCCGCGGCTTTAATTTTCGATAACGGCACGCCGTCAATGAAAAAATCCACCGCTTTGCCTTGAATATGATAGCTGTTGCTGGCAACGCCACGGCTACGTCTGCGCATTCTTGCATTGGTTTGTGCCGTGCGATAACCGCTTAATACGGCAATTTCCGAATTACGTAAACCGAGGCGGGATTGGATTTGAGTGAGTTTGAAAAACAGATTTGGATCAATCGCTTTGACTTGGTTGGTATGGCGATCACGCATAATGTAGTTTAATTTGCCCAGTGTTGACGGCGCAAAACCGCCCTTTGAGTATTGGGCAATAATACTTTCGCCCGTATTCACGTTACGCAGACGCAGCGAAAGCGGACGAGGGGTCGAGACAATCGCCATTACCGAGCTGGGTAATATCGCTGCTCCCAGTGCAATACCGCCCAGAGAAAGCCATCTGCGGCGTTGTAAATTTGGTTGTTCCATTAATTCTCCTAGTGTTGATAATTAATGATCTAACGTAAATATTCTCCTTACTATTCACGATAAACCATTAAGCTGTGGATCTTAGTGTTTGAATCAAAAAGAAAGTTCCGAGAAGTCGCAACACTTCTCGGAAAATTCTGTCAGTTAATCAGTGTTCGGATCTTCGCCCAATCCAGTGTCGTGCGAGGCAAGTTTTTATCGAAACGGTAAATATCCGGTAATGTATGGACTTTGCCATTTTCAACCCACGCCGTAACATAGTAGAGATAAACCGGATTATCCGAACGAATTGGGGCAGAGGTGGTTTTCTTACTTGCCAGTACGCCTTGTTTCTTCTGTTCAGACCAACCGGACTCTTTTAGCAACAAGGTTGCCAATTCATCGGCTTTAGCGACCCGTACGCACCCCGAACTTAACGCCCGATCGTTTTTGTTAAAGAGACCACGGCTCGGCGTATCATGCAAATAGATCGCATCGGAGCTTGGCATATTGAATTTATAACGCCCTAATGCACTATCATCACCGGCTTTTTGGCGGATATGGTACGGAAAATTTTTCTCCGGACTGTCGTAAGCCGCCCAGTTGATGCTGTGCGGATTGACCTTGTTCCCTTTGCTGTCAATAATCTCATAGCCTTTGCGATCAACATAACTCGGATCTTTACGCATTTTCGGCACGAGATCTTTATTTTTAATGCTCGCCGGTACATTCCAAGGCGGATTAACTACCACATTGCTCAATTTACTGTACATTACCGGCGTGCGACGTTCGTCCCGCCCAACAATCACTTTTGATTGTAAAACCAATTGACCGTCCCGGAAATAGTAGAGTTGATAGCTTGGAATATTCACGAAAATCCCGTTGCTAAAACTTGGAATAAGGCGTAAACGCTGAGCATTCAACGCTAGTTTTGCAAAATTGGCACTCGTTCCGCCCGCTTGTGTTGCACTATCCTCCGCCGTGTGTTTTCCTTTTTTGCCTTTTTTCGCTTTAGCCGTTGCCATCGGTGCACCAGAGAATAAGCGTTGTACCGTTTCCTGATAGATATGATTACGCGGTACTAAGTTTGCCACAAACTGCCCTACCGAGCCGTTTTTAACCGCTTTTACCCAACTATCAATATGGGCTTGTGCCGGTGATTTTGTGCGGTAACTGCCCAAGTTATAAAGCCAGCTATTCGCATTCGCCAACACATTTTTGTTGTAGTATAAATAGTCTAAAAAGCTATCGGTTAACAAAATATCTTTTGCCAAGCCATTCGGTACATTCAGAATTTGTTGTAATGCTTTTGCCGCTTTAGCCGATACACCGCTTGCCGCAAACGCCGCATACTCTTTTAAGAAGATCTTTTCTACGCTTTTATCCTGCCACATCGGCATAAAATTGTTTTCGGCATAAATTTTTGCCGTACCGGTTGCTAACTGTAACTGGTTAGCCCCGATCTCCTGCTGAATGCGTTGTTGTGCCTCTGCCAGTTGCTGTGCTTTTAAGCGTTTTTCTTCTTCCTGCTGAAAAATATTCTCTGCCTGTTTTGCCCACTCGGCAGCCCGTGCTTGCTGTGCTTCAAAACTAAATTGAGGTAACACGTTATCGGTAGTCGAAACCGGCGAACTCTCCGCTGCCGGTAAGGCATTCACCACCTCCGGCACGCTTTCCGCCACCGCCACACTTGATAATACAATAAAAGGTAAAAACGTGAGTTTTTTCATTTTTTTGATCCAAATTGTTATATTTTTAATAAAACAGACCGCTTGTTGCGGTCTGCAAAATGTCGCATTATATACTATTTTATTATTTTTTATCAATTTCTAACCAATCGACCATCATTTTTTCCGTTTCTTTGAGGAAGAAATCCGGTGCTTCATAGTCTTTCGGTAGCTGATCCAAATCTTTCAACGGCTTTTTACCCTCCCGTTTAAAGCGGGCATTGAGATCTTTCAACCGCTTGGCATCATCGGCTTTATTTTCCGCTAAACGTGCTTTTAAATTCAGCGAGGTAAATTTACGCTCATCACGCGCTTTACGAATGCTGATATCCTCATTTAAAACAATAAACTCCGGATCTTTAGCAATCCGCTGCTGATGTTTTTCCGTAAGTGCCGCCACAGCGTTACGAGCTTGCCCGAGTTCTTTATAATTTGCCGCTGGAATTTTATCCCAAGGTAGCGCATTATCTTCAAAACTTTCGCCGGTTTTTTCCGCATTGATAATTTCAGGGAAACGGATATCCGCCTCCACCCCTTTTAACTGGGTACTGCCACCGTTAATCCGGTAGAATTTTTGAATGGTATATTGAATAGAACCGAGCGGCTCTCTGTCTAAATCATACACGAAATTCAAAGAGCGGCTCTGTTGTACCGTACCTTTCCCAAAGGTTTGCTGCCCGACAATAATCGCTCGATTATAATCCTGCATCGCCGCTGCGAGAATCTCTGAAGCCGATGCACTATGGCGGTTAATCATCACCATAATGTTGCCGTCATATTGCACGCTATTATCCGGATCTTCGTGAACTTTAATGCGGTTAAAGGCATCACGCACTTGCACTACCGGCCCTTCTTTAATAAAGAGCCCGACTAATTCAATCACTTCCGTTAATGAACCGCCGCCGTTTTCACGCAAATCAATAATCAGACCATCTGCTTTTTTGGTCTTCATCTCTTTCAGTAATTTACGCACATCATCGGTCAAGCCAATATAGAAGCCCGGAATTTTGATAACGGCGATATTTTCACCCTCGGTTTTCGTTACCGTTAATTTTGCGGCACTGTCTTCAAGACGGATTTTATCCCGCACCAATGTTACAATTTTACTTTTACCGCCTTTTTCCGGTTCGATTTCGAGGTAAACTTTTGTGCCTTTTTTACCTTTGATTTTGTCGATAATATCATCTAAGCGCCAACCGACCACATCTTCAATCTTATTGGCAGACTGCCCTACCCCGATAATCTTATCGTTTACCCGAATTTTTTTGCTACGGGCCGCCGGTGCGCCCGGCACTAACGATTTAATCACCGTTACATCATCTTCCATTGTTAAAGTTGCCCCAATGCCTTCAAGGGAAAGGTTCATACTTTCTTGGAAACGTTTTGCCGCACGTGGTGAAAGATAACTGGTGTGCGGATCGATTTCACGGGCAAAAGCATTCAAATAGGTTTGTAAAATATCGTCCGCTTTATTTTGAGTCAGGCGTTTGATCGCTAAGTTATAGCGTTTAACGAGCGTCTTTTTGATTTCCGGCCATTTTTTATCTTTTAGATAAAGGCTGATAATGTCGTTTTTAACCCGCTGTTCCCATAATGTGTTCGCTTCTTCGAGGGTTTGAGGGAAAGGCGCTTTTTCACGATCATTTTCAATCTGATCATCGCCTTTTAAATCCGGTTCGTGATCCAAAAGCGATAACGCATATTTATAACGTTCATAGCGGCGTTTGGTCATCAGATCATAAATCTCAAAGGCACTGTCCAGTTTGCCTTCATAAAGTTCATCATCTAATTTTGTGGCATATTTCGCCCGCATTTCCTCGACATCGGAGGCTAAAAAGGTATTATGTGCACCGTCAAGCCAATCAATATAACGATCAAAAATCTTGCCGGCAAAGGCATCGTCTAAGGTGAATTTATGATAGTGCGATTGGGTTAAACGTGCGGTAACACGCTTTGCCGATAAGCTGTGTTGAGGGGTGGGTTTGGGAAGGATTAGCTCGCTTGCTTTGATCGTTGGCTCGACCGCACCTACATTTATTGCCGAAAAAAGCCCGACCATCAACGCGCTAACCATCTTTAATTGATACTGTTTCATAAACATTCCTGCTTTCACTCGGAAAACTATTTTCTGCCTTTACCGAATTTACTCTCCAATGCGGCTAAACTCTCTGACGATGCTTTCGGTGCATCGGCGTGTTTTCTTAATTCCGCCCGTTTTTTTGCATTCTCATCACGCGCTTTTTGTTTAAAAAACGCTTTACGCTCTGCTTTGCGTTTCTCTTTCATCTCTTGAGCTCGGCGTTCTGCGTATGCAGCTTTCGCCTCGGCTAACGACGTTGCGGCGTGCTCGGCTTGTTGGGCATCTACTACACCGGCTTCATTCCCTAAAAGATCCACACGCCCCGCCCCTTCACGACAAGCGTGTAAATAACGCCAGCCCAGCGTATAAGTCCGCAGAGCTTTGCGAAGGGCGGTTTTACTGACTTTCTCATCGGCAGCCAACGCTTCGGCTAAATCTTGGAAAAGCCCGATTTTTAACGGTTTCGCTTCCCCTTCCGCCACAAAACAGAGCGGAAATTTTTCACAGAGATAGGCAATCACTTCTTTCGTTGAAAGGCTGGTTTTTTGATTTGATTGTTGTACTTCAAGTTGTTCAGACATAGTGTTTTCCATTAATAAATAACTGGAGACAGGTTTACAAAAATAGTCGTTACTATATTTGATTTGGCGGATTTCGTCCATAGCCTCAACGGCGTTAGACAACGATAAAACGCCGACTTTTGTAAAATTTCTTAAAATTTAATTTGCGTTCAATCAACATAAATGGTCTAATTCAAATCGGTGGTGAAATAGTCGCCACCTTTGTTTTAATTTATAAAGGATAACTTATGTCAAAGTTAATCGGCACTGTTAAGTGGTTTAATTCTGTAAAAGGATTTGGTTTCATTGCACCTGAACAAGGCGGCGATGATGTATTTGTGCATTTTTCTGCAATCATTAGCGAAAGCAGCTACCGCAATCTCAAAGATGGCGATAAAGTTGAATTTGAAATGCAGCAATCTGATCGTGGCGCATCCGCCCTCAATGTTAAAGTGATTTAATCCGCAATTATCCGGCAACCATACCCAAAACGCTGTTTAAGGCGGTTTAATGTCAAAAAGCCATTGGTCATACCAATGGCTTTTCAATTTAATTATAGATTTCTTAACGCTTCAATGCGTTTTTCTAACGGCGGGTGGCTCATAAAGAGTTCTTTACGTTTGCCGTTAATCATCATCGCATTCAGTGAGCCTTCCAATTCTTGCGGCTCGTGTACTCGCTGTAAACGTTGCAGCGCAGCGATCATTTTCTCTTTACCGACCAACTGGGCAGAACCGGCGTCCGCTCTAAATTCACGGTAGCGGGAGAACCACATTGCAATCATTGTCGCTAACACACCGAAAATAATTTCCAACACCATTGAGACGAGAAAATAAATGCCGCCGCTTTGGCTTTCTTCACCATTATCGTTACGGGTACTTGATACTGCCGTTGCAATCATTCGGGATAAGAAGATCACAAAGGTATTCAACACTCCTTGTAATAGGGTCATTGTTACCATATCCCCGTTGGCAATGTGTGCGACCTCGTGGGCAACCACCGCTTCCGCTTCGTCTTGGGTCATCGTATTGAGCAAGCCGGTACTCACCGCTACCAAAGAGTTACTTTTCGTTGCACCTGTGGCAAACGCATTGACATCTTGGGAATGGTAAATCGCGACATCCGGCATTGGAATGCCCGCTTGTTGAGATTGACGCTTCACCGTTTCAACCAACCAACGTTCCGCATTATTGCGTGGCTCGGTAATAATTTCTGCGCCCACCGAGCTTAACGCCATTTTTTTAGATAAGAACAGGGAAATTAACGATCCCGCAAAACCAAACAATAACGCCATAATTAAAATGCCGCCGGTACTGTTACCCGCAATGCCGGTTACGTTTAGAATAATGCCCAACACAATCATTACGGCAAAGTTGGTTGCGAGGAAAAGTGCAATCCGCATCATAATAGATAATTCTCCAATCGAGTTAAATTCATCAAATTCGGTCAAAAAACCGAGTCAGCAAAATAGGGGCAATCCCACAAAAATTCAAGATTTTGACAACAATTATTCCCACAAATTTAACTGTTTTATGACTTTTTCTACTGGAATTTGTACACTTAGCCCGATAAGCCGGATTTTCCGGTTTTGTCGGCGAGGCCAAATTTGAGCCAATAAATCGAAAAATGCCGGCAATGTTACCCCGCTCATCGTTCTTTCGAGAGTCGTTTGGCTAAAATCGTCAAATTTCAGCTTAATGCTGAGCTTTTGATAGCTGGCAAGCGGTCGGTTCGGCTCATTTTTTTGCAAACGCCGCACCAACTGCTCAAAATGCTCGGCGACAATCGCTTTCGCCTGCCCAAAATCAGCAATATCCGACAGCAAGGTATTTTCAACGGCAATGGATTTACGCAGGCGATTTGCTTCCACCAAACGAGGATCGACCCCGTGGCAAAAATCCCACAACCGCTGCCCCAATTTACCGAAATGCTGATAGATAAAATGCGGATTGGATTGCTGAATATCGCCGCAAGTGGAAAACTCCATTTGTGCCAGCTTTTCATTAGTAACTTTGCCTACCCCCGGAATTTTCTTGAGCGGCAACCTTTCAATAAATGCCGACACTTGTTCGGGCGTAATCACAAACTGCCCGTTCGGTTTATTTTGCTCGGAGGCAATTTTGGCGAGGAATTTGAGCGGTGCAACGCCGGCAGAGGCGGTCAGATGCAATTCCTGCCAAATGGCTGTTCGGATTTCCTGTGCAATCCAAGTTGCCGAACCGGCGCACTGCTCGCAATCGGTTACATCAAGATAGGCTTCGTCCAGCGAAAGCGGTTCGATAATTTCGGTATAACGGCGGAAAATATGGTGAATTTGTGCCGACACCTGTTTATACAGCGGCATATTTACCGGCAACAAAATAAGATTTGGGCATAATTTTACCGCTTGCGCCGTTGCCATCGCACTATGTAGCCCGAATTTTCTGGCTTCATAATTACAGGTTGCCAACACGCCTCGTTGGTTCGCTTTGCCGCCAACAGCCAGCGGTTTACCGACTAACGCCGGATTTTCACGCATTTCAACGGAGGCGTAAAAACAATCCATATCAATATGAATGATTTTTCGTACTTGACCGCCCATTTGCAATTCTCCGAAAGAAACTGACCGCTTGCAGTATAACAAATTAAACTGTATATAAAAACAGTTTAATTTCATTTTATAACGGTTAGAATTTCGGCAACAATAATAAAAAAGGAGAGGATTATGATTTACGGCTTACTGATTGCATTTGCCCCGCTATTTTTGGGCTACCTGCTGGTCATCAAACACACCGGCGTGCTACATTGGATCAACCGCATCAGCCTTTACTGCCTTTATCTGATTTTGTTGATAATGGGAATTTCCCTTGGGCAACTGGACGAATTGGCAACTAAGCTGCCGCAAATCGGCGCAACCGCCTTCGGCTTGGCTTACATTTTGCACGGCAGCAATATTTTGGCATTGGCGATGTTTGACAAATATGCCCCAATGCCCCGTCAAACCCATCACGCCGAAGCACTGCCGTCCCGCCGAAAAGTCTTATGCGAATCGTTACAGCTCTGTTTTGCTGTGTTGATTGGGGGGATTATCGGCTTTTTCACCAAAGGCGTGGTTGATTTCCCGCTCTATTCCAGCACTTATGTGTTAGTGGTGATGATTTTCTGTGTCGGTATTCAGCTACGCAGCAGCGGTATTCCGCTGAAAGAGGTGTTTCTGAATAAACGGGGGCTTATTACCTCACTGATTTTTATCGTCAGCGGCTTAATCGGTGGCGTGATTGCCGCTTATGTGCTGGGGTTACCGCTCATTAAATCCCTTGCACTCACCGCCGGTTTCGGCTGGTATTCCCTCTCTAGCGTACTGATCAACGATGCGTGGGGGGCAATGTACGGCAGCATCGCCTTTTTCAACGATCTGTTCCGAGAAATCTTCTGCCTGTTCGCCATTCCGTTTTTTATGCGGCAATATCCCTCGACAGCCGTCGGCTTAGGCGGCGCAACCTCATTAGATGCAACCTTGCCGATTATCCAAAAATCCGGCGGCATTCAAGTTGTACCACTGGCAATCAGTTTTGGTTTTATCATTAACCTTGCCGTACCGATTTTGATGTCGTTTTTTATCGGGTTATAAAAAACAAGCGGTGGCTTTTGCCATAAAATCTGCAAAAGCCACCGTTTACTTATTAACCTAAAATGATAAATTCTTATTTATCGGCTGCCAACTCTTTAAAAACCACATTACTTTTGTTTACTTTAAAAATAAAGACTGAATATCCATTATGCTTTTCTACTTTTAATAAAGTAAAATGTTTTAAATCAACAGAAGCAAATGAATGCTTATTTTTTAAATACTTAAGTAATTGTGATTTTGCATATATCGGTGCTACTCGGCTATCTCTCGATCTATTTATGGTGTCCAATTTTGTTTCAATAAAATAAACCATTTTGCCATTCTCTTTTTTTAAAGAAACACCAAATGAATTAGCAACTGCCGGCATAATACTTAAAAAAGAGATTATGCCTATAACGTTAGAAATTATCGTAGTTTTTAGATTTCTTAATTTCACGTCCACCACCATTTGATTCAATCGGTATTCCGTTACTTATAGCATTTTTTTCAGTTGCGTCTGTACGCAATTCCTTTTTTAAGGTATCGGCTGCTGCCATTGTTTTTTTACTGATCCCCAGTTCTATTTGAACGTATTTTTCATCTTTATTGATATCTGTTTTAGTCGCAATAACGCCTTTTAATAGCGCCTCCGCAGAATTATGAATTTTTTCTAAATAGCTCGATATCACTTCCCGATTCGCGCTTTTGTTACCATTTTCTGTCTTAGTTGTTATATTTTCTCCATTTTCCATTTTAGTCGCTACATTGTCTGCATTCTCCGTTTTAGTTACAACGTTTTCGACATTGTCTATCACCTCTTCGCTGGTTACACGCTCTGAAAGGAATTTAGCAATATTTGCTTTTGCTCTTAGCGTCGCTTTTTGGGTTGCCATACGAATATCTTTGCGATCACCAAATTCAAGCTCAGCTTCGCCTGTTGCTCGAATTCTTGCAAATTCTCCATTTTCATCTACTTCATAGCTTACTCCCGTTACACTATCAACAATTTCAACTACTTCAGATTGTTCTGCCTCATTTTTTATCTGGGGAACAGGCTCTTGCTGCGCAGAAGTAATTGGAGAAAAGAGAGATAAGTAAATTGCACTTAAACTAAATAAGATTTTTTTCATTCTGATTTCCTCATTAAAAATAAATTCATCATTTAATACGTTAGTTCTATATCTTTTAAATTTAACAGATCAGTTTTAGTTAAATAGAGCTTAATTTTTACATTATTTTTCTTAGAATAAAAATAAGGCCATCTTGAAATATTACTATAAATTTCAGGAAGATACAAAAGTAGTGCCGAGTCATTACCACCTATTTCATAATAGCTAGAATCAACTACTTTTCTATTATATAATTGAGGTTTACTTCCATCTTTATTAATTAAATTTACTATAATAGTTTTATCATAGCCAAACAAACGATTAACCTCTTTAAGTACATCGTTCAGAATTTGACTCTTCTCATCAGAAATATAAAATATATTCAATAGTTTTTCAGAATTCATATCTGATAATTCTCTCACTTCTCTAATACTATTTTTTGATTTATCTGTCTCTAGTAATTTTTTAAACCCTTCAATATAAGTCTGATTTAAACCAATACTCGCAGAAAATTCAAAAGGAAATAAATCAGAATTCTCTTTTGGCTTAAGCGGTTTTAGTTTTTCAACAATTTCAATATCAATAATTTTTTTACCTTCCTGAATTGGCTTTAATAATAATTCTTCTGCAAGAGTCTTATAATCATTTTTAGACTTTTCATTCGCATCTTTTTTTTCAAAATGAGCTATTGCTTCCATTAAACTTGTATTATCAATTGCATTTTCAAGTACGGCAACATTCATTTCTTTTAATGTGCCTATCAGCTTTTGGCTTTCAATATCTACTTTTACGGATGCTTCATAGCCCCCATTAGGTAAACGGATATTCGATATAATCTCGATATTTTTTACATATCCGTCAGAATAACCGACAATTCTCTGTGTAAATTGCTCGTTATTTAATTCCTCTTTACTGACGATTGTTTCTCCAACGCTAAATTTAATCGCATTTGCCACTGCATCTTTTTTAGCTAATTCAGGTGTATTGCCTACACCAGACGCCTCAAAAATTTTTGCTTGCGAGAACATACTTAAACCAAGTAATATCGAAGCATAAAGGGATTTTTTTATTTGCATAGTAACTCCAAATTAGTGGGTAATTTTTTGGCTATTATCATCTGACTTGAGTTTATGTTACAATCAACCCACTGTTGTTTTTTCTCCCCTTTTAGTTGGGGTAATGTCTTAATTGTTGGTAAAAATGAAAATAAACGAAAAAATCCGCCATTTGCGAGAAACAAAAAATTGGTCGCAAGAAGAAATGGCAAGTAAATTGAATATGTCCACTAACGGTTACTCAAAAATAGAAAGAGGCGAAAGCAAAATAAATACGGAACGGCTAGAACAAATTGCGAATATATTAGATATGGATATGCTGGAACTTATTTCGATAGGTGAGCGAAATGTGATGTTTTTCCAGGAAAGCGTTGTCAGTAATAGTTTAAATATAATGGGTTCTTCCCAAGAAATTGCGTTTGAAATTAAAAATCTAAAACAAGAATTATCTCATAAAGAAGAAGTTATTGAAATGCAGAAAAAAGAAATCGCAATGCTGCAACAAATTATTGAGCTACTTAAAAAATCTTCTACTCAATAACTTCGTACAAAATGACAAAATTCAAATCACCATAATTTTATCACCATAAAAAGACTACGTTTTAATTTAAGCTATTTATTTTTATAAAAATTCCACCATCAACGCATTTCATTATTGATATTGAAAGATTTACCCTTTCAGTAATTTTTCAATCACTCGGCTCACGGCAAAAAAACCGAAGGTTGCCGTTACCATTGTCGCTGCGCCAAAGCCGTTGGCACAGTTCATTGTGGCGGATATTTCACAGCCTTCGCTCATTTTCGGGAAAATCAGCGGTTGGGTGGAAAACACGCACTCTATCCCGAATTTTCGCTGCGGATTACGGCTAAAACCGTAGTCTTTACGCAGTAAACTGCGTACTTTCGCTGCTAGCGGATCTTGAATGGTTTTGCTTAAATCGGCAATTTGAATTTGGGTCGGGTCGGTCTGCCCGCCTGCGCCGCCCGTGGTAATCAGCTTAATTTTGTGTCGCTTGCAAAAGGCGATAAGTGCAGCCTTAACCCGCACATTATCAATCGCATCAATCACATAATCATACTCTTTCAACACATAATCGGCTAAATTTTCTTGGGTGAGAAAATCATCAATAATTGCCACTTCGCAGTCGGGGTTGATCAAGACGATACGCGATTTCATCACCTCTGTTTTAAGTTGCCCGATATTACCGGACATTGCGTGAATTTGGCGGTTAATATTGGTAACGCAAATATCGTCCATATCAATCAACGTCATCCTACCAATGCCCGAGCGAGCCAAGGCTTCTACCGCCCAAGAACCAACGCCGCCAATTCCGATCACACAAACGTGTGTGCGGCGTAATTTCGCCAGCCCCTCCGGTGTGTAAAGCCGCCCGATACCGCCGAAACGCTGTTCGTAATTATCTATTCTGTCCATTGTGTCGTCCGTTATTCAAATAGGGAGATCATAGCACGTTGTAGGTCTTATATGCCAAAGGGAATAATGCCGACACATTATTCCCTTTTTCTCTCTCTACGCCGCTTGCTATTTTTTCCAGCCTTTTAACGCATCGGCAAAGGCGTTATTGGCAACAGTTTGGCGTGGCAAGCGGTCGGATTTCGGTGAATGTTTGCGAATACGATCGCTATTTGCATTTTTATCGGTCGGTTGATCGTCCAACCGCATTGTCAGGGCGATCCGTTTACGCACAACATCGACTTCCAGCACTTTGACTTTCACGACATCACCGGTTTTCACCACTTGATGCGGGTCATCAACAAAGCGGTTAGATAACATTGAGATATGCACCAAACCGTCTTGATGCACACCAATATCGACAAATGCCCCAAAGTTCGTTACATTGGTAATCGTACCTTCCAAAATCATTCCCGCTTTTAAATCGCTGATCTCTTCTACGCCGTCCATAAAAGTGGCTGTTTTAAATTCGCCACGAGGATCACGCCCCGGTTTTTCCAGCTCTTTAAAAATATCATTCACTGTCGGTAAACCAAAGGTGTCGTCCACAAAATCTTTCGCATTCAGTAGCTGAATTTGAGTAGCGTTTCCCATTAAATCGGCGAGGCTAAATTGGGTGGCGTTTAAAATGCGCTCCACCACCGGATAGGCTTCAGGGTGAACGCTGGAAGCATCAAGCGGGTTCTTTCCGCCCAAAATCCGCATAAAGCCCGCACACTGTTCAAAGGCTTTCGGCCCTAGGCGAGGCACTTTTTTCAACTCGGATCGGCTGTTAAAACGCCCGTGTTCATCACGATAGGCAATAATATTTTGCGCTAAAGTTTTGTTCATTCCGGCAACTTGGGCGAGCAACGGTGCAGAGGCTGTGTTCAAGTCCACGCCAACGGCATTCACACAATCCTCCACGACCGCATCTAATTTTCGTGCCAATTGGGTTTGATTGACATCGTGCTGATACTGCCCGACCCCAATCGCTTTCGGTTCAATTTTAACCAATTCTGCGAGCGGATCTTGCAAGCGGCGGGCAATCGACACGGCACCACGCAAAGAAACATCAAGATCCGGAAATTCATTTGCCGCCAGCTCGGAGGCGGAATAGACCGATGCCCCCGCCTCACTCACGACCACCGTTTGCGGCTGCCAATCCCGTGCTTGTTTAATCACCTCTTTGGCAAAACGTTCCGTTTCGCGCGATGCCGTGCCGTTGCCGATGGCAATCAGATCAACCTGATGCTTTTTACCGAGTGCATATAATATTTGCCCCGCCCGTACCGGATCGGTGGTGTGCGGGTAAATGGTCGCTGTATCAAGCAGTTTGCCGGTATCGTCCACCACCGCCACTTTCACACCTGTACGTAAACCGGGATCCAACCCCATTGTATTTCTTGCCCCTGCCGGCGCCACCATCAACAACGCCGATAAATTCCGAGCGAAAACATCTATCGCCTCTTGCTCGGCTTTTTCCCGTAGGGTTGCCATTAATTCCGTTTCCAAGTGGAGAGATAATTTGATTTTCCACGTCCAACTCACCACCTGACTACGCCAGTGATCTGCCGGCTGCTGTGCCGGTTGTACGCCCAAATGTTGGCGGATAATCTCTTCACAATAGCTAGTGCGGCTGCCCTCTTCCGCCTCCGGATCAGCATTGAGGCTTAACGATAAAATCCCTTCATTCCGCCCGCGGAACATCGCTAAAGCACGGTGGGACGGGACGGATTTAAAGGGTTCGCTATGAGCAAAATAATCCCGAAATTTTTCGCCTTCTTCGGCTTTGCCCTCAATTAATCTCGATTCCAAAGTCGCGTAAGCGGTCAGATACTGGCGTAATTTTGCAATCAGTGCTGCATCTTCAGCGAAACGCTCCATTAAAATATAGCGCGCGCCGTCCAAAGCGGCTTTGACATCTGCTACACCATTTTCGGCGTTAAGGTAGCCCTCCGCCACTGTTTCAGGCACTTGGTTTGGGTCATTCCAAAGGCTGTCCGCCAAAGGTTCAAGCCCGGCTTCAATCGCAATTTGCCCACGGGTGCGGCGTTTAGGTTTGTAGGGTAAATAGAGATCTTCCAACTCGGTTTTACTCTGGGTCTGCTCAATTTTGGCTTTGAGTTCGTCCGTCAATTTGCCCTGTTCCTCAATCGAATGGAGAATCGTTTGGCGGCGGTCGTTCAGCTCCCGCAGATAAATGAGGCGGGTTTCAAAATGGCGTAGTTGGGTGTCGTCCAAACCGCCGGTCGCTTCTTTACGGTAGCGGGCGATAAACGGAATCGTATTGCCCTCGTCAAGCAGTCCGATCGCCGCTAAAATTTGCGAAGGATTGACCGACAGCTCGGCGGCAATCAGTTGGCTAATTTGTTGATTTAAAATCTCAGTCATTCTTTTTCCTTAAATGAAAATGCGGAAATAAATTTAAGGCGAGGCTTGCCCCGATAATCACCACCACGGCAAACATTAATTGGCTAAAGGCGATCTGTTCGCCCAATAAAATATAAGCGATAAGGGCAGTCGAAATCGGGATAATCAATTCTAAAATTTGGTACGTTACCAAGCCTTGTTTTTGGATAATATCGAACGTCAGCACCATTCCGACCCCAATGGCATAAATGCCGATCAACATTAGCCCCACCAGTAAGAAAAGGGAGATTTGGGAAAGTTCCGCCAGTTTGCCGGTTTGTTGGCTCAATGCCAGGCTGGTAATGCCAGTGGTGAGCGAGGTGATAAAGCTCAAACTGAATACACTGAGTTTTTTATTCACCAATTTAACGATGACATTTTGCAGGTTGCGGATAAAAATAGACAGTAACAGAAAAAATGCGCCGAGCAGAAAATGGTCGCCCACCGCCATTGTTTTACCGTACAACACAAAACCCAATGCGCCGCATAACGTCAGCGCACAGCCAATCCAAAAAGTTTTCTGTTTTAATTTCTGTCGCTCATCTTGGAAGAAAATCCCCGCCACCAAAATCCCGAAAGGCATTCCCAGTACGCTGGAAATCGAGGCGGTTACCGCATTGGTTAATGCTGCGCCCTCCAACCAAAAATACATATTCACGCACATTAGCAGCCCGACACAGAAAGCGTAAACCAATAATAAGGGCTGACGGCGAAAATGGGTGAAATCGTGCCGATATTTTAACCACACCCAAATCAGCAGTGCCAATGCACCGACACAAAACCGCACGCCGTTATTATTCAACGCATCAACCCGTAAACTAAAATAACGCAGCAGCACAATATTCAACCCAATCGCAAACACATAGATTAGATTGATGAAAATAGGGGGCAGCGATTTGGACATAATCGGTATAAAATAGGGAATTTTGACAATTCTAACAAAAAGGGATCGGCTAATCTAATGAAAAAATACGATGTAGTCATCATCGGGGCGGGGGCTGCGGGGCTATTTTGTGCAGCGCAGCTCGGGCAAGGCGGCAAATCGGTACTGGTGCTGGATAACGGCAAAAAAATCGGACGTAAAATTTTGATGTCCGGAGGCGGTTTTTGTAATTTCACTAATTTAGAGGTTACTCCCCAGCACTACATTTGCCAAAACCGCCATTTTGTCAAATCTGCCCTCGCCCGTTACACTAACTGGGATTTTATCGCACTGGTCGCCGGCTATGGTATTGCCTATCACGAAAAAGAGTTAGGGCAACTGTTCTGCGATGAAAGTGCCCAACAGATTGTCGATTTATTACAGGCAGAATGCGAAAAAGGCAAGGTTGATATTCAGTTGCGACAAGAGGTCGTTTCCGTTGAAAAATTTGCAAACTTTTTCCAAATTCAGACCGCTTGTCATCACTATCAAGCCGAGCAGTTAGTGATTGCCAGCGGCGGTTTATCAATGCCGGCACTCGGCGCAAGCCCTTTTGGTTATAAAATTGCCGAGCAGTTCGGCATTCCCGTGATCCCGCCCAGAGCCAGCCTCGTGCCGTTTACCTGGAAAGAGAGCGACAAGCCCTTTGTCGCCTTATCCGGCATTTCACTGCCCGTGCGGGTGCAGAATCAAGGTAAAACCTTTTATAACCAAATGCTGTTTACACATCGGGGGTTATCCGGACCGGCAATCTTGCAAATTTCAAACTATTGGGAAACGGGCGAAACTCTCGATATTGATCTATTGCCCCACGAAACGATCGAACAGATTTTGCTTGAACTGCGTCAATCCTCGCCGAAATTGCAGTTAAAAACGGTATTATGTCGCTATTTGCCGAAAAAATTAGTCGAACTCTGGTTTGAGCAACGCTGGCTGACCGACAAAATCATCGCCCAACTTAGCAAAGCCGATCTCGCTTTTTTAACGCAATTTATTCATCACTGGCAATTTTTACCGAACGGCACGGAAGGTTATCGCACCGCTGAAGTAACAATGGGCGGCGTGGATACGCGGTTTATTTCATCAAAAACATTAGAAGCACAAGGGGTCGAAGGGCTGTATTTTATCGGCGAGGTGCTGGATGTTACCGGCTGGTTGGGGGGCTATAATTTCCAATGGGCGTGGTCTTCCGCCTACGCCTGTGCCAGTGCAATCTTGGATAAAAACACATAACTGGTTATCTTTACAAAAAAATGATTGAAAACTATTTACTGGATAATAAAACAGGTTTACTATATATCCATACAGTTTTGTTATCTGGAAATCGTGTATGCTGACTCAACTCACTATCAATAATTTTGCAATTGTCCGTCATTTAGTGCTGGATTTAAACGAAGGAATGTCGGTGATTACCGGCGAAACGGGCGCAGGGAAATCGATCGGGATTGACGCTTTAGGACTATGCTTGGGCTACCGCTCGGAAAGTTCGATGATCCGTAACGGCGCGGATAAGGCGGATATTAGTGCCACCTTTTTGATGCAGCCCGATAGCCCGGCATATCTGTGGCTCAAACAGCACGAATTATTGGATGAGGACAATCCGCAAGAGTGCATTTTACGCCGAATGATCACGACTGAAGGGCGTTCTAAAGCCTTTGTAAACAACCAGCCATTGCCGATTTCTCAACTGCGGGAGCTGGGGCAATATTTGATTCATCTCAACGGTCAGCACGCCCCGCAACTTCTCTTAAAAAGTGATTATCAGCTTGAGTTGGTCGATAATTATGCCGACAATCACGCTTTATTAGCCAAAATGGCAACCCAATACGCACACTGGAAAACCTTGCACAAGCAGGTCAAAAATTTCCACCAACAATGCCAAGAGAACGAAGCCCGTAAGCAGCTTTTGCAATATCAGGTTGATGAATTAGATGAATTTGCGATTAAGCAAGGGGAATTTGAACAACTGGAAGAAGATCAAAACCGCCTCGCCAATGCGGAGCAGCTCACTGCACTATCTCAATCGGTTGTCGATACCCTTAGCGAAAACGAGTTAAATGTCGATTCAATGATTTTCCGTAGCATTCGGGATTTAGAAGAGTTGGCGGAAATGGACGATCGCTATCAATCGGCGCTGGAAATGCTAAACGAAGCCTTAATCCAAGTGCAAGAAGCCAGTTCCGAAATCAGCCAGCTTGCCGGCAATATTGAGCAAGATCCCGCTTTATTAAATGAGATTGACGAACGTTTAAGCACCACAATGCAGCTTGCCCGAAAACATCAAGTGGCGGCAGAAGATTTATGGCAACATCACCAAACCTTGCAGCAAGAGCTAGACGCATTATTGGCATTTGAGGATAACGAAGAACAGTTAATTGAAGCCGAGCAAGCAGCACACCAAGCCTGTGTCGCACTCGCCGAGCAAATTTACCTTAAACGCCAAACGGCAGGGCAAAAACTGGCTCAACAAGTTACCCGCCAAATCAAGCAACTGGCAATGGAAAACGGCGAATTCTTTATTGATATTCAGCATAATACGGAAAAATTATCGCCCAACGGGTCTGATTTTGTGGAGTTTAATCTACGCAGTAACCTCGGGCAAAATGCCCAACCGTTAGCCAAAATCGCCTCCGGCGGTGAGCTGTCTCGTATTTCACTCGCCGTACAAGTGCTTACTGCGAATAAACGCTCTACTCCAACGATTATTTTTGACGAAGTTGATGTCGGCATTAGCGGCCCGACAGCAACCGTCGTCGGCAAACTACTGCGTAAACTCGGCAAAAAATGTCAAGTATTATGCGTAACCCACTTACCGCAGGTTGCCAGCCACGGTAATCATCACTTTAATGTGTCTAAATTTGTCGAAAATAATCAAACGGAAACCAAAATGCAGCTTTTAGCGCCGAAAGAACGGGTAAAAGCCTTGGCAAGATTACTCGGCGGTTCGACCATTACGGATGCTGTATTAGCTAATGCGCAAGAAATGCTCAAATTATCCGAACTAGAATAACCGAATAAAAGCCTGTAGAATGGCACATTTATTTTCACGCAAATTAAAATGATACAACTTGCCACCTACTCCGCTACCGAAAGTGCCTTACTTGAAAAAGCTCAATGGTTAATGGGCTTTACACTGGGCGAGATTGCTCGGCAACTACATATCAACGTGCCGAGCGATCTTAAACGGGACAAAGGCTGGGTAGGAAACTTGATTGAAACGGCACTCGGTGCAAAAGCAGGTAGCAAGCCGGAACAGGATTTTGCCCATTTAAAGATTGAATTAAAAACAATACCCGTTGATACCCAAGGAATGCCGTTGGAAACGACCTTCGTCAGCCTTGCTCCCTTAACCCAAAATAACGGTATTACTTGGCAAACCTCACACGTTCGCCACAAGTTACAACGGGTTTTGTGGATACCGGTAGAAGGCACACGCACGATCCCACTCGCCACACGCCGTATCGGGCAACCGGTTTTATGGTCGCCTACCCCGGAACAAGAACGGCAATTACAACAGGACTGGGAAGAATTGATGGAATCGATTGTGCTAGGGCGGCTAAACGAAATTAATGCCACGCTCGGCGAGGTAATGCAGCTCCGCCCGAAAGGTAGAAATAATCGTTCAAGGGCGGAGGCAGTCAATCAATTCGGCGAAAAAACCCAATCACTGCCTTTGGGCTTCTATTTGCGTAAAACATTTACCGCCGAGATTTTGCACCGCTTTTTACAGTCGCAAAATGAGATTAAACCGTTGTAAAATAGCACGATAAACGATTTCCACAAGGTAGCCTCTATGTTATTGATCGACTTAGTCGGTTATGAATTAACCGCCGAAGAAAAAGAGATGCTGGCACATCCCTTTGTATCCGGACTAATTTTATTCAGCCGCAATTTCCACGACAAAGCCCAACTTCAAGAGCTTATACAATCCGTACGCCGACAGATCAAAAAACCGTTACTGATTACGGTCGATCAAGAGGGCGGGCGAGTGCAACGCTTTCGTGAAGGCTTTACCCAACTGCCTGCAATGCAATCTTTCCAAATGCTTAATGCCGATATTAGCGAACAAAAGCAACTTGCTCACGAAGCCGGCTGGTTAATGGCAGCAGAAATGTTTGCCTTGGATATTGATCTGAGCTTTGCGCCTGTGCTTGATCTCGGTCATTCCTGCAAAGCCATCGGCGATCGGGCTTTTGGCTCGGCGCTTTCCACAATGCTGCCGATTGCCGAAGCCTTTATTGACGGAATGCTTGAAACCGGAATGGCAACCACCGGTAAACATTTTCCGGGGCACGGCCACGTGTTAGCCGATTCCCACCTCGAAACACCGTTTGATGATCGCAATAAAGAGACGATTTTCGCTCACGATCTGCAACCCTTCAAACAACTGATTGCCAAAAATAAATTATCGGCAATTATGCCCGCCCACGTTATTTACACCCAATGTGATAATCAGCCCGCCAGCGGCTCGACGTATTGGCTCAAAACCGTTTTGCGCCAACAGTTGCAATTTAACGGCGTGATTTTCTCCGATGATTTGGGAATGAAAGGGGCCGGCTTTATGGGCGATTATGTGGAACGCAGCCAAAAAGCATTACAAGCGGGTTGCGATCTACTGTTGCTTTGCAACGAGCCGAACGGCGTCGTACAAGTATTGGATAAATTGAAATACCAGCCTAGTGCCGCCCAACAAAGCTGCCACCATAAATTGATGAAGCGTAAATCACTGACTTGGCAAATGCTACAAGCCAGCCCTCGCTGGCAGCAAGCGCACCAATGGTTAGCCCGCTTACAAAACGACTGGTTGGAATGGAAAGCCCGTAATGCCTAATATGTTGAATTGTCGGCATTTCGAGCAAAACCACTGCCGCTCTTGCCAATGGCTGACAAAAACCTACGACCGGCAACTCATTGATAAATCGGCGGATCTCACGCGGTTAGTTTCGCCCTTTATGTTGCAAAACGGAAAAACGGAAGTATTATCCCCTGTCGTTTCGCCGATTAACGCTTTTCGCAATAAAGCGAAAATGGTGGTCTCCGGCAGTGTCGAACGCCCGATTTTAGGCATTTTATCTGACCCTAACGATCCGCAAAGTGCCGTTGATCTGACGGATTGCCCGCTCTATCCGCCCACATTTCAAACTCTGTTCCCGATCTTAAAACACTTTATCGGGCGGGCCGGATTAGTCCCTTATAATGTGGCCAAAAAGCGGGGCGAGCTCAAATATATTTTATTGAGCGAGAGCCGGCATAACCAATCCATAATGCTCCGCTTTGTGTTAAAAAGTGAGCTGAAACGACCGCTTGTCGAGCGGGAATTACCAATGCTGCTTGCTCAACTACCGCAAAATTCGGTGGTCAGTTTGAATATTCAGCCTTATCATTCTGCTGTTTTAGAAGGGGAACGGGAGATCTTTTTGACGGCGCGGCAAACTCTCGAAGAACATTTTAACGGCATTCCGCTGTTTATTCGCCCGCAAGGTTTCTTTCAAACTAACCCCGTTGTTGCCGAACAACTTTATGCCACGGCTCAAAAATGGGTGGAAACGTTGCCGATCCACACCCTTTGGGATCTGTTTTGCGGCGTTGGCGGCTTTGGCCTACACTGCGCTAAAGCGTTGCAAGCCAAACACCCCAATATTGCATTAACCGGAATTGAGATTTCAGCCGCTGCCATTGCCTGTGCCAGCCAATCAGCCGCTCGGCTTGGGCTTTCACAGGTTAAGTTTGCCTCTCTTGATTCTGCCCAATTTGCCCTTAACCAAACGGATAAACCGGATTTAGTGATTGTCAATCCGCCAAGACGAGGCATCGGTAATCACTTGGCAACCTATTTGAATCAACTGGGAGCGCCCTTTCTGCTTTACTCCAGTTGCAATGCGCAAACAATGGCGGACGATTTTGCCTATCTACACCATTACGTCCTCAAGAAAATCCAATTATTTGATATGTTTCCCCATACGGCACATTATGAAGTGCTGACGCTGTTGGAGCGAACCGAAAATGTTACTGATTGTTGATAATAATGACTCTTTCACCTTCAATTTGGTCGATTTAATTCGCAAAATCGGCGTAGCGATGGAAATCGTTCCCGTTGCCGCATTAGATTTAGACAAAGTAGAAGCCTTTAGCCACATTTTAATTTCACCCGGCCCCGATGTACCGAGGGCTTACCCCCAACTATTTGCCTTGCTGGAACGCTATCACCAAACCAAATCTATATTAGGCGTATGCCTTGGGCATCAAACATTATGTGAATTTTTTGGCGGCGAACTCTATAATCTTGGTCAAGTGCGGCACGGGCAACAACGCTTTCTCATTCAAGACAAACCCAATAGGCTATTTGCAGACTTACCCAAGCAATTTCAAATCGGGCTGTATCACTCTTGGGCAATTTCGCAAGAATCGCTCGCCAACTCACCGCTTGTCGCCAATGCCTTTTGCGATCAGCATATTCTAATGGCAGTTCAGCACCGAGATTTGCCCTTATTCAGCGTACAATTTCACCCTGAATCCTTTATCACGGAATACGGCGAGCAAATCTTAAGAAACTGGTTGAATCGAACCTAAAATAAAAAGGGTTAAGAAAAATATCTTAACCCTTTGTTTATGAAATCATCTTACTCGTCTTCAAACCGCTTCGCTTTATATTTCGGGTTCATCAGATTTTCAACGGACAGAATATCATCTAATTGTTCTTCGGTGAGCAACCCTCTCTCAAGTACAACCTCTTTCACACCTTTCCCTGTTGTTGCACAAATTTTGCCGACAATATCGCCGTTATGATGCCCGATAAACGGGTTGAGGTAGGTTACGATACCGATTGAATTAAACACATAGCTTTCGCACACGTCCTTATTCGCCGTAATGCCGTCAATACATTTATCACGCAAATTCACACAGGCATTGGCTAAAATGTCAATGGATTCAAACATTGCCTGACCGATAACAGGTTCCATTACATTCAGTTGTAACTGACCGGCTTCTGCCGCAAAGGTGATCGCCGTATCATTACCGATCACTTTAAAGCACACTTGATTGACCACTTCCGGCACAACCGGGTTCACTTTCGCCGGCATAATGGACGACCCTGCTTGCAATTCCGGTAGGTTGATTTCGTTCAAACCGGCTCTCGGCCCTGACGATAACAGACGCAAATCGTTACACACTTTAGACAGTTTTACCGCTGTGCGTTTTAATGCGCCGTGCACCATCACATAAGCGCCGCAATCTGATGTGGCTTCAATCAAATTTTCAGATAATACACACGGCAGTTGAGTTACTTCCGAGAGGTATTTTACCGCCAAAGGCGCATAACCTTCCGGGGTGTTGAGCCCCGTGCCGATCGCAGTCGCTCCAAGATTGACTTCTAACAGTAATTCGGCAGTCCGTTTGAGATTTTTCACCTCTTCATCAAGTAGTACCGAGAAAGCCTTAAATTCTTGCCCCAGTGTCATCGGCACGGCATCTTGTAACTGGGTACGCCCCATTTTTAAGATTTGGGCAAACTCCGCCGCTTTATTTTCAAAGCCTTGTTGTAAATAAAGCACCTTGCTAATCAACTGCATCACACTGTTGTACACGGCAATGCGGAAGCCTGTCGGGTAAGCATCGTTGGTTGATTGGCTGGCATTAACGTGATCCATCGGGTCTAAATATTGGTATTCACCTTTTTTATGCCCTAAGATTTCGAGGGCTAAATTTGCCACCACTTCGTTCGTATTCATATTGACGGATGTCCCCGCCCCGCCTTGATACACATCGGACGGGAACTGATCCATACAACGCCCGTTAACAAGAATTTCATCACAGGCTTGCACAATCGCTTTGGCAATTTTTTTCGGAATCGCTCCTAATTCGCCGTTGGCAAGTGCGGTGGCTTTTTTCACCATCACCATTCCCCGCACAAACTCCGGCACATCAGAAATCGTATTGTTTGAGATATTAAAATTTTCGATCGCCCGTAAGGTATGAATGCCCCAATAAGCCTCATTCGGTACTTCTCGTTCACCTAATAAATCCACTTCAAGACGTGTATTGCTCATAATTTTTTCCTACTCTGTTTGTTAAACAATAACGGGGCGGATCATACAGAGAAGCGGCGCAGAAAAATGCGATCTAGATCATATTTTTAAAATCAGGGTGGGCGATATAAATTGCGTTTTCAGATTAGTTTTTTTTATGATAAAGCCCTTTGGGACACAAAGGGCATTTTGCAAATAAGAGAGATTAAACGACCGCTTGTCTCAATTATTCTATCGCATAGCCTTGCGGCCCAAGAGGTTGATTATCCAAATAGGCTTTGCCGTTCTCCAAATGCAGACGATCGGCACAAAACCATTGTACGACGAGAGGATAGCAGCGATGCTCTTGCTCATACACCCGTTGAATCACCTCATCTAGCGCATCATCGGGGTAAATCGGCACTTTCGCCTGCAAAATAATTGCTCCGCCGTCCACTTCCTCATTCACAAAATGAATGCTCATACCGTGCTCACGATCACCAGCTGCCATTGCCCGTTCGTGGGTGTGTAAACCAGCATATTTCGGCAATAATGACGGGTGGATATTGATAATTTTACCGGCAAAACGGCGAGTAAATTCGGCAGTGAGAATTTTCATATAGCCCGCCAACACAATCAAATCCGCATCGATCCGGGTTAATTGCTCGGCAATCGCCCTATCCATTGCCTGATTACTGTCGAAGGCTTTCCTCTCAAACACAAACGTTGGAATACCTGCTTGTTCTGCCCGTACCAAACCGTAAGCGTCCGCTTTATTGGAAATGACCGCACAAATTCTGCCGTTTATATTACCGGCTTGCTGCGCCTCAATGATTTTTTGTAAATTCGTGCCGCTGCCCGAAATCATCACCACAATATTTTTCATATTTATTCCAAAAAATACCCCCCTATAAGCAGGGGGGATAGACTGTTATGCGTTAAATTTTAGAGGATTTCAACCTGCTCTGCACCTTCGGTGCGGTTTTCAATCTTACCGATCACCCAAGCCTCTTCGCCGGCTTGTTTTAACACCGCTAACGCCGTTTCCACATCACTTTCCGGCAGGGCAATCACCATTCCCACACCGCAGTTAAAGGTGCGGTACATTTCATAACGGCTGATATTGCCCTTCTCTTGCAACCACTTAAATGCAGGCGCCCACTCCCAGCTCGCTTCGTTGATGACCGCTTTCACATTCGGCGGTAATACCCGTGGAATATTTTCCCAGAAGCCACCACCGGTTAAATGGGCAATGGCGTGAACATCCACTTGTTTGATCAGTTGAAGGACCGATTTCACATAAATTTTGGTCGGTGCAAGCAAATGCTCGCTGAGCGGTTTGCCAGCTAACTCATCGTTAGCATTTGCTCCGCTAACCTCCAGCACTTTACGGATCAATGAATAGCCGTTAGAGTGTGGCCCGCTTGAACCAAGTGCAATCAGCGTATCGCCCACTTTCACGGCAGAGCCGTCAATAATATCGGCTTTTTCCACCACGCCGACACAGAAACCGGCTAAATCGTAATCGCCCGCGTGATACATTCCCGGCATTTCCGCCGTTTCACCGCCGACTAGCGCACAACCTGACTGTTCACAACCGTTGGCAATCCCCTTAATCACCGAGCTTGCCACTTCAACATCTAATTTACCGGTTGCGTAATAATCTAAGAAAAATAAAGGTTCTGCGCCTTGCACAACCAAATCGTTCACACACATTGCGACTAAATCAATGCCGATTGTGTCGTGTTTGTTGAGATCGATCGCCAAGCGTAATTTCGTGCCGACACCGTCCGTACCAGATACAAGAATCGGCTCTTTATATTTGGTTGGTAAGGCACATAACGCACCAAAGCCACCTAATCCACCCATTACTTCCGGACGGCGCGTGCGTTTTACATCCTCTTTGATACGCTCGACCAATTCGTTTCCTGCGTGGATATCTACGCCAGCATCTTTATAACTTAGTTGTGTTGTCACAGAAAAAACCTCAATCAAATAAAAACCGGTCGAAATTATACCACCAAGCAAACGTTTGCGATAGCGTCCGCCTGTAAATCTTTTTAATAGCATTTTGAAATATCAAAATACTATTATCTATTTCAATGCTATAAAAAACTCATCTAGGATAGGGCTATCCCACTATTGAGAAGAAGGAACACACAATGTCATTACTTTCAGCAAATTTCACCGACTGGCTGGCAAAACACGCAGACACTCTCGATCAATCTAATCAACACAGTGCCGAGTTACTCACCAAAATCGCTAATGAAGGCATTTTCCGCTTAGGTGTACCCGCCGAATTTGGCGGCGACGGTAAATCAATTTTCAATGCAATTCAAGGCATTGAAGCCCTTGCCCAATACTCCCTAACCGCCGCTTTCATCAGTTGGGGACACCGCACGCTGATCGAAAATCTGATTGCCTCCGCTAATCCGATCCCCCGCCAATTATGGCTGGCGGAATTGCTAAGCGGTAAACGCGCCGGCGGCACAGGGTTGTCTAATGCGGTCAAATTCCTCTCCGGCGTGGAAGAGTTGCAAGTTACCCTTTCCGAACGGGGCGGTAAAAAAGTTTTAAACGGGCGACTGCCTTGGGTAACCAACTTGCAAGCGGGGCGTTTCGTTGCTATTTTTGCAGCCGCGGTCGAAGGCAGCAATCAATCGGTTATCTTGACCATCCCCTCTGAAGCAGACGGCTTGAGTCGCAGCGATGATCTGGAATTTATCGCACTGCAAGGCAGCAATACCGCTGCATTAACCTTTGAGAATGTGGAACTAAATCCCGATTGGATAATCTCATCAGACGCAAATCACTATCTCGCACAAATTCGCCCCGCTTTTTTAGGCTTACAGTGCGGAATGCCGTTCGGGCTTGCTAAGCGTTGCTTAGCAGAAGTTGCCGCAACGCTGGCATCAAACCGAGCCGTCTTACAGCAAGAATGGCAAACCGTCAGCCAACGCCTAGCGGAGATTGAGCAACAATTAGCACAGGGATTGGCGGAAAAAGATTACTTTATTCGCCACCCGAAAGCCCTGTTCCAATTACGGATAGACATTGTTGATGTGGTCGCTCAAAGTGTATTACTGGAACTGCAAACCGGCGGCGGACGAGGCTACCTCAAACACGGCGGGTTAAGTTTCGCACGCCGTTGGCGTGAAGCGGCATTTTTGCCGATTGTTACGCCAAGTGCCGTCCAACTGCGTTTAGTGTTAGCGAACAGCAAATAGCACACGGCTCGGTTATTTGCTGAAAAAGTCGGCGTATTTTTGCAAATTTATTTGCCAAAGGGCTTTTCTTTTGTTATTTATACGCCCCTAAAAACAGCCCCTAAATTTAGCAGCATCACCCAAGTTGGCAAAATCGCCCGCAATACTCTTTCATCACGCGGTCGCTTTTGTCAACATTTTTGCAAAATGCCCTTTGGCAACTCGGGGAAATCGTGATCGGCAGTTAGGGAAACCAAAACGGAGTGAATTATGACAGTGGCAAAAACCACTTCTTTAAGCTTATTGACCCTTGCCGGGGTAACCCCTTACCAACTCGGTAAGGACGAAGAGTATATGAACGAAGCACAAGAAGCGCATTTTCGTAAAATTCTCAAAGCGTGGCACGCACAAATTATGGAAGAAGCGGAACGTACCAAAAGCCAGATGCAAGATGATATTACCAATTTTGCCGATCCTGCCGACCGTGCCACTCAAGAGGAAGAATTTAGCTTAGAGTTACGCAACCGTGATCGTGAACGGAAACTGCTCAAACGCATTGAACAGACCCTGATTAAATTAGACGAAGGCGATTACGGCTACTGCGATGCCTGCGGGATTGAAATCGGTCTGAAACGCTTAGAAGCCCGCCCAACCGCCGAGTTGTGCGTAGATTGCAAAACTCTTGCCGAAATTCGTGAAAAGCAGATGGGCGGTTAATTTCCCGGCTTAAACAAACAGATATGGACAATGAATTTCATTGTCCATTGTTACTTTATACGAGGTGTATTATTTTAAACTACATTAAATCCTTTTTTTCTCGGCAAAAAAAAGAGAAAAACCTACCGCTTGCAGAGCCGATTTCCCCTCAAAAATCGGGCAAGCCGCTTGTTCAGACTGCGCCGAAACGGGATAGCAGTGTCGCGCCAAAGAAAAATAGTAAAAAAGCGGCACATACTCCTCCGCATATTCTACATCAGCAATTTACGGTTAATGCGGCGGATTACGGCATCTCCCTGAAACATTTTCCGCAAAATGCGATCAACATTGTCAATAAATTACTCAATCACGGCTATCAAGCCTACATTGTCGGCGGCTGTATTCGTGATTTATTGTTAGGCAAGCCCGCCAAAGATTTTGATATTGCTACCAATGCTCGTCCGGAAGAGATCCAAAAGATTTTCGGTCGCCAATGTCGCATTATTGGTCGCCGTTTCCGCCTTGCTCATATTGTCTATGGGCGGGAGATTTACGAAGTCGCTACTTTCCGTGCCGAACATCACCGCAACAGCAATGACAGAATGTCCAAAACCAGTGAAACGGGAATGTTGTTGCGGGATAATGTGTACGGCACAATGCGGGAAGATGCGGAACGGCGGGATTTCAGCGTTAATGCGCTCTACTTTGATGTCAAACGCCAACTGATCTTCGACTTTTTCAACGGCATCAGGGATCTGCGTGCTGGCAAACTGTCCCTGATCGGCGATCCTGTTGTCCGCTATCAAGAAGATCCGGTCAGAATGTTGCGTGCCATACGCTTTATGGCAAAATTGGATATGTTTTTGGAAAAAAGCAGCGATGCACCAATTCGCCAAATGGCACACTTGCTAAAAGCAATTCCGCCGGCACGGCTATTTGATGAATCGTTAAAATTACTGCAATCCGGCTGCGGCTTTAAAACCTACCAATTACTGCGTCAGTACGGCTTGTTTGAACAACTTTTTCCGGTACTCGCCCCTTATTTTACCGAGCGGAACGACTCACAAAGCGAGAAAATGATCGCCAAAGCGTTAAACTCAACGGACGAGCGTATCCGGGATAACCTACGGGTCAATCCCGCCTTTTTATTCGCCGCGCTACTTTGGTATCCCCTGCGGGAAAAAATTGACGAACTGAAAAACGAAGGCGGCTTAAACAGCTATGATGCAATGATGCTGGCGGCTAACGATATTTTGGCGGAAAGTAATCGTGCCGTTGCACTGCACCGCCGTCATACCGCCGTTATTCGAGATATTTGGGCGTTACAATTCCAATTCCCGAAACGCACGGAAAAACGGGCAAAACAAACCCTTGCTCACATCAAATTCCGTGCCGGTTTCGATTTACTGGTGATGCGGGCGGAAATTGAGGGCGGCGATTTAGTGGAATTAAGTGCGTGGTGGCACGAGTTTCAATTCAGTAACGATAACCAACGCCACGATATTCTGCAAAATGTGAGAACTCCGCCAAGTGAAGAGCAACCGAAGCGTAAACGCAAACCCCGCCGCCGCTTTTCACGCGCGAAAAAATCGACACGGGGAGAAAACTGATGCCTAGCGTTTATATTGCCCTCGGCTCAAACTTGGCAAATCCTGTTGCACAGTTGGAACAAGCGGTTGTTTCGCTCCAAAAATTTGCAAAGGAAATGAGCGTCAGTGCCTTTTACGGTAGCAAACCGCTAGGCCCTCAAGATCAACCCGATTATGTCAATGCCGTTGCAAAATTTGACACGGAACTCACCGCTTTAGCGCTGTTGGATCGCCTACAACAGATTGAGAATGAACAAGGGCGGGTACGCTTACGCCGTTGGGGAGAGCGTACCTTGGATCTGGATATTTTGCTTTACGGCAATGAGCAAATCAGCAGCGAACGTTTAACCGTGCCGCACTACGATATGACAAACCGTGAATTTGTCATCGTGCCGCTCTACGAACTCAATCCCGATTTAATCTTACCGGACGGCACGCCGCTACGCAGCCTGTACCAACAGTTTCAAGATCATCAGATGGTGAAAATCCGATAAGCGAGATGGTCTCTGACATTTTATGTGTAAAGCGTAGCCCCACTTCCCTTACATTGAGGGAAGTGTAGCAATGAAAAACTAAAAAAAGAGAGGCATTTCTATATATCTCTCTTTTTACTTTATGAGAAGATTACTGAGCGGTTAGCGACCGCCCTTTCAGATGGATAATCACCACTTCCGCTTGCGAGCCGAGCCGCATTGGGATTCCCCAAAAGCCGTAACCGGACGTAACCACATAATGCCCTTGTCCGATTTTTTGGTAGCCGTAATCAAGGGGATAAAGTAAGGCGGTGATCAAATTTGCCGGAAAAATCTGCCCTCGATGAGTATGCCCCGACACTTGTAAATCAATGGGTAGTTTGGCGTGCTGCTCAATTTCGCTCGGACGGTGGTCGAGCAGCAAAATCGGCAGGGTCGAATCGAGGTTTGCCAATAATTCGGCAGCCGTCGGGCGATTTGCGACTAAATCGTCGTTACGCCCGATAATCGCAAATTTTTGCGGTAAAACGACCGCTTGATCCGCCAATAAATGAATACCGGCTTGGTGGATTTGCTCTGCAATCGCCGCTTGCTGTCCGAAAAGATCGTGATTGCCGAGGGTAGCATAAACCCCCAACGGGGCATTTAATTTCTTGAGGGACAGTTGCATATTTTCGGCAAGGTAGGCTTCCACATTATCGTCCATAATATCCCCCGGTAGCAAAATCAGATCGACCTTTTCCCGTTCAAAGATCGTGGCTAATTTGTCAAGCTGGCGGCGACCGACTAATTTGCCGAGATGTAAATCGCTGGCAACGCCGATCTTCATCGGAGCGATCGGTTTATCCAATTCAATATCATAATGCACGACATTGGGAACATAGGCGTTATACACACTCGTGCCGATCAGGGCGATAAATAAAATGCAATAGCCGCCTTTTAAGTAACGGTTAAGACGTTGCGGTTCAATCCAACGCTTAGCGAACCAAGACAATAACTGGGTGGCAAGGCGGCTTAACAGTGCGAACCATAAGATGACGAGTAACAATGCCAACGGGCGAAATAATGTTATTTGAGTGGTGAAATGCAGCAGAATTAAACCGTTGATCACGAGATAATTCAGGACAAGATTAACACGTCGTGCCGTTTTGCCGAAATTAAACAGCCACGCTTGCGTACGAGAGAAGGTATAAACCAGCCCTTGTAGGATAATCACCACAATCGCAAAGGTAATATAATAGCGGTATTCCATTTTTCCTCTTTAAAAATCAATTTGATGTCGTAGTGGTATCATATCGCAAAAAATACCGTATAACGCACCGCTTGTTGAATAACTTTGGTCATCAATTCGATCAAGAAAGCCCTATCGACTAATGCCGATAGGGCTTGGATATAGCAAACGCCTTAGGACAAGGAGAAAATATGTCTGAAATTGCTATTTAGCAAGTTTCTGACGAATGGCGTTTGCTAATTCGGTGCTGACTTTTTCAAAGTGAGCTAATTGTCTTTCCACAATTTCCGGTACGGTTACACCTGATAAACCAGCAGCAAAGTTACCTGCTAAACGGTCTTTTTGTTCCGGTGTGAAGATATTGTATAACGTAGCCGGTTGTGAGTAATAATCTTCATCGTACTCACGGAAGTTGAAGTGCGCCGCTTCACGCTCAATTTGAAGTGGTAATTGATCGTGGGTCGGAACGTATGTGTCAAAACGGTTCGGTGCATAGTTCGGGTTTTCACCGCCGTTGTGATCTACACGCATTGCACCGTCACGGTGAGTCGTGTGGTACGGGCATTTTGGTGCGTTCACCGGAATTTGGTGGTGGTTCACGCCTAAACGGTAACGCTGTGCATCTTGGTAAGAGAACAGACGACCTTGTAACATACGGTCTGGTGAGAAACCGATCCCCGGAACGATGTTGCTTGGCGCAAATGCCGCTTGTTCAACTTCAGCAAAGTAGTTTTGCGGGTTGCGGTTTAACTCTAATACACCCACTTCGATTAACGGGTAATCACCGTGCGGCCATACTTTCGTTAAGTCAAACGCATAGTTGTGTTTATGCGCATCTGCTTCCGGCATAATTTGGACTTGGACTGTCCAACGTGGGAATTCGCCACGCTCAATCGCTTCGTATAAATCTTGTTGGCTGGATTCACGGTTTTCACCCACTACTTTTGCCGCTTCTTCGTTGGTGTAGAATTTGTGGCCTTGTTGGGTTTTGAAATGGAATTTCACCCAGAAACGTTCGTTGTTATCGTTTACAAAGCTGTAAGTATGGCTACCGTAACCGTTCATATGACGCAATGTTTGCGGAATACCACGGTCAGAGAACAATGTCATAATTTGGTGCATTGACTCAGGGTGGCGAGACCAGAAATCCCACGCAGCATTCGCATCACGCAAGTTGGTTTGCGGGTTACGTTTTTGAGTATGAATAAAATCAGGGAATTTTAACGGATCACGGATAAAGAATACCGGTGTGTTGTTACCCACTAAGTCCCAGTTACCTTGAGAGGTATAGAACTTTAATGAGAAACCGCGTACATCACGCTCTGCATCTGCCGCACCACGTTCACCCGCTACGGTTGAAAAGCGTAATAACACTTCAGTTTGCGTACCCGGTTTAAATACCGCCGCTTTGGTGTATTGGGTAATATCTTGTGTTACGGTGAAAGTACCGTAAGCTGCCGAACCTTTAGCGTGAACCACACGCTCAGGGATACGCTCACGGGCAAAGTGGGCTAATTTCTCTTGAAACCAGACGTCTTGTAAAAGTAAAGGACCACGCGGACCTGCCGACATTGTATTGTCGTTATCCACCACCGGCGCACCGGCTGCCGATGTTAAAGTTTTGTGATCAAAAGGGCATTTCGTTGACATAAGTCATTCCTCCAACAAATAGATAGGTAAAACTACGGCGGCTATTATAAGCGTGCCGAAACATTTCTCAATCTATCAATCTAATAAAATATCTCGATTGATTTACTTTTAATTGATAGATTTTGAAAATCAAAATCACTAAAAATTCGTCATTCTTCAATATGAACGAAATTCATAGTCGATTGAAAATCTTTCACTTTTATTTTATCTAATGACCGCCTATACTTCCATTGTAACAAAATTGTTAAGACAAGGGGAGAAAATGACACAAACTTTTATTGAAGGCAGCATTATCGCCCGACTATTTTTACATCGGGCTATGCCTATTGATTTTGGCTTCACTGATCGCCGGTTATATTGATGCGATTGCCGGTGGTGCAGGGCTGATCTTAATTCCGGCATTTTTGATGGTGGGGCTGCCGCCCCAGCTTGCATTAGGGCAGGAGAAATTGGTCAGTACCCTCGGCACGATTGCCGCCATCAAAAACTTTATGAAAAGTAGTGCGATCATTTGGAAAATTGTGCCGATTGGCATAGCCTCCGCCTTATTGGGCGCTTATTTAGGGGCAGAAGTCATTTTGATGCTGCCGACCCACATCATCAATTATATTATTTTTGCGTTTTTGCCGCTCGGCTTGGCTGCGACCTTGTTTAAAGGTAAATTGCTTGCCGGCAATCCGCAAACAAACGAAATTAAAGAATCTGCGTTAGCAGTGTTTATTACCTGCTTAATTGTGGGCTTTTACGACGGCTTTTTCGGGCCGGGCACAGGCAGTATTTTCATTATTGCGTTGTTTATCATCAATAAATTAAGCCTGCTACAAGCCTCGGCAACCTCGAAGATCTTTAATTTTGCCTCAAATATCGGTGCTTTTGTCTCCTTTTTAATTGCCGGCAAAATGGCTTTTCTGATTGGTATTCCGATGATTATCGCCAATTTACTCGGCAATCATTTCGGCAGCTTACACGCTATTCGTTCTAACGGTGAAATTATTAAGAAAATTTTAGTGATCACCGTGGGACTATTAATGGTATCCTTAGCCTACAAAGCATTATCTTAAGAGGAGAAACACGATGAAAACCGCATTAGTAACAGGCGCAACCGCCGGTTTCGGCTTAGCCATTTGTAAAACTTTAATTGAAGCCGGCTACCAAGTGATCGGCACGGGCAGACGCACCGAGCGTCTCAATGAATTAAAATTGCAATTCGGCGACCGATTTCTACCGCTTGCATTTGATGTGCAAGACCTCACAGAGACCGAAAAACAGCTCGCTGCCCGTCCGCAAAGCTGGCAAGCGGTTGATTTATTGGTGAATAATGCCGGCTTGGCATTAGGATTGGAACGGGCGGATCAAGCCAATCTTGACGATTGGACAACAATGATCGACACCAACATCAAAGGCTTAGTCGCCATTACCCGCTTTATCCTGCCGGAAATGGTGGCGAAAAATAGCGGACATATCATCAATCTCGGTTCGATTGCTGGCAGCTACGCCTACCCCGGCGGGAATGTTTACGGCGGTACGAAAGCCTTCGTCAAGCAGTTTAGCCTTAATTTAAGGGCGGATTTGGCGGGAACGGCTATTCGGGTAAGTAATGTCGAACCGGGTCTATGCGGCGGCACGGAATTTTCCAATATCCGCTTTAAAGGCGATGACGAAAAAGCGGCTAAAGTCTATGAAAATGTGCAGTATGTTACCCCGCAGGATATTGCTAATATTGTGCTTTGGCTCAATCAACAGCCGCCGCACGTTAATATTAACCGCATTGAAGTGATGCCTACCGCCCAAACTTTTGCACCGTTAGCCGTTTCAAGAGCGAACGGATAAACCAATAACACGTCGGGCGGTATATTTTCCTATCGCCTGACGGTTCTTTTCCTTGTCCAAATTTATACTACGGTAGCATTTAACAACACCACGCTTGTGTCCGTCATAACATCACTCCGTTCTAAGAGGTGATGAAACAGACTTACTGCGTGTACCTAACCGCTTCGGAATATCAATTTGTAGGATTTCAGTTTGTCCCTAGAAGTTGATTAAAATCGTTTTTGGTCAAACTGCGATATTATTCGCAAATTTTCCCGCTAAACCGACCGCTTGTTTAGCTGCGTAGCCCTACCCCTTTTTCAATCAAGGTATAGGCGATAAGATAAAGCCCCAGCACAAACCCAGCCAATACGCCGAAAGTATAGTAGATAGAGACATCCGCCGTCCCTAAAAAGCCGTAACGGAAACCGCTGATCATATACACAATCGGGTTAAACTGAGAGACACTTTGCCAAAACGGCGGCAGTAGGCTAATCGAGTAAAATACCCCGCCAAGATAGGTTAACGGCGTTAGCACAAAGGTGGGGATTGTGCCGATATCATCAAAGGTTTTCGCAAAAATCGCGTTGATTAAACCGCCCAAGGCAAAGGCAATAATCGTCATCAGCATCGTCAGTACAATCACTGCCCAAGAATAGATCTCGTAAGAAACAAAACAGAGGGCGACAAGGGTAACCAAGATGCCGACCAACCCGCCTCTCACCAAACTGCCCGCCACATAGCCCCAAATAATAATGTGAGTTGAAAGCGGCGAAACGAGCAATTCTTCAATATTGCGCACAAATTTACTAAGGAAAAACGAGGACGCAGTATTATTATACGCCGCCGTAATCGCAGACATCATTATCAGCCCCGGGGCGATAAACTGCATATAATTCACACCGTTCATTTCCCCGATACGATGACCGATCAATGTCCCAAAAATCAAGAAATAGAGCAATGTCGTAATGATCGGCGGGACTAAGGTTTGTCGCCAAATCCGCAGCACCCGTTTTGCTTCCTTCATTGCCAGCGTATAAAATCCAATCATATTTTGCCTCATTTCTCCCTAAATGCTGTGCTGATCTCGCTTAATCACACGGCACAATCTTAATTGCCAAGCCGCCCGTGGAGGTTTCACGGTATTTGGCATTCATATCTTTGCCGGTTTCGTACATTGTTTCAATCACTTTATCCAAGCTCACTCTCGGCTCGGAGGTTAAACGCAGTGCCATTCGGCAAGCATTGATTGCTTTGACGGACGCAATCGCATTCCGCTCAATACACGGCACTTGCACCTGCCCGCCCACCGGATCGCAGGTTAAGCCGAGATTATGCTCCATTGCGATTTCCGCCGCAATACATACTTGAGTCGGCGAGCCGCCCATAATTTCCGCCAAGCCTGCCGCCGCCATTGAGCACGCTACACCAACTTCACCCTGACAGCCCACTTCCGCACCGGAAATAGACGCATTCATTTTGTACAGCGAGCCGATTGCACTGGTTGCCAATAAATAGCGTTCAATAATATCGTCATTTAGCTCCCCGATAAATCGGCGGTAATACGCCAACACTGCCGGCACAATCCCGCACGCACCGTTGGTTGGCGCAGTAACCACGCGACCGCCCGCCGCATTTTCTTCATTTACGGCTAAAGCAAACATATTCACCCAATCAATAATTTGCATCGGATCATTATTTAATTTGCCCGTTGCCTCAAGGGTTCGGCGTAAAGCGGGCGCGCGGCGGACAACTTTTAACGGCCCCGGCAATAAACCTTCCGTATTTAGTCCCCGCTCAATACAACTGTCCATCGCCTGCCAAATTTTCGCCAAATACTCTTTAATCTCTTGCTTCGGGCGCAACGCCAGTTCATTACGCCACACTAAACTGGCAAGCGGTAACCCTTGGGCTTTGCAGTGATATAGCAGATCTTCGGCATTTTTATAGGGGAACGGCACACTGATTTTGCTTTGTTGGGATTCACCAAAATGCTCATCATCGACAATAAAACCGCCGCCGATCGAGTAATAGGTTTTACTGAACAGCGTTTCATCGCCGGCAAAGGCAGTGAAAATCACGCCGTTTTCGTGGCGAGGCAGAAAATCATAATGGAACGGCATATCCGCAAAGAAATCAAACCGAATTGTTTTGGCACTCTCCGGTCGTGCTTCCGCCAATACTAATTGTTGATCGGCTTTCAACCGGGTAATCACGCCTTCAATCCGCTCAATATCGACATTATCCGGTAAATAGCCCATCAATCCCATAATCACGGCAATATCGGTGCTATGCCCCCTTCCTGTCAGGGCAAGCGAGCCGTAAACATCAACACGCAAGCGGTCGGTTTTTGCCAATAATTTGCAAGCGACCAATTCATCAATAAATTCTTTGCCGGCTTTCATCGGGCCGACCGTATGGGAACTAGACGGGCCAATCCCCACTTTGAACATATCAAATACACTAATCATAAACACACTCAATCATAACAGACGAAAAAGTAGGTATCGCCGCAATGCCGATACCTACTCGTAAACTCAGCTCAAAATAGGAAAGATTCTATCACATTAGAATAAGCCGTAAACTATCGCTGAAATGGCAATCAGCCCCATTACGACCACAAAAACATTGCTAAGTTTACCGCCGAATTTTTGTAAAGACGGCACAGTGCGAATAGCATACATTGGCATAATAAACAGGATCATCGCAATCACCGGCCCGCCTAAGCTCTCAATGAAGCCGAGAATACTTGGGTTGATGGTTGCCACAATCCAAAGGGTAACCAAAAAGATCACCGCCGTAATTTTTTTGAATTTTGCCGGTTTGATCGGCTCATCACGCAACTGATTAACCAGCCCCTCTAAACCTTCTCTCGCCCCTAAATAATGCCCGAAGAATGAACTTCCGATGGCAAGGAAAGCGACCAACGGTCCAAAGTAAGAGATGACCGGATTATCGAATTTATTTGCCAAATAAGATAGCACCGAGATGTTTTGCGATTTGGCTTCCGCTAACTCCTGCGGCGTTAAAGTTAATACGCAACTAAACACAAAGAACATCACAAATAACACTAAAATGCCTGCGGTGCAACGTAAGGTACGGCTGGCATTTTTATCGGTTTGTGCCGGATCTTGATAGAATTTTTGCTGCGAAAGGGCAAAACTTGAAATTGCCGGCGAGTGATTAAATGCAAAGACTAAAACAGGAATTGTCAGCCATAATGTCAGCGCAAAATCACCGGCTTGCGGCACTTCGCTTAATGCAGCACCGTTCCAATGCGGAATTAAATAAATAGACAAACCTAATAGAATCGCCACCAAAGGATAGACCAAATAGGTGGTAATTTTCAACATCACCGCTTCATTGAGCAACATTACACCAATCATCACCGCAATTAAAATCAGCGATAAAATGTATCTCGGCGGCACCGGCATTTGCAATTGGTTCTCCAAAAACGACGCTACGGTGTTAGTAATACCAACACCGTAGATCAATAAAATCGGGAAAATCGCTAAAAAGTAAAGTAACGTAATCATTACCCCTGCCAACTTACCAAAATGCTCCCGCACTACACTGGTAATATCGCTGCCCGGCTGCTTAGACGACAACACAAAACGGGCAAGCCCACGGTGTGCCAAATAGGTCATCGGTCCGACTAACACCGCCATTACCACTAAAGGTAAAAAGCCGCCCATTCCGGCATTGATAGGCAAAAACAGTACACCGGCTCCGACCGCTGTACCAAATAAATTAAGTACCCACGTTAATGAAAAACGTGTTGATGAAGTTTGATCCATTCGATCCTCCAAAAGATTGAACAAGCGGTTGCCAAAACGGCAACCAAAATGATTTGGAGGATAACTAATCTAACAATGCAAACATAAGATCCACCGCCAAACCGAATGCGATCATAGTGCTTTTAGGAAAAATCACAATCCCAAAGTGTAAAAAATGTGATCTAGGTAAAAGAAACTCAAGCTAATTTATTTATCTTGAATAAAATTTACTTTTTATTGCTTGTTTTTAGGGCGACTATTTTTTGTTCAGGTGATAAAGAGCTAAGTAAAACCGACTCACTGTTCCAACTAAAAAGAGAGGAAATCTTTTAGTTCATCACCCCTAGCCATTAAACATCGGTAATAGTTTAAACATTGCCGAAAAATGAAACAGTGCGGTTAATATGCCAAATAAGATCACAATACATAATAGCGGAGTTCCACCACACACTCTGAATGGTTTATGCATAGGCGTTTGGCGTGCTTTATAGACTAAAATAGCAGGAATGATACACGCCCAGATAGTCGCTACCGCACCGGCATAACCGATCGCTTGCAAAAAGCCCAACGGAAATAATACTGACAGAAGTAAAGGCGGCAAGAAGGTAACAGCCCAAGATTTTGTTCTCCCCCTACGGCAATTATCAAATTGAAATAGATCGGCTAAAAAATCAAAGACACCTAACCCCACGCCGATAAAAGAAGACAAAATTGCCGAAATGGTGAATATGTTGATAGCGTTTTTCACCGAGTCCGATGCAATCATCTCCCCTAATCTATTCAGTAGCACATCTAAGCTGCCGTTATTGGCAATCACATCGCCAAACTGATGACGGGGTAAATTGCCAAAAATACCAAGCAACCAAACTAAGTAGAAGGCTAATGCAATCAATGTTCCGCCTAAAATAGCATATTTGGCTTTATGTTCATTGCCATAATAAGCCCGCATTGTCGATACTGAATGATGGTAGCCGAAAGAGGTTAATGCAACCGGTAACATTGCGATCGCATAAGGCGCATACCGACCGTCTTCTGTCTGTAAATCAAACAAAATGTGTAGGTCAATATTGAGAATGAGACCGTAACTGCTGATCACAAAGCTACATAGCATAAATAAAATAAGCACAACGGAAATACGATCAACCCAACGGGTAGAATGCCAAACAAAAACAGAAAAAACACAGACAAAAATGATTGATCCAATGCGACTTCCAAATTTCCCCAAAGAGATTATGGGACTTATCAATTCAGCTAAAATACTGCCCGAAGCCGTAATATACGCATAGAGTAAGATGCTTCCGACAAAATAGACCGCCACATTATTTATGATACTTATTTCTCGTCCAAGTATCTTCTTTGTTACCGAACTGAAAGATGCCCTAAGATCGAAATCTTGATAAGGCTTCCAGCAGTAGCCAGCCTGATAGTGTCATCACGATCATTGTGGATATAATCGCAAGGCTAGACCAAATAGTCCAAGCACCTGCACCCGATGTCGGCAGCCCGAGCATTCCTGCTCCAACACAAACACTGGCAATAATACAAGCACCGCCAATAAGAGAAGGGGTTTTATTCATAATCGCTCCTCACCCACTCACCATAGGTAATAGCCTAATAAAAAATACCGCACGGTAAGTGCGGTATAGACTGATTAAACTTCTGTTAAACGAGCGGTAAAATGACGCAATACCTTAGGCTCATAAGTAAACGTAAGACCTCTAATTTTTTCAGCATTCGCTTTTACTTTAGCAAAAGCTTCAATAATAAAGTCCATATGTGTCTGCGTATAAGTCGCTCGTGGGATGGTTAATCGCAATAATTCAGCAGGACAAGGTAGCTGTAAGCCGGTTTTTGGATCTCGCCCTAATAAGAACGAACCGATTTCAACCGCTCTGATCCCCGCCACTTTATACAATTCACAGGATAAAGCTTGGGCAGGAAATTGCGCCGGAGGGATATGAGGTAATAATTTTCCGGCATCGACAAACGCAGCGTGCCCGCCGGGTTGTTGGCATACAACACCGTTCTGTTCCAACCCATCGACCAAATAGGCAACTTGATTGATGCGATACGCTAACCAATCTTGACGCATTCCATCTCGTAGCCCAACCGCTAAACGTTCCATCGCACCGCCTTCCAGCCCGCCATAAGTCGGAAAGCCTTCCTGCACAACGCAAAGCGTGCGGCACTCATTATAGACGTCCTCAAATTTGTTTTCTTTAAAGCAGAGTAGCCCGCCCATTTGCACCATTGCATCTTTTTTGGCTGACATTGCTAATATGTCTGCGTAGCGATAGCTTTCATAGGTAATTTGTTCGATTGTCCAATCTCGATAGCCCGCTTCTCGTTGCTGAATAAAATAGGCATTTTCGGCAAAACGGGCGGAGTCCATTACAACGGGAATATCATATTTCTGGGCAATTTCATACATTCCTTTCATATTTTCGATTGAAACGGGCTGACCACCGGCGGAATTGCAAGTAATCGTACAGACAATATATGGCACATTTTCCGCTCCTACTGCTAAAATTCCCTGCTCTAATTTGTCCAAATCAAAATTGCCCTTAAAATCGTGTTCAACGGCAGTATCAAATGCTTCCTTAATATAAGTATTACACACTGTTGCTCCATTGATTTGGCTATGACCTTGGGTGGTATCAAAAAAATAGTTAGAAAACACTGTCATTTTGTGCCGATCTAAGCCTTTTTCTTGCTCTCGTTTTTTTATCAAGACCGGAATATAAATTTGTTCCGCCCCACGCCCTTGATGAGTCGGAATAGTATAGTGATAACCAAAAATCGTTTTTACTGCCTCGGCTAACGCATAATAACCGCGGCTACCACTGTACGCCTCATCGCCCCGTAACATTGCCGCCTGCATATCCTGCGTAATTGCGCCAGTTCCGCTATCGGTTAATAAATCAATAAAGACATCTTCGCTATCTAATAAAAAAGGGTTCATTCCCGCCTTTAAAATCGCTTGCTCACGATATTCCCGAGAGGTTCTTTTCACCGGCTCAATCACACGGATACGGAAAGGTTCAGGTAAATGTTTAAAGTTATTCATCATAAATCCTTGCACTAAAATAAAAGGAGACGCCCCTTACATAATATGTAAAGGCAGCCTATTCAAATAACCATACTACGTCCTTATTAAGAGAAGATAGGACGTTAGCTCTTTGCTATTTGATTAACAGAAATCAATAAACCACACTAGAAATAAAGCGGTAAGTTATTGAATATAAAATTGAAAAGAAGAATAAGACGAGATTATGGGAAATAGAAAGAGAGTTTTGGATCAATAATAAACCAACATTGATTTTTAGATAAAGTAAACATAGGATTTACCCTCTATAAACGACAGTGAATATAAATACAACCACCCTAAATAAGATATTTCAATATCGTATACAACATAACAGATTAGGTTATTTTGTCATTCATTCTGTGTTATTTTTGTGAAGTTGATCACATTTTTGCAACAAATACGCGTAAAGCTACCGCTTGTTTGCTTTATTCCATATAAGTGAAGCGATGAATTTTCCCACTCAGTCTCCGTTTTCTGTAAACTTTTGAAAAAGATGAATGATCGTTCATTTTGCGACTAGTCCAAAACAGAGGATTTATTTACAATAGTCTTATTTTCTATCAGAAGGAAGACCAAATGCAATTTTCCAAAATCAGCTTTACCCTTGTTGCCGCATTAGTTCTGAGTGCGTGCAGCAGCAAAATGAGCCAAGACGGTTCTCTAGAACAAGCACAGCAAACCTACCAGCAATATCAAGATATCAGTCAGCAATTCCAGATCAATGAAAAATGGTGGCAGAACTATCAAGATCCGGAATTAAACCATCTAGTCGAAACAGCGTTAGCTAATAATATTGATTTAGCCAAAGCCGCTATTGCTGTAAACCGTGCATTATACAATGCCAATTTAGTCGGTGCGGATTTAGTGCCAACCTTTAACGGCAGCGGTTCTACTTCCGTATCAAAAGGGGTTGGCTCGGCGGGCAGAAACGCTGTTTCAACCGGCACCTCCAATCTCGGTAGCCAACTTGGTTTTAATTTAAGCTATACTCTTGATCTTTGGGGACGTTTAAAAGATACCGCCAGTGCGGCAGAATGGGAACATAAAGCTACCCAAGAGGATTTACAGGCAGCCCGTTTGTCCTTAATTAACAGTGTCATTAACAGCTATTACAATTTGGCTTATTACCAAGAAGCGATCCTTGTTACCCAGCAAAGTATCAAAAACTACGAGCAGATGAGCAAAATTCTCACGAATAAACTCAATGCCGGTGCAATTGATCAATTAAGCGTGGATCAATCAATTCAAGCCGCATTAGCCGCAAAAAATACCCTTATCAGCTTACAGTCTGCCCGTAAAACCGCAGAACAAACCTTGCGTAACTTGCTTAATTTACAACCTAACCAACCGCTTGCAGTACGTTACCCAAGCCTAAGCAAAATTAAATTGCAGGGGGTGAATTTAAATGTGCCGGTATCTGCTATCGCTAACCGTCCTGATGTCATCGCCCGTTTGCAACGTTTACAAAGTGCGTTTAACAGCTTAACTGCGATGGAAAATAGCTGGTTCCCGACTATCACCCTAGGCGGCAGCCTAGCCAGCAGTGCGGTGAAAGTCGGCGATGTCGCAGATAATCCTGTGGCGGGCGGAACAATCTCCTTCAACTTGCCTTTCTTAGATTGGAACCGTGTCAAAAACAACATTAAGATTTCCGAAGAGAACTACAAATTGGCGAAGCTGAACTACGAACAGACGATCACCAGCGCCCTGAATGAAATCGACACCTACTATGCGGCATACCAACTTTCCCGCAACGGCTACGCCAATTTACAAAAACAGTATGAATACGATAAACGCATCAGCGGCTACTACAAAAACCGTTATCAACAGGGCGTATCCGAATTGCGTGAATGGTTAAATGCAATCAACGCCGAAAATACCTCGCAGCGAGCCTTACTCGAAAGTAAATATACTATTCTGCGCAATGAAAATGCGGTTTATCAAGCAATGGCAGGCAAATACCAACGCTAACCCCTCTTACAAGCGGTCAGATCCCCTTAATTTATTGCAAAAGGAAGGGGATTTTTATGTCCGCTCCCTATTCATTGCAGAAAAGGGTATAATCCCCCGCTCATTCTTATTTCTATACCGATTACAATGAAATTTATTATTAAACTTTTCCCTGAAATTATGATTAAAAGCGACTCCGTTCGGAAACGCTTTATCAAAATTCTCACCAGTAATATTCGCAATGTATTAACAAAACACGATGAAACCGTTGCCGTTGTTCGCCATTGGGATTTTATCGAAGTTCGCACTAAAACTGCCGACAACGCACCGCTAATACTGGATTTACTGCAACGCACTCCCGGTATTCACCATATTTTGGAAGTGGAAGAAACTCCGTTCAACTCGCTACACGATATCTTTGAGCAAACCTATCAAGCGGTCAAAGAGACGCTGGTCGGCAAAACATTCTGCGTACGGGTGCGCCGCAAAGGCAAACACGATTTCCGCTCCCTCGATGTTGAACGCTATGTCGGCGGCGGTTTAAATCAACATATTGAGTCCGCCAATGTACGTCTGACTCATCCTGATGTAACGGTGCGTATTGATATTGACCACGACAAAATGCTACTGATTAAAGCACGCCACGAAGGCTTGGGCGGCTACCCGATCGGCACACAGGAAGACGTACTGTCCCTCATCTCTGGCGGATTTGACTCCGGCGTGTCGAGCTATATGCTCATTCGCCGAGGCTCACGGGTACATTACTGTTTCTTTAATTTGGGCGGCGCTGCGCACGAAATCGGCGTCAAACAGATGGCATATCACATTTGGCAACGCTACGGTAGCTCCCACAAAGTCCGTTTTGTCGCCATTAATTTTGAAACGGTGGTAGGCAAGATTTTGGAAAACGTCGATAACGGGCAAATGGGCGTGGTATTAAAGCGAATGATGGTGCGGGCGGCCAGCAAAATAGCCGAACGCTTTGATATTCAAGCGATCGTAACCGGTGAGGCTTTAGGGCAAGTCTCCAGCCAAACCCTTACCAATTTACGCTTAATTGATAAAGCAGCCGACACCTTAGTGCTACGCCCGCTGATTGCCCACGACAAGGAGCAGATTATTGCAATGGCAAAGCAGATCGGCACGGACGATATTGCCAAATCAATGCCGGAATTTTGTGGGGTAATCTCGAAAAATCCAACGGTAAAAGCGGTTGAGAGTAAAATTCTTGAAGAAGAAGGGCATTTTGACTTCACGATCCTTAAACAAGCGGTTGCCAACGCACAATTTTTGGATATTCGAGACATTGCAGAACAGACGGAAAAAGAGGTTGTCTCCGTTGAAACGACCTCGGCATTGGGCGAGAACGATGTAATTTTGGACATTCGCAGCCCGGAAGAAGTAGATGAAACCCCTTTTGAATTAGCCGGTGTCGAAGTTAAACAGCTTCCGTTTTACAAACTCTCTAGCCAATTTGCCAGTTTGGATCAATCCAAAACCTATTTGCTCTATTGCCAACGTGGTGTGATGAGCAAACTGCAAGCGCTCTATTTAAAGGAAAACGGTTTTCACAACGTCAAAGTCTTCCTCTAAAAATAATGGGCTGAAAAGCCCACTATTTTAAAGTTCGGATTTTAATTTGCGGATAAGTTCCAGATTTGCCGGAGGGAACTGCCCTTCATCAAGTTCGGACTGTGCCAGCCAAAAGCCTTCCTGCCCTTCTCGTCCAAAGGGTTCGCCAACCCACTCTTCAACCAAGTAGAAGAAAAACGCTATCGTTTTATTCGGGTAGTCAAAACAAAAATGTTCATAAGGAAAGGCACTTAATACGTGAATGCCGATTTCTTCTTCCAATTCACGTTTTAAGGCTTGTTCCGGCGTTTCCCCCGCTTCGACTTTTCCGCCCGGAAATTCGAGGGATTGCGCGAAATCCTGACCTTCCAGCCGTTGTGTGAGATAAATTTGCCCAAATTCGTTGCGGATAATGCCCGCAGCAACTTGAACGATCGGTTTATCCATTTTATATCCTACTGTTTTTCCGTGTTAAAACAGGCGGTCAGTTTGAGCGGGATTTTTGCAAAAGCGTTGCACATTTTTCCGTTAAACCGACCGCTTGCGCCTTTATGCGTAGCGTGCTTTGCTGCCGTGGCAGTGCTTATATTTTTTGCCTGACCCGCACGGGCAAGGCTCGTTGCGTCCGATATTCAAATTTGCAAAATCTTGCTCCGAACCGCCCGCTTGTGTGCCGCTTTCCGCCCCTTCCGCTTGGTAAGCGGCGGCTTCCTGATCGGCAAGGGCTTGACGTTCACGCTCCGCCTGTTCGACTTCCTCTTGGCTGCGGACTTGAATACGGCTTAAAATGCTGATTACGTTGGCTTTCAGATGATCCAGCATTTCGGTGAACATCGCAAAAGATTCTTTTTTATACTCTTGCTTCGGATCTTTTTGCGCATAGCCCCGCAGGTGAATCCCTTTGCGTAAATAATCCATTGCGGATAAATGCTCTTTCCAAAGTTCATCAAGGTTTTGTAACATTACGCCTTTTTCAAAGTTGCGCATTACCTCTGCGCCCACGATTTGCTCTTTCGCTTGATACTGCTGTTTCGCCAGATCAATAATCCGCTCACGCAAGGTTTCCTCGTGTAGATCGCTCTCTTTTTCAAGCCATTCAGCGATCGGCAATACCATTGAAAACTCTTGTTTTAAGCGGTTTTCCAGCCCTTCGATATCCCACATTTCTTCGATAGATTGCGGCGGAATATATTGGTCGATCACTGCATTGAACACATCGGCACGGATAGTTTCAATCATCGGTGAAATATCGTCCGTTTCAAGCAAATGATTGCGCTGCTCGTAAATGGCTTTACGTTGTTCATTTGCGACATCATCGTATTGCAGAAGGTGCTTACGGCCGTCAAAGTTATGAGCTTCCACTTTTGCCTGCGCCGAGGCAATCACTTTGGTCAGCAATTTAGATTCCATCGCCTCGCCCTCTTCGGTGAAGGCTTTGCGCATCATATTCAACTTGCCTTCGTTAAGGTAAATGCGCATCAACGCATCGTCCAGCGAGAGATAGAAACGGGACGAGCCCGGATCGCCTTGCCGCCCTGCCCGTCCACGCAACTGGTTGTCGATCCGGCGGGATTCGTGGCGTTCCGTACCGATAATGTGTAAACCGCCGGCTTTCATTACGGTATCGTGGCGAGCCTGCCACTCTGTTTTGATGGCTTCGATTTGTTCATCGGTCGGGTTATCCAACTTAGCAATTTCTGCTTTCCAGTTACCGCCCAAGACAATATCCGTCCCCCGTCCCGCCATATTGGTCGCAATGGTAACAGCCCCCGGATAGCCGGCATCGGCGACAATTTCTGCCTCTTGTGCGTGGAATTTTGCATTCAATACTTTATGGGGAATACCGGCTTGGGTCAGTGCTGCCGAAAGCGCTTCCGATTTCTCAATCGAGATTGTGCCGACCAGCACCGGTTGATTGCGGGCAATACAGCCTTCAATGTCCTTAATCACCGCTTGGAATTTTTCCGGCTCGCTCTTAAACATTAAATCCGTTTTATCATCGCGGATCATCGGGCGGTTAGTCGGAATTACTACCGTATCTAAGCCGTAAATTTGTTGAAATTCAAAGGCTTCAGTATCGGCAGTACCCGTCATACCGGCTAATTTTTCATAAAGACGAAAATAGTTTTGGTAGGTGATTGAGGCAACCGTCTGGTTCTCCCCTTGAATATTCACCTTTTCTTTGGCTTCGATCGCCTGATGCAGCCCATCAGACCAACGGCGACCTGCCATTGTCCGTCCGGTATGTTCGTCAATAATCACCACTTCACCGTCTTTCACGATGTAATCGACGTTGATCTCGAACAATTTGTGCGCACGTAATGCGGCATAAACGTGGTGCAACAAGCTGATGCGTGCCGGTGAATAGAGGCTTTCGTGTTCTTGCATCAAGCCCATTTCGGTGAGTAATTGTTCGACTTTCACCTGCCCCCGTTCGGTCAAATGCGCCTGTTTATTTTTCAGATCAAGGGTGAAATCGCCTTCGCCGGTAAATTCTTCGCTGTCTTCTTTATCCTGTGCAATCAAATGCGGAATGACTTTATCAATCGCTTGATAAATATGGGTGGCATCTTCCGCCGGCCCAGAAATAATGAGCGGTGTGCGGGCTTCATCAATCAGGATAGAGTCCACTTCATCGACCAATGCATAATGCAGCGGGCGTTGAAAACGTTCCTCTTTAGAATGGGCGAGATTATCCCGCAAATAGTCAAAGCCTAGTTCACTGTTGGTTGCGTAGGTAATATCCGCCGCATAAGCCTGACGTTTTTCATCGGGGGCTAAGCCGGGAATATTGACCGCCACGCTCATTCCTAAAAATTCAAATAACGGGCGGTTTGTTTCGGCATCACGGCGTGCCAAGTAATCATTAACGGTAACAACGTGTACGCCTTTGCCCGTCAAGGCGTTCAAATAGCAAGGCAAGGTTGCAGTGAGCGTTTTCCCTTCTCCCGTACGCATTTCGGCGATGTTACGTTCGGTCAGCACCATACCGCCGATAAGTTGCACATCAAAATGACGCATTCCCAACACCCGCTTACTCGCCTCACGCACCGTTGCAAAGGCTTCGTGTAACAGGCTGTCAAGGCTTGCCCCTTCAGCTAAACGTTGTTTAAATTCTGCGGTTTTTGCTTGTAATTGCGCATCGGTTAATTGTTCAAATTCCGGTTCTAATTTATTGATTTGCGCCACACGCTTGTTTAAACGGCGTAAAGTGCGATCATTGCTGCTGCCGAAAATCGCCGTCATCAATTTTGTTAACATAAGGTTTTCCAATTCTCAAATAGGGTGAAATAAAAAGCACTTGCCCGCTCGGCAAGCTATTCAAAATACAATATCAAACGGATTAAACGTATAGCGGCCCTGCTCGAATAGGCGGTTTAGGCGAAACGATCAAGCGGTAAGATGCGGTAAAAAATTCACAAAACATCACCGCTTGCAACGGTTGGAAAGGGATAATCGGTGAATCGAACCGAACAAAATAGGGCTGCTCCGGCTCGGCGCTGTCCATTTCGATCATTTCAGGGGCAAACACTTGCGAATTTTGGGTATCCTCGTGCAAATGCCCGTTTGCTAAATGCGGCAATGCGAAAATTGCCACCAATCCCACAAGAAATGGCGACCAAAATGCCGATTTAGAAAAGTAACGAAAAGATCTCATTAGTCGATTTACTGAAAAAATTGTGCCGATTATACGATAATTTTTGTAGAATGTTGCCAATTATGGTGATAAATCCACGAAAAACAAGGCAAAAGCGAGAAAACAGATGAAAAAAAACACAACTAGAAACATCGGCGAGCTTTTACAGAACTCAAGCCTTGCTAAGATTGTCCAACGCGCTAACGAACTCAATATGTTGAACCATAACATTCAACAATTATTGCCAAGTCAATATCGTGGGCTTTACCGAATTGTCAATTTATACGATAATTTACTCGTTTTTGAGGTGCAAAACGCCACCGTCCGTCAGGGGCTTTTGCTGCAACAAGCCCATTTACTCAAATGCATTCAAACGGATTTACCCCAAGTCAGCGAACTTCAGTTTAAGGTTAATCCTGATTTTAAACCCGTTTAATTGCCTTTTTGAACCGTGAGGAATTAACAATGAAAAAGATTATCCTAATGTCTATCGGCACCCTATTAAGTGCCTGTTCTACGCTCTCGCCAAAAAGCGTCTCCGGTACTTATGAAGGGACGCTCCCTTGTGCCGATTGTGAAAAAATCGAAGCGAAATTAGTGTTAAATGCGGACAACACTTATCAATACAACACGTTGTATTTTAAAAATAAAGAGAAACACCCATTCATCGAAAAAGGCACTTACACTTGGGACGGCAATAAAAAAGGTGTTATCCGTTTAACCAATTCCGGCAATTTAGCGGTGAAATTATCCGATACTTTCGTAGAATTTTGCGATGCGAACGGCGAAACGAGCAAAAGCGGTAATAATTATAAACTGCATAAAACCCCGTAATCTTCAGGCTTCGCTTGCTTACCCACATCAGCCGAAAAGGGCGGTATTGTCGCCCTTAAATAAAGCTGGTCTATTTTGCTTGTTTGAGTTTGTCCACCGTTTTAATCACCGCCCTTGATTGTTTGTCCATTGATACTTCAATGCGGTGATCAACCACCACATTCATATTGATAGTGATCCCCTCCGGCGGGGTTTCAAGCTGAATTTTCGGCGTGCAAGCGGTTAGATTCAGCCCAGATATTGCAATCAGTAACAAAGCCTGTTTCATTGACGTTTATCCAATTGTTGATAGAGAGAGTGTTCAATTTGCTGTTCAAATTGTGAGCCATAGTTAATCAGTTTCCAGAGTTCAAACAGATTTTCTTGATGGCTGTAATTGAGATTGATTTTCGCATTCTGATGTTCGGCAAGCTGCGAACGAAGTTGTGCCGCTAACCGCATTTGCCCTGTTTTATCCACATTCACCTGGGCAGTAAGCTGATTTACCTGACTCTCATTGACCATATACGCCAAAATCCGTTCCGTATAACCGCCTTTGCGGATCGCCTCAATCAATTCAGCCCCTAATTTTAAACGGGATTTGCCGAGCTGGGTGATCGAGCCGTTGCAGATATAGCAAGGATTGCCTTTCAACCAAAACGGAAAAACCGCACTCGCTTTGCCCGATAAATTTAGCTGGTGATATTTTGCCAGAGCCAATATCTCCTCAAATTGTATCTGATCGAGATTAAGATAGGCGACCTGCGTTTGCGGTAACGCAAATTTTGCCACATCCAAATTTCCGCCGAGCAGATTCAGCGATAATTCCCGCAAAAAGAGCGGGCGGCGTTTACTATACGGCCAATGTCCGTGAATTTTCACCCGAATATTTTCCATTTTTAGCCCGATATCCAGCAGATCCGCCCTCAATTCAAGCGGTTTCTTCATTCCGATATCCACTTCATTTCGCTCAAGCTGATAGGGCAGCGAAAATTGTATGCCTTTCATTTCGCCGTTCGGAAAAGAGAGGCTACCGTTTTGAATTGAAAAATGCCCGCCGGCAATTAGCCCTTGCTCCACCGCAAAGCTAAACGCGGTTTCCCCTTTTACCGAGCCACCGGTAATCAACCAGTTTTGTCGAAATGGAAAAAGCGACTGGAACACCGTAGCAGGTTGTGCCAACCAATATAGTCGCCCTTTAAATCGGCTCTGATTTTCCGTCAATTCACGGCGGGCAAACAGACGGATCGGCCCAAGCCGCCCCGCTGTTACCTCACCCTTAAAGTTCAGATTTTCCACCTCGCCGTTAAAAGTCAGCCTTGCCGTTGGTTTAATCAACTCGCCGCCATAGTCAAAAATGACTTTAGGCGCGGATAATTTCACCCCACCTTTCAGTTGAAAGGCTTGATAAGCAAATTGAATCGGTTCGCTCAAACTGAGCCGTGTTTGATCGATGCGTACGCCGTTGCGGTGGATTTTTGCCAAATGCCCATCAAATTCACTCAACTCGACCAAATTTTTATGCCATTTTCCCCGCCCCGAGACCTTTAAACGATTGTTTAACGCATTGAGGCGACTTCCTCCCCAAAAACGCCATTGCCATTGATCCTTGACCGCCTCTTTTGTGGTGGGATCTTGAAAGAAATCCAATGCACCGGCTTTAAAATTTTTGGCATAACCGTCCAAGTGCATTTCAATCCCGTTAAAATCGGGGCTTTCCCCTCGAAAAATGGCTTGTAAACGCCCGTGAATCCCCTGTTTGTCCACTCGAATACCCGCCAGTGGAAAACGCAAATCGTGAATCGTGAGAAAACGTTCTTTGCCTGTTATACGCAACAAAGCACCCTGTAAAAAACGCAGGCGTAGATCGTCAAACTCTCCGCCAATCTCAAGGGGCACGCTGCTATATAAAATAAAATTTTGGTGCTTCACATTACCGGTGATTTGAAGTGGTAACATCAGGGCATTTTTTTGCAATATCCCGTTTTGGGTGCTCACCACAATATTGCCCTTACCTTTGCTGTTTTGCGACAAAATACTTAGCCGAAATGCCGTATCAAGCGGTAGCCATTGCCCCGGATTTTGCGGGCGAAACTGCGCATTGATAAACATTTTGAGCGGAAACTCGGCAAAGCCTTGCCAATTCAGTAGCCCTTGTTCAATATTCAGACTTTGCTCATCAAACCGAAACGGCAAAGTGAGCAACGCTTCCGACTGGTTCGCCGAGTTAATCGTCAGTTGCCCCGCAACCGCCTCTGCTTTTTGCCACGCCAACGTTGCCGAGCCTTGTTGCAAGCTAGGTTCGGTAATTACGCTCTCCGGTAATTGCCATTGATAATTTACCTTAAGCTGAAACGGTAATCGGGTTAAATCCTCGTCTAATGTCGCAGACAGCTGCCCTTGATGCCGTTCATTCTCATTTGGTTGATAGTGGATTTGTGCCGAAAGGCGATGATTTTCCAACTCTGCCTGCAATATTGAGCCGTTTTGGGTGAGGGAAGTGGTCAGTTTAGGCTGAAAATAGGCAAATTCAAGCTGTGAGGGTTGAGCAAGCAGTGCCACTAGGCGAGACGGGAAATCTGTCGGGAGATTGACTACCGAAAAAGCCTCAATATTGGCTTTTGCGTCCGGTAGCCACGCAAGCCATTCAGCAAGCTGAACAGGACTATCGTCCGAGGGGGAAGCAGGCAGCTTTGCTAAACAGGCGTAATCCAAGACCGCTTGTTTCACTTCCAGTTGGCGTTGCCCCCACCAAACCAACTTGAGATTATCCACACTCACTAGCGGGCAATTTTCCGCTTTTAGCTGAAAACGGGGCAAGTGCAACTGTTTAAGCGAAGCCGAAAACCCATCGGGCATTGAAATCGTCCACCCTTTCGGTAATGCAGAATTGATCACCGCCGTCAATTGCGGGCTTGGCAGCCAAAGCATACCGGCAACGACAAGTCCGATAAATCCGGCAATCAGCGTGAGGCTTCGCTTAATGCTCATCTAAACGGCATTGATTAAAGGGTAAAGCAGCGACAGGAAAGTTGCTACTGTCCAAGCGGTCGGTTGCTTGATATTTTTCCCCAATAAAAGCCAACCGAGCATCGCCAAAATCACAAATTGCCCTGCAAAAAAGAGCAAATAAGGGCTAATTGCCATTGTCGGCATTCGTTGCAGGTGCTGATAAAGCACAAAAACCGTCCAAATATAATTCGCAATTAAGGCAAGCAGTGCCAGTTGAACTAATAATTTCAAAAAGCCTTCCAAACGGCTGCGAGCAAGCACCAAATACCAACCGGCAAGTAAAATGCCCAGTTGCAGTTGAGCAAAGTTATTGGCTCTCGCCCAATTAAACAGAGACGGAATTTCAACCCAATAAACCATTAAGTATTGCACCACACCAACAGCGACTATGGCTAAGCCGCAATAAATCAAGGTGCGGTAAATTGTTTCATCTTCCGGCAATTTCCAATAAATCAGCGGGAATATCAGTGCCGCACAGCTTGCAACCAACATTGGTGAATGCTTTGGCGTAAATGCAACCAAATAGACGAGATGCCCTAACGCAAAAACCAGTAGGAACGGTAAAATGAAGGTCAAACGCCCTTTCTGCCCGGGGCAGATTTGCCCTTTCCAAAGTACAACAAAAGCAATAGCCCCCGTAATAAAAAACGCCAACAGATAAGGCGAAATGAAAATACTGTTCGGAATACCGCTAAAATGGTTCAACGCCATTTCAATCAATAACATCAATAAGAGCGGCAATACTGCGTGGGTCGCAATCTCTAATTTTGAGGGAGTGTACTGATCTTGGGACATAATCTCAATTCAAAAATGATTTTAGAGCAGAATTATGCCATAAATCAGCCAAAGTGAGTATCTAAAAGGCTTGAACCTCTAAAAACGTGCAGAAAAACTAAATACCTCTGCTAATTTCCTTATATTTGTGATAGACAACGCCCCAGCAGGTTCAGGATAAGTATCGTAGGGTTTCTCTGAATGTCTCTTTACCAACAAACACATAAGGTTGCGTTGCCTATTCATCACTCACACTTTTTCGATAATATTTCCCTTTTAACGCTAATTTGTCAGCCAGTTGTTCAACAATTATCTGTGCTTCATTACGCAGCACTTGTTCAAATGATTTTTGCTTGGTTTGTTGCTATTGAAAAAGTTGGCATAATGCTTGATATTGGGTCATTTATCCTCCTTAATCGCCATAAGGTCAATCATACACTTTGCTACGATGATTGATTTTGATGACGGTGATAATCAGCTCACCATTTTGAATTTGGGTTATCACACGGTAATCCCCGATACGATAACGCCAATACCCTGCTAAATTGCCGGTTAGCCCTTTTCCTCTGACCGTCGGGTCATCTAATTTCGCCACCTCTCTCAAATAAGCAAGAATGCGGGCAGATGTCGATTTATCGAGCTTTTGAAATTCCTTTACCGCACTGGGTAAAAATTTAATCTCCCAAGCCAAGCTCTGCCTCCAGCTCATCAATACCGACCAGTTGCTCGCCTGACTCTCGAAACGCTTTTAGGGCTTTATCCGCAAGGAAAATATCCTCCATATCTTCAAGGTATTTTAAAATTGCCTCTTTGGCATAAAAGGTTTTACTCCGTCCTGTTTCATCGGCAAGACGTTGTAAGCGGGTTTCAATCTCTTCGGGTAATCGTAGTGCTAACATAGTATGTTCCTCTTTGAATGCTATACAATTATAGCAACTTAATTACTGACTATCCAGCACAATGTTCACATACTCATCAAACCCTCTATCCCCGTTGGTTAAATCAATAAAACGGTTAATAAACGGCTTGGTAACAAACAAAGGATTATCCATTACCAAAGCCATTACACACCCTTTAATATTACCGTTTTCCCGTGCAGTAAAGACTTTAATCTGCGTGTAAGGCGTTTGCCCCGACCAGACTTGGAAAAAGTGCTGCCAGCCAGTACGAAGTTGGGCGGTTTGGTCATAATGTTAGCCCATATAACTAAACAGCTCTGCCAGTAGCGTTTGCGACCGGGCAAGGTATTTAACCGCCCGCCCCAACGGGGCAGTTTCCAATCATTTCTAACATTCCCCGCAATAAAGACGTTTTTTTACCAATATGTATATTGGATATTTGTAGATAACTTAATCCCTCCTCTTGTAGCGGTATTTCGAGAAGATACAGTTCATATTATCATCGCCTTTCCTTATAGCCTATTTTCAGACATAATTCCAATAAGGATGTTTATCGGAAGTATTGTATGTATCACATTTCAAGTTTTCGTAACCATAATATAAATAAGCAACAAATAGAGTAATTAACGAGATACTTTATAAGATTACAAACTCACCTAACAAATGATGAATGTAAGATATATTTTGTAACAAATAAGTTACAATCCTCCTTCCGATTTAGAGTATCCTGGTATGTCATACTAAAACGTGATGAAATCTTTCTTAGGATATGGATAAAAATCAGAAAGCCTACTGTTTATTCAGCGGACGTTTAACAGTTCAAGTCTTTTAGATACTCACTGCCACAAAGTTATGTCATAATACGCACTCTTTTTTCTATTTAAACAGGATTTTATAATGCGAATTTTGCACACAATGTTGCGTGTCGGTAACTTGGAGCGAGCCATTCAATTCTATACCGAAGTCTTGGGAATGAAATTACTGCGTACCAGTGAAAATCCGGAATATAAATACACCCTTGCTTTCTTAGGTTACGCCGATGAAAGTGAAAGTGCAGTCATTGAGCTGACTTATAACTGGGGGGTTGAGAGCTACGAGTTAGGTACAGCCTACGGGCATATTGCCTTAGGTGTCGATGATATTTATGCCACGGTTGAAGCAGTGCGTCAAGCGGGTGGTAAAATTACCCGTGAGCCGGGGCCGGTATTGGGCGGTAAAACGGTGATCGCTTTCGTTGAAGATCCGGACGGCTACAAAATCGAATTTATTGAGAATAAAGACGCTCAAAAAGCCCTCGGTCATTGATCTTCCCTTTAATTTGCGGGCGTTAACAACTCGCCCGCCCTTTTATTGATAACTTAGAATGACAACCTTATCCGAACCGATTAACTATAATTTAATGAAACACCGCTTCCGCGGCTATCTGCCGGTGGTAATTGATGTGGAAACGGCAGGACTAAATGCACAAACCGATGCGTTACTGGAAATAGCGGCGATAACACTCAAAATGGACGAACAGGGTTATCTTCTGTTGGATCAGCAATACCACTGCCACGTTCAGCCTTTTGAAGGGGCAAATATCAACCCCGATTCTCTTAAAGTTAATGGTATTGACATTGATAATCCACTGCGTGGTGCGATACCGGAAACGATTGCGATCACAGAAATGTTTAAAATGGTGCGAAAAGCGGTGAGAGACAACGGCTGCCAGCGGGCTGTGATTGTGGCGCATAATGCCACTTTTGACCAAGCCTTTTTACAGGCGACGGCAAAACGCATTAACGCCAAGCGAGATCCTTTTCACCCTTTCGCAATGTTTGATACCGCAACCTTAGCCGGTTTTATGTACGGGCAAACGGTTTTAGTCAAAGCCTGCCAAGCGGCGAACATCAGCTTTGACGGCAAACAAGCACATTCTGCCTTATACGATACCGAACGCACTGCCGAACTGTTTTGCACAATGGTCAATCGTTTGAAAGATCTCGGCGGCTTTCCGCCCGCCGCCAACAATTAAACAAGCGGTCGTTTTTACCCTCATATTTGCAAAAAGGCTACCTAAAGTAGCCTTTTTGTTTAACCGAGTAGCACCGATAGCCCTTCATATACCAAGCTGATGCCAAATAAGATAAAGATGACACCGGCAAAATTATCCAAATAGCGATTATATTTCGCATAAAATTGACGAATTTTACGATGAGAAAACAGCAGGGCGACCAGCCAAAAATAGATTAAGGCACTGCCCGTCAACATTAGTAGAACCCACAAAATATCGCTTAAGCCATCAAGATTAGACACATAACCGGCAAGCACGCTACTGAAAAAGACAACGATTTTCGGATTGGAAAGATTGATCAATAACCCGCCGAGAATCTCTTGCCAAGCAGATCGGCTCTGTTTAACTTCTTCCGCCTGTGCCAACGCCGCATTTTGGGTAATTTGCACCATTTTCAGCCCGCTATATGCCAAATAGCTGCCGCCAATTAGCATTAGAATCTGCTGAAAATTCGGTAAAAGACGATTTAAAACCGCCAAGCCGAACAGTACAATCAACGCCCAAAACCCGACACCGAAGGTTATGCCGATTGTCGCCAATATGGCACTACGGCGAGAACGACTCATTGCCTGACGGCTAACATAGAAAAAATCAGGGCCGGGACTGATCAACCCGACTAATTGTACAACAAAGATCGTCCACATTAGAGACTCCAATAGATTAGATAAAGGGCACACAGCGAGTAAACCGCTGCCAGAATATCATCAACCATTATGCCTAAACCGCTCATGAGTTTTTGATCAAACAAACGGATTGGATACGGCTTCAAAATATCAAAAAATCGGAAAATAACAAAGGTCAGTGCGTAGTAAAGCCAGTTATATTCGGGCAAGAATGAGAATATCATAAATATCGCAACCATTTCGTCCCATACAATTCGCCCGTCATCGTGTACGCCAAGATCCTCGCTGGTTTTTTGGCAGATATAACAACCGCCAAGAAAGCCTAGCACCGTTAATAATATAAAAATGGTCTGACAAGCGGTCAGTTGCCACAAAAAAATTGCAACAAACAAACCCATTAGACTGCCCCACGTCCCCGGTGCTGGTTTAATTAAGCCGGAGCCAAAGCCTAAGGCGATGACGTGAATCGGATTTTTTAAATTCGGTTTCATTTTATTTGAAGTGGTCAAAGCCAATATGCGTAGGAAGCGGACATTCTTGTCCCTCTCGCCATAACGTTAAACCCTGTTCAAGCGGCACAATTCGCCCGATACAATGGCAAGAAAGCCCTAATGCTTGTGCCGTTTTTTCCATCTCATCTCGGTATTGTTCGGCAACGGTAAAGCAGAGTTCATAATCTTCACCGCCCGTCAGCGCCCATTTTTCAGCTTGGGCAAGGGAATAATTTGCTCGCAACGGTTCAGAGAGTGGCAGATTTTCAAGATAGAGCTGCGCCCCGCACCGGCTACGTTTGAGAATATGCCCTAAATCCGCTAATAAGCCATCGGAAATATCAATCGCACAACGGGAAAATGCCCTCAACATTTGCCCAAGTTCGACTCTCGGCGTAGGGCGCAGATGCCGTTCAACACAATACGCTTGAGAGGCATTAAACGGCAAATGTAGCGGATTTAACAGTAATGCCAAGCCTGCCGCACTGTCGCCTAAACAACCGGAAACGAAAATCCAGTCGCCTATGTCAGCTTGATGCCTAAATAAACCTTGTCCCTGAGGTAATGCCCCCTGCGCCGTTAATGTAATAGATAAGCTGCCTTTTGTCGTATCGCCACCGATTAAACTGACATTATAGCGATCTAAAATATCAAATAAGCTACGACTAAAAGCCTGCAACCAGCAGTGATCAACCTCCGGCAAGGTTAAAGCAAGAGAAACCCAACGAGGCGTTGCCCCCATTGCCGCCAAATCACTGAGATTTACCGCAACGGATTTATATGCTAAATCCTCCGGGGAAATTGTGGGTAGAAAGTGAGTACCGCAAACCAACGTATCCGTTGTTACGGCGAGTTGCTGCTCAGGCGATAATTGTGTTAAGGCACAATCATCACCGATTGAGAGAATAACACCGTTATGCGCCGTGCTATTTTCCCGCTGAAAATAACGCTTAATCAGATCAAACTCGCCCATTTCCGCTCAATTATTTACGCTGAAGTTTTGGTGCAAGTTTATCGAGTACACCGTTAATATATTTGTGGCTGTCATCGGAGCCAAACACTTTGGCGACTTCAATTCCCTCATTGATCGCCACTTTATAAGGCACATCCAACTCAAATTGAAGCTCGTAGGCAGATAATCGCAAAATTGAACGCTCAATCGGATCGACCTCATTCTCCGCACGATCCAAACAAGCTCGGAGCGATTCATCCACCGCCTCAATATTTTCGATCGCCCCTCTTAATAAACGGCGAAAATAAGGCACGTCAACACCTTTCATATCCTGCTCTGTAACAAAAGTCTCTGTGATAAAAGCCAATTCAACTTGTTCTACACTGTTTTGTGAAATATGCCAAGAATATAATGCTTGCACCGCACATTCTCTTGCCCGGCGGCGGGGAGATATTTTTAATTCCATACAACCTTTATAAATTCTCTTAAAAAACGGGAACAGATTTTAGCATAATCCCCCTATTTTTGCTTGGATTTCTTGTCAATTTTTGTGGCAACAACAGGCGGCTGCCTAATAATATAAGGGGTAACGAAAATCACTAATTCCCGTTTGGAAATTTTATCCCGACTTTGACTGAACAGATGTTTTAAAACCGGAATACTGCCCAATAGAGGCACTTTATCCTCTCCTTTTGCGGTTAAATGTTGGAAAATGCCACCTAATACGATCGTTTCACCGTGTTTTGCAAAAACCTGTGTTTTGAGTTCCTGTTTGTCTATCGCAATCAACTCACTTGCACCGCTGCGATCGTGAGGGGCATTTTGTGTTACGACAAGATCCAATAGAATTTGATGATCCTTTGAAATATGCGGAACAACCTCTAAGCCTAATACCGCCTCTTTAAATTGAATATTTTTCATATCGGCTTTTCTATCGTAAATCGCATAGGGAATTTCCGCCCCCTGCTTGATACTGGCACTCTTTTTATCGGTCGTCAGCAAACGCGGGCTGGCAATAATTTCCACACTATTTTCCCGCTCTAATGCGGTTAATTCCAAATCAAGTACCCGGCTATTGATGGAAGCAATCTGCAACGCCGCCGATGCACCGTTTATCACCGGAAAATTCACATTTAACTGCGGTAGATTCGCCCCTTTTGCTTCCAATGAACCCGAAAACTTATGATAATCCGCCGAAGGTGAAAAAACACCCCAACGCACGCCTAATGCCTTTAGGTGTTCGCTACTGATTGTTACAATCCGTGCCTCAATCGCAATTTGCTCCGTTGGCTGATCAATTTTCTTAATCAATTCAAGGAAATAATTTACCGATTGCGGATTATCTTTAATAATTAAGCGATTACTGCGATCATCAAAATGAAGATAACCATTCTCCGACAGCAGATTACCTTGCCCTTTCGTTAAAGATTCAATCACCTCGGAGGCTTTTGAATAATGTAATTTAACGGTTTTTGTGATCAATTTAGCCGGCTTCGGTAGCGTACTCTGATTAAGTGCTTGCGTTTTAATCGGGGTTTCTGTCTTTTCACGAATATAATAAATATGATTGTCTTGTTTAACATTTAATTGATGAATGTTGGCAAGGCTATGAATAATTTCATCAAAAGAGCTATTTTCAATTCTGAGGCTTTTTGTCGGCTGAATATCATCAACCAGTACGATATTTTTATCGTTTTCTTCGGCTAAATAACTGATAATCTCTGCCGTTGGCGCATTTTTTAAGGAAATTGAAATTGAATTACCTAAAACAGATAATGATATGAAACATATCATTGAAAAAATATAACGCATATTTCCTCCTAAAGTTTGATTGTTTTTATTAGCGGTTTTTGGCAATCCTCGCTTTTTTTCCAATCAATATAACTTATCTGTTTTAAATCAATATGTTTAATTTGTATATCAGATAAAGTAAGATATTGATTTTCGCTAAAATCATATAATTTACGTTCCGAGTCGACAAATAATGCTTTATAATATTCCGACAGTTTTATAAGCCCAACTAATCTCAATGTATCAAAATCAACATCGATCATTAGCTCTTCAAATTGCCCCTTCGGGCGACAAGCGGTTGATTTCTGCTGCTTATTTGCAAAATTCTGCTCGTAACTAGCCGCTTGCGGCACTTTTTCTTCCACATAAAAGGGATCAGCTAATACACACAGCGAACAGAACAATAATAGGATAGTTATTCTTTTCATCATTATTTCCTTTATTCATTTAACACAAGAGTAGCATTTAATTGAACTAATTTATTTCTATGTAATTTTACAAGGCTTACCTCTTTAAACTTTAAACGATCAATTTGATTAAAGAGATGAATAATATTCAGCAATTCATCAGCTTGTTGATTAGCCGTTATATAGATATATTTTTCATCTAAAAATTGCCACTGAATACTTTCCACTTCTGCACTATTCTCGGTTAAAACAGATTTAATTTGCTGAGTAATCTCCGCCAAATTCGCATCTTTTTCAGTGAGCTCACGTTGGCGTTTTTGCATTGCCGAGAGCAATGCGGATTGCTGCGTCTTTTTCTCCGATAACATAGGCATATCGACCTCTAGCAGCCGATATTGATAATAGTGAGAAACATAATAGAAAGCCGGATACCCGACAATCATCACAATGATAGCAATTCCTATTTTCCACCAAGATTGATTTAGATAATCTAGTAGCTGATAAATATAACTATTCGGGTAAATATAATATTTGGCAAGTTTAGTTTTCATCTTTTTCACTCGCTAAAGAAATAGTCAAGCCAAATTCAATCTCACCCATTTCATTAGTTTGAAAATGATCAAGTTGGTAAGTATAGGGTATATTTTTTAACTGCTTTTCAAGCTGCTCAAACTGATTCTGGTGCGTTAACTTTCCGACGAGTTTTAATTTGGGCAATGTCTCTATATAAAGTTGAATAAGCTCTATCCCACCCTGTACGTTAAGGTTATGAATATAATCCAATAAAAAGATAATATGTGCTTTCGCTAACTTTTCAGAAGAGTGCTTTACTTTAGCTTGTTGTTGAAGTTCGGTTATTTTCTTTTCTATCTGTTGGATATCTTGCTTTATCTGTTTATTTTGTTGATTTAACGATTGGTTATTTTTACTTATTTTTTGGGCAAAAAACCATAAACTGAACGCAACTAAGATAGCCAATATAAAACATATCACTATAAAAATAAGGTGTTTTACACTTTTTTCCAGCCATTTTTGTTGGTGATACGAGGTTAAATTTATGCCCTGCCAGTCCATAAAGATGCTCCTAATGCTTTCAGATAAAGCGTAGGTTCAAGAATATCCTCTGTAAACGCTACGTTTTCCATTGGATAAACCGTTATATTTTCCGGCAAATTTTGATAAACCTTTAATTCATCAAATTTAAAATGAATATAACGTCCTTGTATTGGATAGCAATATGCTGAAATATCGTCTAAAGGATCATTATTTAGATAATGCAATCCTCGAATAAAACAGAATAATTCACAATCTAAAACCTGTTTATCATTCAATACTATTTCATCAACATACGTTTTCTTAATTGCATACAAAATAACCCGGATAGCATCATTCTCCGAAAAAGGTTTAATTTGATAATCAAAATAAACATTCTCCAAACCTAGCGGTAATGTTTGATTAAAGTAATGCACTATCTGCCGATAAATCATTTTTTGGGAATAGTGTGCCGGAAAAAACAGATATTTCCGCCAAATAAACGGATAGGGGGTCGCATAGACTAAACGAAATGCCGATAATCCAAATGCCGTCTGAATTATCTCAAAAAGCGATGGTATTGAAGCCGACTTAGCCAGCCAATGCACCTGCGGTTGATTATTTTTGAATGAGACACAACAAAGATAATTGTTATTCTCACTTATTCCTACGATCGGAAAAAAGCGTTTCTTCTGCCATATTTTCACGGTAATGCTCTACCTATTTCATATTTAAGGAGATCAAATTATTTTTTTCGCTTATAATTGAGCGTTATATCACGAACGTTGAAGCTATTTTGGTTTCAAATGTTAATGTCGTCATTTAGTAAAAGAGAATTTTTCGATGAAGATCGTAAAAATAATATTTAGTGCTTTACTTACGCTATTGATTGTGGCTGCAATCGGCGGCGGATTACTCTATATGCATCTTAAAGCGGATTTACCCGATGTCAGCAGTTTGAAAACCGTTGAATTACAGCAACCAATGCAAATTTTTACCGCAGACGGTAAACTGATCGGCGAGGTGGGCGAGCAACGCCGTATTCCAGTCAAATTAGATGATGTGCCACAGGCACTGATTGATGCGATTATTGCTACCGAAGATACCCGTTTTTACGAGCATAAAGGGATTGATCCCAAAGGGATCTTACGGGCAATTATCCGTTCAACCCAAGGGGATACCCAAGGGGCAAGCACCATCACACAACAATTAGCCCGCAACTTCTTTTTGTCGCCGGAAAGAAAAATAGAACGCAAACTCAAAGAGGCTATTCTAGCGATTGAAATCGAAGAAAATCTCTCTAAAAACGAGATTTTGGAACTCTACCTCAACAAAATTTATCTCGGCTACCGTTCCTACGGGGTTGCCGCAGCCGCTAAAACCTATTTTGGCAAACGCCTTGATGAACTAACCCTTTCCGAAGTGGCGATTATCGCCGGTTTACCGAAAGCGCCTTCAACAATGAACCCGTTATTTTCGGTTAAACGGGCAGAACACCGCCGTAATGTTGTGCTTGGGCGAATGTTAGAGGTCGGCAAAATTACCAAAGCACAATTTGAGCAAGCGAAAGCCGAACCCGTTATCGCAAAATTTTACGGCTCGGCACTTGAATTTCGTGCCGACTATGTAACGGAAATGATCCGTCAGGAAATGGTTAAACGCTATGGCGAAGATGCCGCCTACAATAAAGGCTTCAAAGTCTATGCCACGGTGTTGTCCGCCGATCAAAAAGCGGCACAAGACGCTCTGCGTGATAACTTAATTCATTACGATCGCCGCCACGGCTGGCGAGGTGCTGAAAAATTATGGCAACCAAAGGAAAAAGCGTGGGATGAAGAAAAGATCATCGATCATCTAAGTAAGCTGCCTTATTCCGAGCCGTTTACTGGTGCAGCCGTCCTTGCCATTACTAAGGAAAAAGCCGATATTTTGCTGCCTAACGGTGATCGTGCCGTACTCAAATTTGCCGGAATGAAGTGGGCAAGAAAATTCATCAATGATTCCGCACAGGGCAAAACCCCAACAATCGTGAAAGATGTGCTAAATGTCGGTGAACAAATTTGGGTGCGCCAAGACAGCAAAGGAAATTGGGAGCTGGGGCAAATTCCGGAGGTCAATTCCGCTTTAGTCTCGCTCGACAGCGATAACGGCGCTATCGAGGCGATTGTCGGCGGTTTTAGTTTTGAACAGAGCCGCTTTAACCGTGCGACTCAATCGTTAGTGCAAGTCGGTTCGTCCATTAAACCGTTCATCTACGCTGCGGCATTAAACAAAGGGTTAAGCCTCTCGACGACGATTAGCGATAAACAATTAACCATCAAAAAACGCGGGCAAAAACCGTGGACACCGAAAAACTCGCCGAATGTCTATTCAGACACACCGCTACGTTTACGGGTAGGGCTAGGTTTATCCAAAAACGTGATAATGGTAAGAACAATGCAAATGGCAGGGGTCGATTATGTCGCCAACTATCTGCAACGTTTCGGCTTTAACCGTGAACAATACCAAGCGACCGAAGCCCTTGCCCTCGGCGCTGCCTCCTTTACACCGCTTGAAATGGCAAGGGGCTATGCGGTGTTTGATAACGGTGGCTACTTGATTGAGCCTTATATTATCGATCGCATTTTAGATAATCAGGGCAATGAACTCTTTAAAGCAAACCCGAAAATTGCCTGCTTTGCGTGCGATGATAAGCCGGTTGTTTACCCAGAACCCGCCTATTTCGATTTTGTGAAAATCGAAACACAGAAAAGCGTAGAGGCAGATGCCGAAGTTCTTGATCCAAGCACGGCGAAGGAAACTGAAAATGAGGTCATTCCGGAATTGGAAATTGCGACCATCAATAAAGAAAACGCGCCCAATCTAATGGCGGAATCCGCTCACAGCAACCAAGAAGTTCAATATGCCCCGCGGGTGATCAGCGGAGAAGTTGCCTTTTTAATACGTAGTGCCTTATCCAGTGCGATTACCGGAGAAAAAGGGAAAAGTTGGCGAGGCACTAGCTGGCGTATTGCTAATGAGATCAAACGGAAAGATCTCGGCGGCAAAACAGGGACGACCAATAATGCCAAAATTACGTGGTATGCCGGCTTTGGGGCGAATATCGTAACCACCGTCTATGTCGGTTTTGATGATAATAAACGGGAGCTTGGGCGAGGCGAAGCGGGCGCACAGACCGCAATGCCGGCGTGGGTTCGCTATATGAAAGTGGCACTTGCCGATAAAGCCCTGCGAGATGAAGCCATACCGGCAAATATTGTGGAAGCCAAAATTGATAGCGTCAGCGGTTTTCTAGGCGACGGCTTAACCGAATACTTTATCAAAGGTACCGAACCGACCAGACGCTTTATCGTCGAAAAAGCCATCGAAGCACCAAAATCGAATAACGATGCGTTAAATAAACGCTTAGGCTTACCGCCGCCGGGCGTATTACAAATTCAAGGTAAAGAATTATTCTAAACAGCGATATTGCGCTTGTTTAGGTTGAAAAGAGGGGCGATTTATTGCGATAATATCGCCCATCTTTATTTAGGGCGATTTGTGGTGAAATTGACAGACAAGTGTGTTGTTTTTAATCACTTTTGAAAAATTTAAGGCAAAACAGACCGCTTGTACCCTTTGCAAGCGGTCTGTTTTTTCGCAAACTTTACCACAAGTTAAATTTCAAACTTTTTTATTAGAAAAGAACAATGGCAGAAAAACGTAATATTTTCTTAATCGGGCCGATGGGCGCAGGCAAAAGTACCATTGGACGCCAGTTGGCTCAAATGCTTAATATGGATTTTTTAGACTCGGACGCCGTCATCGAAGAACGTGCCGGTGCGGATATTGATTGGATCTTTGATATTGAAGGCGAAGCCGGTTTCCGTAAGCGTGAAGAACGCATCATCAATGAATTAACCCAAGCACAGGGGCTGGTGCTTTCAACGGGCGGCGGCTCGGTACTCTCAAAAGATAACCGTAATTTCCTCTCCGCACGCGGGATTGTTGTTTATTTAGAAACGTCGGTGGATAAGCAGTTTGAACGCACGCAGCGGGATAAAAAACGCCCGTTACTCCAAACAGACGATCCGTACCAAACTTTAAAAGAGTTAGCGGAAATTCGCAATCCGTTATATGAAGAAATCGCCGATATCGTGTTACAAACCGATGAACAGAGCGCTAAAGTGGTCGCCACCCGCATCATCGATATGATGGATAACTTACAGTAACAAACAAAGAGGTCGCGAGATGTTACAGGTCAATGTTGAATTAAAAGAACGCCGTTATCCTATTTTAATCGGAGCCGGCTTACTGGCAAAACCGGAAAGCTATGCACCGCTCAAGAAAGGGGATAAGGTAATGATTGTGTCAAATCCGACCATCGCCCCGCATTATCTTGCGACCGTTGAACACACGCTAACCCAACTGGGTTGTCAGGTCGATAGCGTACTGATTCCCGATGGGGAAAAATACAAGACCCTTGATTCCCTTAACCTGATTTTTACCGCTCTGTTGGAAAAAAATCACAACCGAGATTCAACTCTAATCGCTCTAGGCGGAGGTGTGATCGGTGATGTGGCAGGCTATGCAGCAGCCTCTTACCAACGGGGGATTCGTTTTATTCAAATCCCGACTACCTTGCTTGCGCAGGTCGATTCTTCGGTCGGCGGCAAAACGGCGGTCAATCACCCGTTGGGCAAAAATATGATTGGGGCGTTCTATCAGCCGGTCAGCGTCATTATTGACACCCTCACGCTTGCCACCTTGCCGAAGCGTGAAGTCAGTGCCGGCTTAGCGGAAGTGATCAAATACGGTGCGATTTTTGATCTGCCGTTTTTTGAATGGTTAGAGCAACACATTGACCATCTTATTGCGCTCGACCAAGCGGATCTCTGCTACTGCATTCAACGTTGCTGTCAGCTAAAAGCCGACGTTGTGGCACGAGACGAGACTGAAAAGGGCGATCGCGCGCTCCTAAACTTCGGGCATACTTTCGGACACGCTATTGAAGCGCATCTCGGTTACGGGAACTGGCTACACGGCGAAGCGGTTGCGGTCGGAATGTTGGAAGCCGCAGCACTCTCCGAGCAATTCGGCGATCTTAATGCACAGGACGTAGCACGTCTTGAAACCCTGCTTGCCAAAGCAAATCTGCCGACCATTTCGCCGGACGGTATGCTGCCGGAAGCCTATCTGCCTTATATGTGGCGGGATAAGAAAGTGTTAAGCGGTCAGTTACGCCTGATTTTACTCAAAAAATTAGGGGCGGCTTATGTCAGTGCGCAAGCAAGTGAAGCGCAAGTGATTGCGGCAATTTCTCGCTTTACCCAAGCCTAATTTTTTCAATGAAGCAACGAGCCTTTTTAAAATGGGCAGGCGGAAAGTACCGTTTAACCACTGAAATTGAACGCCATTTACCCAAAAAGGCTTGCCTTGTTGAGCCTTTTGTCGGCGCGGGTTCTGTTTTCTTAAATACGGATTTCGACCGCTATCTCTTAGCCGATGTTAATCCCGATTTGATTGGCTTGTTTAAAACCGTCAAACAGGATGTCGAGCGCTACATTCAGCATACGCAAGCCCTGTTCTTTCACGCTCAAGCCAATACACAAACGTTCTATTTAGCGCAGCGGCAGCAATTTAACGCCTCAAGCGATCCCTTTGAGCGTGCGGTCTTATTCCTCTATCTCAACCGTTTTGGTTATAACGGTTTATGTCGATATAACCAAAAACGGCAATATAACGTCCCGTTCGGGCGTTATAAAAGCCACTATTTTCCGGAAAAAGAACTCCGTTTTTTCGCCCAAAAGGCACAGCGTGCAGAATTTATCTGTGCGGATTTCCAACATACCTTTCAGTATTTGTTTGAACATCAAGACGATTATGTCGTCTATTGCGATCCGCCCTATGCCCCGCTCCAACAGGACAGCAATTTTACCGGCTATGCCGGCGGCGGTTTCAGTTTAACCGAGCAATCCGAACTTGCGGCTTGGGCAAGAAAAGCCCAGCAGCAGAATATTCCGGTACTGATTTCTAATCACAGCACGGCGTTTACCCGCCAAATTTACTCGGGTGCAATACTCAAAGAATTTAAAGTGCAACGTAGTATCGGGCAAAAATCACTCTCACGGGTGAAAGTCAATGAGCTCTTTGCACTCTTTGCGTAACCATTTTTAGTTTTATAAAGGAAAAAATATGACTCATCATCACACGGAACGTCAATCTTGGTCTAGCCGTCTAACCTATATTATGACCGTTGCCGGCGCGACGGTCGGCTTCGGCGCAACTTGGCGTTTTCCCTATTTAGTGGGCGAAAACGGTGGCGGTGCTTATGTGGCACTTTTTTGTATTGCAATGATCGTGATCGGAATTCCGATGATCTTGGTGGAAAATGTGATCGGTCGCCGAATGCGGGTGAATGCGATTGACGCTTTCGGCGGCTCGGCAAACGGCAAAAAAATTCACCGAGGCTGGAAACTGCTCGGTTATATGGGACTACTTGGTTCGTTCGGTATTCTCGCCTACTATATGGTACTGGGCGGCTGGGTATTGAACTATATCGGCAGCCTGCTCAACGGCACGCTCGATCTCTCCCGCCCGATTAGCGTAGAAACCACCGCCAGCTATTTCAACGACAGTATTTTCAATAGTCCTTTTAGCATTATCGCCTATACCGCCCTATTCGTTGTAGTGAACTATTTCATCTTAGCAAAGGGGATTGTGGACGGCATTGAGCGTGCGGTTAAATACCTAATGCCGCTCTTATTCCTGTTTTTGATTGTAATGGTCGTGCGTAATATTACCCTCCCCGGCGCAATGGAAGGAATCCGCTTTTATTTAATGCCGGACTTTAGCAAAATCAGCGGCAAACTGTTTGTATTCGTGTTGGGGCAAGTTTTCTTCGCACTCAGCTTAGGCTTTGGAGTGCTGATCACCCTTTCCAGCTACTTAGATAAAAAAGAGAATATCGTCAAAACCGCCACCATTACCGGCATTATGAATACCGTGATCGCCGTGTTGGCAGGCTTTATGATTTTTCCTTCGCTGTTTAGCTTCGGGATTGCGCCTAACTCCGGCCCGACCTTAGTCTTCCAAAGTTTACCGATTGTCTTTTCAAATATGTGGGGCGGCACAGTGTTTGCAGTGATTTTCTTCAGTCTGTTAGTGGTGGCGGCATTAACCACCTCGCTAACGATCTATGAAGTGATTATCACCGCCTTACAGGAAAAAATGCATATCGGCAGAAAAACCGCGATTGCGCTGACCCTCACAACCATTTTTGTGTTGGGAAATATCCCGTCCGTACTCGGCGATAGCCTTTGGAAAGACGTTACCATTATGGGCAAAAGTATCTTCGATGCCTTCGACTACATCAGCGGTAACATTCTGTTTATCTTGACCGCCCTCGGCAGTGCCGTCTTTGTCGGCTTCGTGCTTAAAGAGGATGCCAAAGCTGAACTGAGCGCAGGTAAATTATTCACAACCCTATGGTTTAACTATGTGCGCTTCGTTATTCCGATCATCATTTTAGTGATATTTTTCAATTCCTTATAGTCGGATCTAAGACAAGCGGTCGGTTATACGTGCTATTTTGCAAAAAATGGCAGATAACCGCCCGCTTGCATTTTCGATAAAGAACAATTTCGTCTAAATCCAAATTTTTTCTTTCATTCCCCCCCTATTCACTATATCATTGCACCCTGTTTGAATGCGTAATAATGGCGCTTTTTTTGGACTGAATCTCTATTCAGATTTTGCATTTTCTCAAGACTCCCAGGGGGAAAACAAAAATAAATGGAAAAGTTAGCACAAAAACCAATTATTGAACTTCGTTCTATCACTAAACGTTACGGTGAAAAAACGATTATTGATGGCTTAAATCTGACGATTAATGACGGTGAATTTTTAACTATTCTCGGCCCATCAGGCTGCGGTAAAACCACCGTGTTACGTTTAATCGCCGGTTTTGAAGAACTCACGGACGGTTCAATTATCCTTGACGGGCAAGACGTATCGGATATCCCTGCCGAACAACGCCCGGTAAATACGGTTTTCCAAAGTTATGCACTTTTCCCTCATATGACTATTTTTGAGAATGTTGCATTTGGTTTAAAAATGCAGAAAGTGCCGAACGATCAAATTAAGCCGAGAGTAATGGAAGCCTTGCGAATGGTACGCTTGGAAGAAATGGCACAACGCAAGCCGTCCCAACTTTCCGGCGGTCAGCAACAACGTATTGCTATTGCCCGTGCCGTTGTCAATCAACCGAAAGTGCTTTTGTTAGACGAATCTCTATCCGCTCTTGACTACAAACTGCGTAAAGAGATGCAAAACGAGCTGAAAGCTCTACAACGTCAGCTCGGCATCACCTTTATTTTCGTTACTCACGACCAAGAAGAAGCCTTGACAATGTCCGATCGGATTATCGTAATGAACAAAGGCAATATTGAACAAGACGGTTCGCCTCGTGAAATCTACGAAGATCCGAAAAATCTCTTTGTCGCACGCTTTATCGGTGAAATCAACGTCTTTGATGCAACCGTGATTGAACGCATCAGCGACAAAACCGTAAAAGCGAACGTTGAAGGGCGTATTTGCGAAATTCACACCGACATTGCAGTACAACCTCAACAAAAACTGAAAGTGTTATTACGCCCTGAAGATATTGTGATCGAAGAATTGGATGAAAACGAGAGTTCCAAAGCCATTATCGGACACGTCAGCGACCGTACCTATAAAGGAATGACCCTTGAATCTAACATTGTGTTGGATCACAACAATATGAAAGTGTTAGTTAGCGAATTTTTTAACGAAGACGATCCGCATATTGACCACTCAGTCGGTCAAAAAGTGGCATTAACCTGGCACGAAGGTTGGGAGGTTGTACTAAACGATGAAGATCACTAGTCATAAATTCCAAAATATCACCGTTGCGGTGATCTTTGGTTGGTTAATTTTCTTTGTCTTAATCCCGAATTTGCTGGTGCTGTTCACCAGCTTTATGACGAAAGACAGTAGCAATCTCATTGAATTCAGCTTTTCATTGGATAGCTACAAGCGGTTAATTGACCCACTTTATTCACAAGTGCTGTGGAATTCCTTCTATATGGCGGGGATTTCCACCTTGATCTGTTTGGTGATTGGCTATCCGTTTGCTTTCGTGATAGCGAAATTGCCGGCAAAATATCGACCGTTTTTACTCTTTTTGGTGGTATTACCGTTCTGGACAAACTCGCTTATCCGCATTTACGGAATGAAGATTTTCCTTGGAGTCAAAGGGGTGCTTAACAGTACACTCTTAACCCTTGGGATTATTGACCAGCCAATCCGGATTCTCAATACCGAAGCAGCGGTTGTCATCGGCTTGGTTTATATTTTATTGCCGTTTATGATTTTACCGCTCTACTCTTCGATTGAGAAAATTGACGGACGCTTGTTAGAAGCAGCCAAAGACTTAGGCGCAAACGCTTTCCAACGTTTTATCCGCATTATTATCCCGCTTACAATGCCGGGCATTGTGGCAGGCTGTTTATTGGTATTGCTACCGGCAATGGGAATGTTCTATGTTGCAGACTTACTCGGCGGTGCAAAAGTCTTGCTCGTCGGTAATATTATTAAGAGCGAATTTCTCGTTACCCGTAACTGGCCGTTCGGCTCGGCAATCAGTATCGGCTTAACCGTATTGATGGCATTGATGTTATACATTTACTACCGAGCAAATAAATTGATGAATAAGAAGGTGGAGTTAGAATAATGAAGCGTGTTTTTAAAAGCCTTTTTATGTTTGTCGTGTACGCCTATTTGTACATTCCAATCATCATTTTAGTGGTTAATTCATTTAATGCGGATCGCTACGGCTTAAGCTGGAAAGGATTTAGCTGGAATTGGTATGAACGCCTGTTTAACAATGATACGTTGATTCAATCCGCCGTTCACTCCATCACTATTGCATTTTTTGCGGCAACCTTTGCGACTTTAATCGGTGCATTAACCTCGATTGCGTTATACCGTTACCGCTTCCGTGGTAAACAGTTTGTCGGCGGAATGTTATTTGTCGTAATGATGTCGCCGGATATTGTAATGGCAGTCTCCCTACTGGCGCTGTTTATGTTAGTGGGTGTCTCTCTTGGCTTTTGGTCGCTACTGTTGGCACACATTACGTTCTGTTTACCCTATGTGGTCGTTACCGTTTCATCTCGTTTGAACGATTTTGACGGTAAAATGTTGGAAGCAGCGAAAGATCTCGGTGCGGGCGAATTAACGATCTTGCGTAAAATTCTGCTGCCGTTGTTACTCCCTGCGATCATCTCCGGTTGGTTATTAAGTTTCACAATCTCCCTTGATGATGTAGTGGTTTCTTCATTTGTTACCAGTGCAAGCTACGAAGTATTGCCACTGAAAATCTTCTCATTGGTAAAAACAGGGGTAACACCGGAAGTAAACGCTCTCGCAACCATTATGATTATCTTCTCTTTAGCACTCGTGGTACTCAGCCAGCTAGTGTTGCGGAAGAAAGACTAATTCTGATAACGTTTATCATCTAGCCAAAAAGCACGCCAAAGCGTGCTTTTTTATTGCATAAGACGATAAGAAATTTTACCTATTTTCGATACACTCCGACCGTGAGATAAACTTAGTTTACGGCAACTTAGAGAACACATACTGATGTTATTATAACCATCGTATTATTCTCATATTAAAAGGACGCCAACTTGGCGTCCCTGTAATCCTAACATATGTATTGCAAAGAAATTACAAAAAGTAACCGCTTGTTTATGAGGCTTGCTCACGGGCAACTGCACGATAGCCAATATCTCGGCGATAGAAACGACCTTGCCATTGAATTTGTTCGGCAAGTTTAAGGGCTTGTTGCTGAGCATCGAAAACACTCTCGCCGAGAGCGGTGGCACATAACACACGTCCGCCATTCGTCAGTAATTTCCCCGCTTTTTGTTCCACACCGGCTAAAAAGACTTTCTGTCCGTGTTGTGCGGCAGCAATACCTTGAATTTCATCGCCCTTACGATAATCTCCTGGGTAGCCTTCCGCCGCAAGTACGATACCTAACGCAGCCTGTTCACACCATTTAGATTGCACTTCATTCAGCTTGCCTTCACAGGCTTTTATGCAAAGCTCAACCAAATCAGATTCCAAGCGCATCATAATCGGTTGAGTTTCCGGATCACCAAAACGGCAGTTAAATTCAATCACTTTCGGCTGCCCGTCCGGCATAATCATCAAACCGGCATAGAGAAAACCGGTATAATGGTTATTTTCCGCCGCCATTCCCTTAACGGTCGGATAAATCACTTCCTGCATAATACGTTGGTGAATATCGGGGGTTACCACCGGTGCAGGCGAATATGCGCCCATTCCGCCGGTGTTCAAGCCTTTATCCCCCTCGCCGACCCGCTTGTGATCTTGGCTGGTTGCCATTGGTTCAACGTGTTCGCCGTCCACCATTACAATGAAACTTGCTTCTTCACCGTCTAAAAATTCTTCAATAACAACACGGCTACCCGCTTCACCAAAGGCATTACCGGAGAGCATATCTTTAACCGCGTCTTCCGCTTCCTGCAAAGTCATTGCGACAATCACACCTTTACCGGCAGCTAAACCGTCCGCTTTGATGACGATCGGCGCACCTTTCTCACGCAAATAAGCAAGTGCTGGTTCAATCTCGGTAAAATTTTGGTACTCTGCGGTTGGGATACGGTGGCGGGCTAAAAAATCTTTTGTAAACGCTTTTGAGCCTTCTAATTGTGCGGCGGCTTGCGTCGGGCCAAAAATCGTTAAGCCGGCAGCACGAAAGGCATCGACAACACCGATCACCAAAGGGGCTTCAGGCCCGACAATCGTCAGCCCAATATCGTTATTTTTCGCAAACTCAACCAACGCCGGCACATCAGTCGCCGAAATCGCCACATTTTCAATACCCGACTCTAATGCCGTCCCTGCATTGCCCGGTGCGACAAACACGTTAGTTGCCAAAGGCGATTGACGAACTTTCCACGCCAGTGCGTGTTCACGCCCGCCGTTACCAATAATTAGAATATTCATAAATTTCTCTCAAGATAATTGCAAAAAAGGGGATAAATTCAACCGCTTGCTTAAATCGCAAACGTTTGCGTATTCTACCGAATTTATGTCAATTCTAAAAGAAAAACCGTTTATGGAGCGCATTTTATGAATTTGGGCGAGAACCCTTGCTCAAGCACTCTCAAGTCTTACTCATAACGGGCATCTGTTAATGTCTTTAAAAATGCTTCCAAAGCCTCAATCTCGGCATCGGAAAGCGGAGGGGCTTTTAACATTTTATGCGCCACAGTCGGCGGGTACTCGGCTTCCGCCCAAGGCTGATTGGTTTCAGGGTTATTCTTTCGTTTCGGATTATTGAAACTATCCAAATAAAGCAACACTGTTTTCAGTTCTTTAAATACCCCATTGTGCATATAAGGCGGAGTTACGGCAACATTGCGCAGGGTCGGTACTTTAAACTTGCCCATTTGGTGAGGATCGCCCGCAGCCTTAGGATTGCCTCCCAACCCTCGGTCGATATAATCGGCAGGCAAGCCATTATGCTTGATTAACGCAGGATTACTCGGCACGCCAATATTTTCATAATGGTAATTGGTAAAGGTTTCTTGAGAATGAGGTTGATCGGAATGTCTAAGGTGGCAACGGCTGCAATGTGTTTTTTCGGGATTAAAAAAGAGTTCTTTGCCTTGTGCCTCAAGCGGCGTCAGTCTATATTCTCCTTTGAGGGATCTATCGTATTTCGAATCAAACGGCGCAAGCAGTGCGCTCTCTTTTTGGAACGTGGCTAACGCATCTTCCATTGCGCTATATACATCATCAACCGTATTCCAAACTTTCTCGCCGTAATGTTGGGTAAGAAGATTAACATACATCGGCGTATATAATAGCCGTTTAGCGAGGCTTAGTTCATCGGGCATTCCCATTTCTAATGGATCAAGCGGTGGCATTCCGGCTTGTTTTTGCAAATTATCCGCCCGACCGTCCCAAAACTGCCCGCCGATATAGCTTTGGCTTTCGGGATCGAAATGAAATTCGGGCGAAAATCTCGCATAGAGAATAGTCGGCGAGTTACGCACACCAAATAGTGCGGGATTATCCCCTTGCGACACCATTCCCTGCCCACTATTTTGGCGAGTATCAATAAAAGCGGCATCAGGGTTATGGCACGTCGCACAATTTTGCGTGCCGTTAAATGAAAGCCGATGATCGAAGAACAGAATTTGTCCTAACAAGGCTTTATCAATTCCCCCTGCCGGTACTACACGCTCTGCACTCTCTTTTGCACCTACTGACAAAGCTACCAACAGCAACCCGCAAACAAAGCCGCGTTTCATCTTATACCGCCAAATCGGCTTCATTACCTCGGTCTTGAAGCCATTGTTTACGATCTTCCGCACGTTTTTTCGCCAACAGCATATCCATCAGCTCCAACGTGGTGCTACCGTCCGCCTGTTCTTCCTTATCTTCAAAAGTAAGCTGTACTAAACGGCGTGTATTCGGATCCATTGTCGTTTCACACAACTGCTCGGGGTTCATCTCCCCCAGCCCTTTAAAACGCTGCACACTCGGTGTGCCTTTTTTCTTGGCAAGTCGGGCTAAAATTGCCTCTTTTTCCGCTTCATCAAGGGCGTAATGTACCTCATTTTTACCAATATCAATGCGATAAAGGGGCGGCATCGCCACATAAACGTGTCCGTTTTTCACTAATGCCGGAAAATGGCGTAGGAACAAGGCACACAACAAAGTCGCTATGTGCAGCCCGTCCGAGTCCGCATCGGCTAAAATGCACACTTTACCGTAGCGGAGCTGGCTTAAATCATCGCTATCGGGATCAATCCCCATTGCCACTGCAATATCGTGTACTTCGGCCGAGGCTAACACTTGATCCGGCGACACTTCCCAAGTGTTGAGAATTTTACCCCGTAGCGGCAAAATGGCTTGGTATTCTTTATCCCGTGCCTGCCGTGCCGAGCCGCCCGCAGAATCGCCCTCCACCAAAAACAGTTCGGTTCGGCTTAAATCCTGCTGAGTGCAATCCGCCAGTTTTCCCGGCAATGCCGGCCCGCTTACCAGCTTCTTACGCACCACTTTTTTCTCCGCTTTCAAGCGGTTTTGTGCCGAACTAATTGCCATTTCCGCCAATTGTTGCCCTAGCTGCACATTTTGGTTGAGCCACAAAATAAACGCATCTTGCACGATATTATCCACATAGCCGGAGGCTTGACGGGAAGAAAGCCGCTCTTTGGTTTGCCCTGCAAACTGCGGTTCCTGAATTTTGAGCGACAGCACATAAGCACAGCGATTCCACACATCATCAGCCGCCAACTTTACCCCTCTTGGCAACAAGTTATGCTGCTCACAGAAGGTACTCATCGCTTTGAATAACCCTTGACGCAAACCGTTCACGTGCGTGCCGCCCAGTGAGGTCGGGATCAAATTCACATAACTCTCGGTAATTAACTCTCCGCCCTCCGGTAGCCACGTTAATGCGCAACTGACCGCCTCCGTTTCATTCACCACATCGCACATAAACGGCGGATTCGGTAACGTTTCATACTGCTGCAAGGCTTCATTGAGGTAGTCAGCGATACCGTCTTCGTAATACCACGTTTCTTGCTGCTGGTTGATATGATCGGTAAAGTGAATGGTCAATTTCGGGCAAAGTACCGCTTTTGCGCGCAATAAATGACGCAGGCGGCTGACGGAAAATTTCGGCGAATCAAAATATTTCGGGTTCGGGTAAAAACGTACTGTCGTCCCCGTTTGACGTTTTGGGCATTGCCCCACGATTGTCAATTCTTCGACTTTTACGCCGTTGGCAAACGCAATCGTATAAATATTGCCGTTGCGTTTAATCGTGATTTCCACCCGTTCCGACAAGGCATTCACCACCGAAATTCCCACCCCGTGCAAACCGCCGGAGAAAGTGTAATTTTTGTTAGAGAACTTACCGCCTGCGTGCAATTTGGTAAGAATAAGCTCTACGCCCGATATTTTTTCGGTGGAATGAATATCGACCGGCATTCCCCGCCCGTTATCCGTTACCTCAAGGGAATTGTCGCTGTGCAGGATCACTTCAATGTGATTGGCAAAGCCTGATAACGCTTCATCGACACTGTTATCGATCACCTCTTGCCCTAAATGGTTCGGGCGGGAGGTATCGGTGTACATTCCGGGGCGTAACTGCACCGGTTCGAGATCTTTTAACACGGTGATTTCATCGGCACCGTAGCGTTTTTCAGACATAACTTGGCTCTTTATTGTAAATAAACACAGGGGTGAATTTTAACGAATTAGTCGAAACGGGACAATCAAAAATTATGCTTTTCCAGCCCTTGTAAAATGGAACATTCCGGCTTTTCGTTGCCTTGACAGGCGCAATGCCAACTCTGTAACAAGGAAACCATTGCCTCCAAATCGGCAATTTTCGCTTTTAATTCAAGGATATGCTGTTCGGTAAGCTGTTTTACCTCACGGCTGGAACGCTGACTATCGTCATTTAATTTTAACAACTCACCGATTTGGGCAAGGGAAAAGCCGACTTTACGGGCATTGCCGATAAAATGTAACCGCGCCAACATCTTATCGCTATAAAGGCGGTAGCCCGATGCCGAACGTGCCATTTCAGGCAGCAGCCCTGCTTTTTCATAATCTCGAATTTGTTTGGCGGAAAGCCCGCTAAGTTTAGAGGCTTGACTAATATTCATTATGCTTGACTTTAACTTAGGGTAAAGGTTTATGATGCAGCTACTTTATCAAACTCAAGAGGAAAACAAAATGGTAACAACCACATTAAAACTCGGCGGTTTACACTGCCAACACTGCGTCAAAAGCGTTGAAAACGCCCTCAACCAATTACCGACCGTCCGCCGAGTGTCTGTTGATTTAGCCGCTCAAACTGCCGTGATTGAGAGCGAAGAAGAGGCTCAAACGTTAATTGATACCGTCATCGACATCGGTTTTGATGCAAAAATCTAGCCGAAACTGACCGCTTGTTAAACCGCAGGAGCAACAATGGAACAGCAATTTTTACTCAACGGCTTACACTGCGCTGCCTGTGTTCGCCGAGTTGAAACCGTGATCGGGCGGCTGCCTAACGTCGAATTGGCATCGGTCAATTTGGCGGATCAAACTGCCTTTGTACAAGGGAATGTGAGTGCCGATGCGGTGATTCAAGCGGTAACAAAAATCGGGTTTGGCGCAGAATTATTGGAAAGCGAGCAAACACGGCGGGAGAAGCAACAGCAGCAAACCCAAGCAATGCTCACCCATAAAAAGCGCCAATTCAGCCTAGCCCTTGCCGTTGGCTTTGCGCTAATGGGCTATGGGTTGATAGGAGGAATGACTGTCAGCGAGGCAAACCGCCCGATTTGGCTAATGTGGGCGGGCGTTACCGCCTGCACAATGTATGCGAGCGGGCGGCATTTTTTCACGGGAGCGTGGCATAGCCTGAAAAATCGTGCCGCCACGATGGATACACTTATTGCCCTCAGTACCGGCGTAGCTTTCCTCTACTCATTTTATTTAACGCTCAATCCCAGCTCGCAAGCACACCTTTATTATGAAGCCAGCGTGATGATTATCGGCTTTTTAAATCTCGGCAAATTTTTAGAGCTGAAAGCCAAGCAGCGTTCTTCCCTCGCCTTAGAAAAATTGCTCGATCTCGCCCCGCAACAAGCGGTCGTTTTAGACGGAGATCTTGCAAAACCGTTGCCGGTTAAAGCAATCAAACCGATGATGCGCCTTCAAGCACACACGGGCGATCGACTGGCGGTGGACGGTATAGTGGAAAGCGGCACAATTTGGGTGGACGAATCAATGCTGACCGGCGAAGCCTTGCCGATTGAGAAAAAAGCCGGTGCAAAAGTGCGTGCCGGCACACTGGTGCAAGACGGTGCTGGGGTGTACATTGCCGAGCAAGTCGGCGCACAAACCGCCCTTGCCCGCATTATTCACGCGGTTCGCCACGCCCAGTCCAGTAAACCGCCGCTTGCCCAGTGGGTCGATAAAGTCGCCGCGGTTTTTGTGCCGGTTGTCGTCAGCCTTGCCGTAATCAGTGCGGCTATTTGGCTGCTACTCGGCAAAGAGTTTGATTTTGCCCTGTCTGTTTTCACCACCGTGCTGATTATAGCCTGCCCCTGTGCTTTAGGACTGGCGATCCCCCTTTCCACCATTGCCGGCGTTGCCCGTGCCGCAGAATTGGGGGTGTTAGTCCGCAACATTGAGGCGTTACAAGCCGGCAGTGAAGTCGATACCCTCGTGTTCGATAAAACAGGGACGCTCACCACCGGTGAAATGCAGGTCAGCCGCTTTGACACCTTTAACAATGCGGATCGAGATGAATTACTCCGCCTTGCCAAAAGCCTTGAGCAGCACGCATCTCACCCGATAGCCAAAGCCATTGTAACATTTTGCACACAACACACCGCTTGCACGCTGAACAATATTCAAATCGTGAAAGGGCAAGGGATTATGGCAGATAACGGCACTGCCAACGTTCAAATCGGTAATCGGCATTTTGCCTTATTCCGAGAGACACTCACCGACACCGAGCAACAGCAACTCATTCACTCAAAATCGGTTGGCACGCAAGTGTTTATCGCGGTGGATAACCGCACTCTCGGCGTTTTTTATTTAGCCGATCAGCTCCGCCCAGAAGCCAAGCAAGTGATCGCCCAATTTCACGCCCAAGGCTATCAATGTCTGATGCTCACGGGTGATCGCCAACAAACCGCGGAATATTACGCTTCGCAGCTGGGAATTGAACAGGTGATTGCCGAGGTACTGCCGGAACAAAAAGCTGTACATATTCAAGGTTTACAAGCAGAGAGGAGAAAGGTAGCAATGATCGGTGATGGCATCAACGATAGCCCTGCTCTCGCCCAAGCTAATGTCGGCATTGCGATGTATCACGGCAGTGAAATTGCCGTGGAAACCGCCGATCTATCCCTGATGCAAAGCGGGCTTCAGCCGTTAGCCGCCGTTTTGCCGTTCTCCAAACAGGTGTTAGCCAATATGAAACAAAGTCTGTTTGGTGCATTTGTGTACAATGCGATCAGCATTCCGTTAGCTGCCGGCGTGCTTTATCCCGTTACCGGCTGGTTGCTTAATCCGATGATTGCCGCAGCAGCAATGGCTCTCTCTTCGGTTACGGTGGTGCTCAATAGCCAAAGATTATTGAAAAAATAATCGGTATGGTTGAAGGGGGGCTAAGCGTAGTCAGATATAGCCCGCCTCAATCTAAAGTGCAGTATTATGTAGCAAATGCACAAAAATAGACATTTTAACAGAATTAGGGACACATTGCGTGTGTCCTTTATAAAAATCAAATTATTTCAATAGGTTAAAATCCGGACACACTGCGTGTGTCCCTACGAGCGAATAAAAAACAACTTTGTGCAACTGGTACATAATATTGCTAAATATGCTCCTTAATATATTGCATTATTTCTTTGCAAACAATCGAAGAAAAATATAAAACCCATCGTTTCTACGATGGGTTTTCAATATTGAATAGCCGTTGCATAACATTGATGCTTTAACTTTGAGGAACAACCACACAGGCTATTAGTAAAATCATTTCAATCTGTTTTCACCAACACCAGAGTGGCGTTCATCACTAAAGCGTTGCTAAAGTGCAATCTTTTCGGCTAATCCGACCGCTTGCAATTAGGCTTTTGGCGCGCCAATCGGCAATACGGTACGACCGAAACTTTCGTTGATAATTTCCGCTGCCGCTAAATAGAACGCTAATAATGCGGTTAATAAGCCGAAGTTACCGCCGATATGGGTAAGGGTGGCATTATGGGTAAAATCACCGGCTGCCAACAGGTAGAAAGTGATGGTTAATGCCAAGAAAATCGCTTGTAACGCACGAGCCTTAGCTAAAGTGCCGATAAACATCATTAGGGTGAACGTCCCCCACGCAACCAAGTACCAGCCGACAAATTCCGCCGATACACTTGCTGCAAAAAAGACCTTGAATAACGCAAACGACCACCAAAATGCGCCGTAGCTGATAAATGCAGTAAAGCCAAAGCTGTTGCCTTTTGAAAATTCAAACATTCCCGCAATCATCTGTGCCGTACCGCCAAAGGCAAAGCCCATCGCTAGCACCAAGCCGACATTTTCGCCGCCAAATGTGCCGTTATTGATTAAGCTCAGTAACCAAGTCGTCAGTGCGAAACCGCATAAACCAAGTGGACCCGGGTTTGCTGTAGTTAAGTTGTGTGTTGACATTTTAGCCTCCTAACGGTTGTTGTTGGTTCTTAGTAAATTCCAATATTTTTCATAAATATCGACAGCCTCGCCGACATCACTTTGCAAAATGCCTTTCTCGATCTCATCAAGCGGCGGGAAAATCAAAGGGTCATTCACCATTTCTTCGGACAGCAAGGCTTTCACATTTTCATTCGGCATTGAAAAACCCATTGTTTCAATCACCTCTTTGGCACTTTCAGGACGCAATAAGAAGTCAATAAATTTATGTGCCGCCGCTTTATTTTTGGCATTTTTAGGAATTGCGTAGTTATCCATCCAAATCACCGCCCCTTCTTTCGGGAAAATAAATTTGAGATCAGGATTTTCGCTTTTCGCCCGGTGTGCCGAGCCAGTCCACTGCATTCCAACCGCTACTTCCCCTTGCAAATAAGGCATTTCAGGCGAGTCGGAATTAAATACCAGCACATTCGGCACTAACTGGGTTAAACGCTCATAAGCCGCTTTAATCTCCGCTTCATCTTCGCTGTTCGGCGACGTGCCGTTTAGTAGGTGAGCAATATGGAACACTTCACGGGCATCGTTCATCAGCAAGACTTTGCCTTTAAATTCGGGTTTCCAGAGATCCGCCCAGCTCGTTAGCTGGTTAGGGTCGATCTCCGCACTGTTCACGCCGATGCCGGTCAGTCCGTACACATAAGGGAGCGAGAATTTGTTTTCCGGATCAAACGGCTTGCCCATCAAGGCTTTACTGACATTCTCAAACTGAGTGAGTTGGCTTTTGTCAATTTCCGCCAACATTCCCTCTTTTGCCATTTTGCCGACGTAATAGCTAGACGGAAACACTAAATCGTAGCTCGCACCATCAGTTAATTTCAGTTTGGAATACATTTCCTCATTACTTTCAAAGGTGGAATAAATCACCTCAATGCCGGTTTCCTTGGTAAATTTTTCCAACAATGAAGACGGCACATACTCCGTCCAGTTATAGACATACAGTTTTTCCGCTGCCTGCACACTCATTGCGCTAAATGCAACGGCGAGTGCCATCAATTTCGCAAACAATGCACGACCTGATTTGATCAATTCTTTTTACCTCTCACTAAGTGTAGTTTGTTTACATTTTTTAAACAATTTCGTCTAAAAAATCAACATAAATTTTTTAAGTGGGCGAAGTATAGCGATTTTATGTCTGTCTGGCTACAACAAAAACCATAATTGGCTTAATTTCGGCACTTCCTGCGCATATTGTGCCATTTTGAGACGGAAAGCGGTCGGTTCAAAGCCGGTTTTTGCAAAATAGTGCCGTAAAAAAACCGCTTGCTGTGTTATATTGAGCGGGTTAGCGGCAAAAAATAAAGCAATATCCAGTGCCGGATCGGAGAGGGCGGCATATTCCCAATCAATCAGAAAGAGTTCGCCGTGGTTAAGTACGATATTTTGCAAATGCAGATCGTGATGACAAATCGCCCGCTTAAACGGTGAAATGGTCGGGAAAGGTGGTGAAAAAGGGAGTTTTTGCCGCACATCAGGGGCTAACTGTTGCCAAAAAAATTGACAACGTTGGGCAAGATCAAAGGGCATAAGTGCTTCGCTACCCTTTTCCGCCTGCACGTCAAAAGTATGCAAGGTTGCCAAACGGCACGCCAACATTTTGAGTAACGTCGGACTAAATTCAGTTGCCGTTTGTCCCTCAATCCAACTGAGTAGGCTGGCCTTCTCCGTATGATAGAGCGGCTTGGGGCTGAAACCGAGCGGGGCAATCTGCGAAAGCAGGTGGGCTTCTTGGCGATAGTCTATCCCGCAACGATTCGCCCGTGAAGTTTGATGACGCAGCACATAACGTTCGCCGTTTGTCAGCTCTACCCTTTGACTACAAGCGGTCAATCCCGGCAAATTTTCGACAGAACGTACCGCTTGTCGCCGAGTCTGCGTCAGCCAATCCAGCGGCATTACCTCTGCCCACGCAGATAGATGCGGTAATTCACACTTTCCTCGGTAGGTTTTTTCAGGGGCAAGGCTGTACTCTGTTGAGGAAGCAGCCATAGCGACTGCCACGGCTGACGCTCCGCTGTGGTTTGGGTAACGCCCTGTTTGTCATACCAAAATAATTTGTAGAATACCGCCAAGTCGGCTTGGGTAAGGTTTTTAACCTGTAACCGCTCGCTGCGGGCGTCCACCTCAATCCGTTCGTGAATGTGTGCCTCAATATTGACGATCGGCTGCTTCCCGCTCGGCAAATAGCTGACGGGAGAACTGCCGCAAGCGGTTAAAAGCAGTGAGCAAAATGCAATTAGAAAAAAACGGCTTGCCATCTTATTTCGCCAACATTTTGCCTAGCGGTTCGCCCCCAACCAAGTGCATATGAATATGGAACACTTCCTGCCCGCCGTGCTGGTTACAATTCATAATCAAACGGTAGCCGCTTTCATCAATGCCCTCTTGCTTGGCGATTTTTGCCGCCACGGTGAACAAACGCCCCAATGCCGGCTCATCTTCTTCGCTAACGTGATTGACGGTCGGGATAAATTTGTTCGGCACAATCAAAATATGGGTTTTCGCCTGCGGAGCGATATCACGAAAGGCGGTAACCAGATCGTCTTGATAGACAATCGCCGCCGGAATTTCTTTGCGGATAATTTTACTGAAAATTGTCTCTTCGTAGTTGGTAAGCATAATGTTTCCTTATTTTAATGAGTAAATGAGTAAATGAGTAAATGAGTAAATGAGTAAATGAGTAAAAGGTGGAAATATTTTAGCATTTTTGCAATATTATGTAGCAGTTGCACAAAGTTGTTTTTTTGTTCACTCGTAGGGACACACTGCGTGTGTCCGGATTTTAACCTATTGAAATAATTTGAT
>NZ_JWIZ01000029.1 GCF_001038205.1 Muribacter muris | reverse complement strand
ATTCGGCACTTCAACAGGCGGCAACCGATGTGGAAGCCCTGTTGTTTCCAACCCGCTCTTAATTTCCCCTTGCCCTGCACACGCAGGGCATTTTTGATTTTGTTTTTCCATATTATCCTCAATCTCTTAATGCAAAGCGTGCCGACTCACCTTTCTTTTCCTTTGCTTGAGCAATTGCTTGCCCAACAGCAGCAGAAATTACAGACTCTTTTTCAGACGCTAAGTGAAGATGACGAACAAGGTCGCCAATATATTCAGCAGATGATTGATTCGGTAGCACAAGCACAGCATTGCCGGCAATTAGCACAACAGGTTGTGGACACCCACCGCTAGATTTACATTGCCCTGCACAGTCAGGGCATTTTTGATTTTGCTCTCGCATACTCCCCCTACTCCGACAGCCCTAGGGCTTTGCGGATTAACACTCGACCTAACGCTGCTTTTGTTGCTAACCCTAAACGCTCACGCTCTTTCTCGAAAGCCTCCCCTTCTTCAACATTTAATGTCATATGAAACGCCACAGACACCTCACGAGTAGGACGGATTTTTCTTCCTGATTTGTGAGCAAGATCACTTTTTGCCATCTAGACACCCCTTGTATTTATTGCTATCGTTAGCTCATTTTCTAAAAACGATCCATTTTGATCGGTTTTATTTTGTTTGAGATTATTTTATTGCACAATAGTGCAACTTGCAATAGGAAATATTGAATAATGTTGCAATTTTCTGATTTTTTGAAAAATGAGCGTATTCGTCTAGGTTTTACCCAAGAAGAAATGGCTAATGCTTGTGGAATTTCTAAGCGGACTTACAACCATTATGAAAAAGGAGAAAGAGCTGCTAATTCAGATTTTCTTCTTTCCTTTGCTCGAATTGGTGGTGATATCAATTATTTATTTACAGGAGAACGTTCTAAAGAACAACTAGATGCTCTAGAACGAGTTGCTTTACTTGCTTTTAATAAATTAAAAGAGGAAGGACAAAAAACAAGTGCTATTACATATATGACGATGTTGGAAGCTGGGCTAGTAAAAGGTGATTTCAACTCACTTTGGGAATCCAAAAGTGCTGAAGTGATCCAAACCGCAAGCGGAAATGGGCAGAATAATAATCAAGTCTTTCACGGTGATGCCGTAGGCACTGTGATTGGTATAAATAAATCTAAATCTTAGTTAAAAGGAAATTGCCAATGAAAAAGTTACTCACACTTTCAATATTGGGCTTACTTCTAGTCGGTTGTGATGATGAAACCACACAACAAACTACATCAAGCGATCAAACTCAAACAGTAACTGTTGAAGAACCTAAAATTCAAGCAGCCCAACCTGAAAGTGTGATTGAGAATATTGCATTTACAAAAAATGAAAAAGGCACTGTTATTTTTAATAATGTGCCTGATATGTTCGTTGCATTTTCGTCATATGATAAAGAAGATAATAATATTAAAGTTATTTCTGAAAACCCATTACATATTCAGCTAAACCCTAATATTTTTAAATTAGAAGATGATAAAGATACAGTTCAAATGATTGAACAAGAATTTATCTCTGCTATTTATAAAATATTTACTCATACTAATATTAATGAGTTCATATTAGAAATGTTGCCGGTAGATATAAAAACCGAAAAACCACTACATAAAAAATTTAATCGCAAAATTAAAATTACACGAGAAAGGGCATTAACTGTATTACAAAACTTCAGTCCTGCTAAATCGTTTGATCAACTTGTTAATTTCAATGAACAAGAAAAATATAACATTATCGGTTTATCCCCTTCTAAATTAGCAAGTAAATTTAATAATAACAAATATAGTGATTTTATTTTCAAAGCATTAAGCACAGGTAAAATAGATATACCTAAACAAGAAGTGATTATTCCGCTAAACATTGATATGAAAATTATCCAAGAACGATTAGCAATGGCTGACATAATCACCTCTATTGAACCCCGTGATTTAACAAACGGCAAAAAAGCCTACGATATTAAATTAAGTAAAATTGTAATGATTGAGGGCATAGGAAACAGTCAAAATAATGTAGAGTCCTTATCCTTACAATTCGGAATGGTCAGTGAACCTAAAATTATTATAGATACTGTTGCAGGTTTTGGAGTAAGTAGCTTCGTTATGCCAAACCCAGATAAAACATTTAAAGAAATCAATAAAATGGTTGAAAAAGCTGGGAAACAGATGAAGAAAAAAGACATCGTAGAAATTACGAGCAATGTTGGTGATATTACTCTTCAATTAAAAGTCTTCAAAAATATGGGCGGGTTAAGCTATTTAACTTTTAAAAAAGTCGAATGGAAACCGGTCGATTTTAGCGTGGAGGAATAAAATGAAAAAACTACTTACTTTACTCAGCCTAACGCTTTTTGCCTTTCCGGCAATGGCAGATGATTTGGACACAAACCGTGAAAAAGTAAAACAAATCTTTTTAAGCGATGAAGAACCGAAGGTTAAAGACGCAGTTTGGACATCAGACTTTGTATTTAAAGTCGGGGTAAAAGATGACGGTACAAAGCGAGACGGCTACGCCCAATACGTTTGCCTTGTATTAGCCGAAAACGGCTTTACAGGGAAAGACGTTTTAGTCCGTGTAATTGATATTGATAAACTCCGTAAAACCGGTGAATGGATCAATCTCGGCACGGCAAAATGCCAGTAAGTCAGAATGAAAAAATACTTTACCCTAATTATATCCGGTCTATTTGCGGGGTCGGCTTGGGCATATAGTTGTGATACGCCAGCCCCTTATTGCAAAGCGATGGTAGAGACATCAACCGGCGGAATGAATATTCACACGGGTGATAATAGTACGAACA
>NZ_JWIZ01000028.1 GCF_001038205.1 Muribacter muris | reverse complement strand
CCTGTTTAAATAACAAGGAGTTTATCAAAAGATGCAGTGGATCACTTTTCGATGATCTTACTGCATCAGCCTGGCGCATTTTTGCATGATCATTAACAAACCGAGGGACAAGCAGAAAAATTACCCGCTAACCATATTTCTACACGGCTCGGGACAGGTCGGTTCAGATAATCTTGCTCAACTGTTATCCAGCAAGGGGGCAATCTCAACGTTGCAATATGAAGAAGGCTTTGTACTTGCTCCCCAATATTCTGCCGTTTTCGATTCTTTTGATCAGGGGCGCGGTATTCATTGGCAAACGCCAAATCGGATTGATTTATTAGTTAAAATGATTGAGAAAACAGTTCAGGAGCACGGCAATATTGATAAAAATCGCATTTATATTATTGGATTGTCTCGAGGGGCGGAAGGTGGTCTTAATCTGCTGTTAAAACGACCGGATTGGTTTGCCGGTGCATTACTGATGAGTGGGCGAGAAGCATCTTCACTGGAATGGATAGACGGTAATGCAAATAAGGATAATCTTATGGTATTGAGAAATATGCCGATTTGGTTTTTTCATAGCAAAGAGGATAGCATTTCACCGGTAAAAGGCTCTCGGATAAATTACCGAATTTTAGCCGAGCAGTTGCAAGCCCCTTTTGTGAAATATACCGAGTTTAGCGCAACGCAGGCAGGGGATAACGGCATTATTCATCATAATCCGCATAATACTTGGGATGCTGTTTTTAATAGCCCTGAGGTGATGATGTGGCTACTGGAACAACGGAAGCGGTAATAGAGAAGGAGTAAGTGGTTTTACGCCCCGATTGCTATTTGGATCGTTGTTTCGTTCCGCCGATAAAAACAATGATGCGGGCATTTATGGTGAAGTGCTTAATAAAAAGGCGGTAAATACCGCCTTAATCTTTACTGCCCATAATACGCATTTTTGCCGTGTTTGCGCAGGTAGTGTTTGTCAAGCAACTCTTGTTGCATTGAGCCGATATTCGGGCGGATTTGGTGACTGACGAAATTCATATACGCCACTTCTTCCAGCACGACGGAATTATGTACCGCATCAAACGCATCTTTGCCCCAAGTGAAAGGCCCGTGGGAGTGAACTAACACACCCGGCACGGTTTTCGGTTCGATATGGCGTTTGCGGAAGGTTTCGACAATCACTTTGCCGGTTTCAAGCTCGTATTCACCGGCGATTTCATCGGGGGTCATTCGGCGGGTGCAAGGCACTGAACCGTAGAAATAATCGCCTTGGGTTGTGCCGAGGGCGAGAATGTCTTCGCCGGCTTGCGCCCAAGCGGTTGCGTGGCGGGAATGGGTATGCACCACGCCGCCGATGTCGCTGAATTGGCGGTAGAGTTCCAAATGGGTAGGGGTGTCTGATGAAGGCTTTTTGTCGCCCCAAACCCGATTGCCGTTGAGATCGACAATCACAATATCGTCGGCGGTCATTACATCGTAATCCACACCGGACGGCTTAATTGCCACTAAACCGCTTTCACGGTCAATCTCGCTCACATTGCCCCACGTGAATGTAACCAATTTATATTTGGGTAACTCAAGATTGGCTTTTAGCACTCTTTCTCTTAGCTCTTTTAGCATTGGAAACCTCCTTCTTGCATTTTTTGTTCAATCCAACGGCGTGCCTGAATAATTTCTGCAATCGGCTCGTCGGCTTTTTCCGTCCACATTTCAATTAAAAAAGCCCCGCGGTAGTTAAGCTCGGCTAAGGTTTTGAAGCAGTGGACGAAATCCACGCAACCCTCACCGAACGGCACATCACGGAATTGTCCTGCACAGCTCTCGGTTACTTTATAAGTGTCTTTTAAGTGAATGGCGGAAATTTTATCAATGCCTAGTTTTAACTCTTCAGCAACGTTATCATTCCACGCCGAGAGGTTGCCGAGATCGGGATAGACGGTAAACCACGGCGATTTGATGATCTCGTCCCACTTTTTCCAACGGGAGATTGAGCTCATAAATTGGGTATCCATAATTTCAACGGCAAGGGTAACTTGGTGGCTTGCTGCGCGTTCGACTGCCCATTCCAAGCCCTGTTGAAAACGTTCAATCGTGCCTTCGTCTTGCTCTTCGTAATAGACATCGTAGCCTGCCAGTTGAATGGTGCGAATGCCGGTATCCACTGCAAACTGAATCGCTTTTTCCATAATGTCGTAGGCTTTTCGGCGGGTAGCTTCATCACGGCTGCCGAACGGGAAGCGACGATGACCGGACAGGCACATTGACGGAATGGTAACGCCGGTATTGACGATCGCTTTCACTAATGCCAAGCGTTCTTTTTTGCTCCAGTCTAAACGGGCGAGGCGCTCGTCCGTTTCATCAATAGAAATTTCGACAAAATCAAAGCCGCAGGCTTTGGCAATCGAGAGGCGATCTTGCCAGCTAATCTGTTTTGGGAGGGCTTTTTCGTAGATGCCGAGTTTATGTTTTCTCACAGGACACTCCTAATCTGTTTAATGGTGGGCGTATTGGGTACGCCAACTGTGTTGTCGGACACCGTAGTGTCCCGTTTTTGCAAATCTTCGCCCTCAACCGACCGCTTGTCAGGCAAGTATTACTGCCAAGCCTTTGGCCTTCAGGGCTTGAATGAGGACGGGATCTGCCTCTTTGCCGGTAATCAGCAGATCAATATCCGCCAGTTTCGTGAACAACATTCCGACCTGCTGACCGAGTTTGGTACTGTCGAGTAGCACCACATATTTGCTGGCTTTCGCGGACAGGCGTTGCTCGGAATTGGCGATGATCATATCTGTTTTGTATAGCCCCTCCGTTGTAAAACCTTTGCCGCTGGTAAACATAATATTGGCGGCGTAGGGGCTTTCATTTTGGTTGAGCGATAACGTAATCGCTTTATTACGGTTGTATTGCCCGCCCATAATCACCAAATCTTCGTGATAGTTTTCGATTAAATCGTTTGCAAGCGGTAAGAAGTTGGTAATAATTTGCAATTTTCTGCCGCACAAAAAGCCGCCGAGCATTCGCATTGTCGAACCACAGGTTAAAATCACGCTGTCGCCGTCTTGGCAAAGTTGCCGCGCTGCTTGAGCGATACGCCGTTTTTCATCGAGATTATTGATGTTGCGGGGCAGTTTTTCGTCCGGCTTATTCAGCGATTCCGCCCCGTTACGTACTTTTTTTAACCTGCCCTGTTCGTCCAGCTTCTTGATGTCTCGCCGAGCCGTTGCCGGCGACACATTGAGTAGGGCGATGATTTGGTTAGTGGAAAGTTGTTTATGTTCTTCCAGTGCGTTCAATAATTGTCGATGACGATAATTTTCGTTCATTATTTATCCTTGTCCTATCTGATCCGTTTTTAATAATAATGAACAAAGTTGAAGCCACCTTCAAGGGTGAAAGTGGCTTTTTTTGCTATAACATTGATTTGAATTGAATATTCGGTTCTTGCTCGAAGCAATCATCAAAGCCACGCGGGTGGTGGTATTCAATTAAATCTTTGTCTCGTGGGTAAACGTATTTGCCGCCTACTTCCCAAATAAACGGATGGAACTGATATTGCAAGCGATCTTTACGCATCCGCCACAATTCGATGATTTCTTGTGTGCTTGCCATAAAGTTTGTCCAAATATCGTGGTGCACCGGGATAATCACTTTGGCGCGCAAACATTCTGCCATTCGGAGTAGATCGATAGAGGTCATTTTATCGGCAATACCGACCGGGTTTTCGCCGTAGTTGTTCAATGCCACGTCAATATCAAATTGTTTGCCGTGTTTGGCAAATTGAATGGAGTAGTGGGAATCTGCGCCGTGGTAAATCGTGCCGCCCGGTGTTTTGAACACGTAATTGACCGCTTTACGCCCCATTTCTTCATCAGACGGGCAAAGACCGGCTAACTCGCCGCCTTGTGCTTCTGCACCTTCCACCGGCAAGGTGACTAAGCAGGTGCGGTCGAAAGAGTCTAGTGCGTGAATTTCGACATCTTTTAATTTCACCACGTCGCCCGGTTTCACAATAATGATACGTTCTTCCGGCACACCCCATTTTTTCCATAATTCCGCACAGTGCCACGGGCCGACAAATTTAACGTGGTCAAGTTTCGGGTTATTGACGATGGCAGCGGCTACGTTCACGTCAATGTGATCGCTGTGATAGTGGGAAGCTAAAATAAAGTCCACTTCGTTGATCGCAAACGGATCAAGCACCATTGGCTGCGCACGCAGGTTTGGTTGTAATTTACGCACACCTGCCATATTTGCCATTTGGTGTCCACGCACCATATCTTTTACTTTTTTTGTGCTTTTACCACGACCACACCACAAATCCATACAAATGTTGGCACCTGCTGGGGTTTTGATCCATACGCCTACACAACCGAGCCACCACATTGCAAAGTTGCCTTCAGGCACGACTTCGTTTTCAATTTCTTCGTTTAACCAAGTTCCCCACTCTGGAAAGGTCGATAAAATCCAGCTTTCACGGGTAATTTCTTGAATTTTGCTCATTATGAACTCCTTGATTTAGGGTTAGCGAATTTGAATAAAATAATCAAAAGTAATCATATCTAATCATTTGTGTTTGTAAAATGATTTTTTTTGATTTTGTGATCTAACTCTAATTTTCTATAGGTTTGAGTATCCTGTTTTAAAAACAGAGTGGATCGATCAATTTTGGGTAGCGGGTTGATAGTTCACATAAGCCCCTAACAGTCCGGCAGTAACAGTCAGTGTACCAAGTAAAATAAAGGTTGTATGTATCTGCTGAGAGGAAACAAACATCGAGAGCAGGAAGCCTATGAAAACAGATATTTGTAAAATCAACCCATAGGCAGGCATATAGTTTTCTCGATGCTCTATTGCAATATTTTTTAGCATAAAGGCGGACATAATGGTATTTTGCGTTCCGTTAAACGCAGCGGTAAATATTCCCCAGCATAACAGTAGAATATAATTTTCCGTTATGCTTAACATACACAACCCTACACCGATAAATGTCGCTGAAATACAAGCTCCGCAGGCTTCTCCCAACTTTGATATAGGTTTTGTTAAGATAAGCGGTGAGACGGCTAACGATAAGCTAAACAGTGCGGAATATAAACCATATTTTTCAGCGTCTAGCTTAATTATGTCAATCATATACACAATAATAAGCACGGAAAGTGTTGAAATCGAAATAATCGTGAATATAAGAGGTAAAAGCACACATCTAATCTTTCTCTCTAACAATAAATAATAAATGGAATGAAATCCATTTATGGCTTTTTTCGAGATATTTGGTTGCTGTTGAACCGATGAGTGTAAAGAGACCTTTACCATCACCAACGAAGCTAAAAATGTCGAAAGCCCGACTAAAAACAAGGCGATTTGGTGATCGGAAAATGATGATATAAATCCCCCAATTATCGGGCCGATCATAAATCCCATATTTCGAATAAGATGAGTATATTTATTAACGGTATTGAGTTCTTCTTCATTTTGTGTAATCAATGGAACCATTATCAATACGGCAGACCATAACATTCCGCCAAGTAACCCTAGTGAAAAAGCAATGAAGAGATAGAGTATTTGGGAATAAATAAACGAGGATAAAACAATTAATAAAGACTCAAGCATTAAACAGATAAAAATAATCTTTTTTATGCCGAGCTTTTGAGATATTTGACTAAAGAGCGTATTCGCAATAATGCCGCCTACCATACCCAAAATAAGTAATAAAGAAGTGATATAAATTTGTTCCGCATTACTGAGGTTTAGCGCAAATATCATTTGGGCGGCTTCATCACTAAAACTGCCTAATAGTAGGGATAAAAATAAATAGCCGTTATTTTTGTTTATTTTTAGCATTTTATCTTCCTATTTTATTAAGAGATTAACGCAATCAGCAAAATGTGTGTGCTTAAATATATTTGTTTTTGTTATATAAATTTATTTTTTAATTATATTCTGTGATAATCATAATGAGGTGCTTCTCTAAAATAGGGTGAATATGTTGTGGAGAATTTGAACTTTAATAGGTTTAAACGCAGTTTTTCACAACACATACACAAAATCAACAAAATTTTAACATAATTGTAGGGTGATAACTTTATTTTGTGAAGTTGCTCACAAATAATCAAAAATAATCTTTTTTGTTCATCAATAATTGCTATCATTATGCGGAAAGTCGCTCTAGGCGGTATGGGGCGCACTATTAGGTGGGTGGTGGATACCGATCATCTATCATTTAAGTACAATTAGCAGAGGTTCTGTTATGGAAATGTTATTAGAACTGTTTATCGGTTTTAGAGATCAGGTGCTAAATAAAGCGCCATTGTTATTGGGGATTGTCGCCTGTATCGGCTACATTCTATTAAAAAAAGATGCGACGACGGTCATTAAAGGCACAATCAAAACGATTGTCGGCTTTATGTTGGTTAGCGTCGGAGCGGGCGAATTGGTGAAAGGCTTTAAGCCGATCATCGAAAAATTGTCCGAATACCACGGTTTAACCGGTGCGGTCATCGACCCTTACACCAGTATGCAAGCGACCATTCAGACAATGGGGGATAATTACGCTTGGGTCGGCTATGCGGTATTGTTGGCATTAGCGTTAAATATTCTGTTGGTTGTTTTTAGACGCTTTACCGGTATCCGTACCATTATGCTGACAGGGCATATTATGTTCCAACAAGCCGGTTTGGTAGCGGTTTTCTATATGATCATCGGTGCATCAATGATGGAAACCATCATTTATACCGCCGTGATTATGGCGCTCTATTGGGGGATCTCCTCTAACATTATGTATAAACCGACCCAATCGGTTACCGGCGGGGCGGGCTTTTCCATCGGGCATCAGCAACAAATCGCCTCTTGGATTGCGGTAAAACTTGCGCCGAAATTAGGAAATAAAGAAGATAGTGTCGATCATATGAAATTACCGAAGTGGTTACATATTTTCCACGACAGTATTTCGGCAACCGTGTTGGTGATGACCGTCTTCTTCGGCATTATCTTGCTCTCGTTCGGGCTGGAGAATTTGCAAACAATGGCGGGAAAAACCCATTGGGCGATCTACATTTTTGAAACCGGCTTGAAATTTGCGGTGGCAATTCAGGTGATCGTGATCGGGGTGCGGATGTTCGTGGCAGAATTATCCGAAGCCTTTAAAGGCATTTCCGAACGGGTGATTCCAAATGCGGTATTAGCGATTGACTGTGCAGCGATTTACGCCTTCTCACCAAATGCAATGGTGTTCGGCTTTATGTGGGGGGCAATCGGGCAGTTTGTAGCGGTCGGCGTTCTCTTGTTTGGCGGCGCGCCAGTGCTGATTATTCCGGGCTTTATCCCAATGTTCTTCTCTAATGCGACTATCGGGGTCTTTGCGAACCACTTCGGCGGTTGGAAAGCGGTAATGAAAATCTGCTTTGTGATGGGGATTATCGAAGTGTTAGGATCGGCGTGGGTGATTCAGTTGCTCTCCAGCCAAGGTACGACCTTTAACGGTTGGATGGGAATGGCGGACTGGGCGTTATTCTTCCCGCCTGTCTTACAAGGGATTGTGAGCATTCCGTTCTTCTTCTTTGTGATTTTAGCTTTAGCTGTAGTGTATATGGCGTTTGCCTCCCGCAAATTGCGTGCCGATGAAGCAGCAGCCGCGGCGGCGGGTAAAACCCTTGAGCAAATGGACGGCTACGGTGTCGAAAGCGAGCCTGAACCGGTTGCAAAAAATGAGCCGAAAGCGACCGCTTGCTGTGGTGCAACAGCACAGAGCGAAGCATCATCAACGACAGGCGAGGTGAAACCAATCCGTATTCTAGCGGTGTGCGGTTCGGGTCAAGGTTCATCAATGATGATGAAAATGAAGATCAAAGGCTATCTTGATAAACGGGGTATTCCGAATGTGATGGACTCTTGTGCCGTTACCGATTACAAAGGTAAATTGGACAGCGTGGATATTATCGTCTCCTCACGGCACTTGGCGGACGAAATCCAAGTCGGCGAAGGCAAATATGTACTGGGGGTACAAAATATGTTGAACCCGAACTCCTTTGGGGACGAGCTGGTTGCCTTGATTGATCAATTCCAAGCAAAATCATAATCTAACAAGCGGTCGGTTGAACGGATTTTTTAACAAAATCGACCGCCTTTTTATAAGGAAAAAGGTATGAACTTAAAACAATCACTTATCGAAAACAATTCAATTTTGTTAAATCAGCAGGCGGCGGATTGGAAAGCGGCGATTAAACTCGGCACGGATTTGCTGGAAAAAGCCGGCACGATTAAACCGGAGTATTACCACAATATCGTCAGTAAAATCGAGGAAATGGGGCCTTACATCATTCTTGCGCCGGGGCTGGCAATGCCGCACGCCCGTCCGGAAGAAGGGGTAGTACGCACCTCGTTTGCACTGGTTACGTTCAAAGAGCCGGTCTATTTTGAGGGCGAGGACGACCCGATTTATGTGATGCTCACCCTCGCTGGCAGCGATTCCGATCAACATATGCAAGGGCTAATGGAAATCACCCAAGTGCTTGACGATCCGGATAGCGATACGGGTGTCGATCTCGACAAAATCCGCCGTTGCACCACCGCCGAAGAGGTGTATGCGGTGATTGATGCGGCATTGAATTAATCGCCTCTCCCCTCTTTGAAATGAGAGGGGATTGAACAATGGAAACATTGCTCAATGCTTGAATCCTTATAACGACGTTATATCCGTGTTGAATTGACTCAAAACCAATTTCCCCTTGATGAAAAAGGGGACATTCAACACCCAATCAAAAGGAACATACTATGTCTAAACCTTTACTCCAAATTGCCCTTGATTCTTTAACCCTTGAAAAAGCGGTTGCCGATGCCAAACAGGCGGAATCGGTGGTCGATATTATTGAGTGCGGCACAATCCTGGCTTGTGCGGAAGGAATGAAAGCGGTGTCCACTCTTAGAGCATTACACCCCAACCATATTTTAGTTTGCGATTTAAAAACCACGGACGGCGGTGCAATTCTGGCTAAAATGGCGTTTGAAGCGGGCGCAGATTGGCTCACCGTCTCTGCCGCAGCTCATCCTGCAACTAAAGCGGCTTGCAAAAAAGTGGCGGACGAATTTAACGCCGCTCACCCTGAATTAAAAGTAAAAAAAGAAATTCAGATCGAAATTTACGGTAACTGGAGCGTTGAAAAAGACGCAAAAGAGTGGGTGGAATTAGGAGTAAAACAAGCGATTTACCACCGCTCCCGTGATGCCGAATTAGCTGGCAAAGGCTGGACAAGCGAAGATGTGGAATTGATGAAACAACTTTCTGCATTAGGTTTAGAACTGTCCATTACCGGCGGTATCGTACCGGAAGAAATTCACCTCTTTAAAGAGATCAAAAACGCCAAAGCCTTTATCGCAGGGCGTGCGTTAGTCAGTGAAAAAGGCAAGCAAACAGCGGAAGCTATCCGTGCCGAGATTGAGAAATATTGGTAAAACTAATAAATTTGGTATAAATTTACTTTACTCCCTATTTTTATAGGGGGTTAAATATATTGCGGTTTAATATTAAAAAGTTTAGACTAATCACAGCTTATTTGCTGTGTGATCTTTGGAGAAACTATGAAAAAACTTTTATCAATTAGCATCACTATGTTAACCAGTTTGGTTATAACCGCTTGCGGAAGCGGTAGTTCTAGTTCATCATCAAAACCAGAATCTGTTAATAATTCTACACCACCAGAACTAACTCCTCCGGTAGCAGAAAATAATGCTAAGCCATCAGAGGTAACTCCTCCAGTCGTAAATGATAGTCAGCCAAAATATGGTTCTATTGATAAGAAGATAGGTAATATTTATGAAAAGAACTATCCTATGTCATCATCAGAGTTCCATTCTAAAGACGAACACATTAAAATTATAGATGCTTGGAATGACAAGTCTGAAGCAACTTTTAATTTTGTTAGGCTAGAGAGTGGTGAGTTTATTCCGGTACTGCCTGAGGGAATGGGATCAAGCATCGAGATAAAGTCGAGTAATATGACAAGATTAGCCCAAAAATATCTTTATACAGTTTCTGGTTATGTTAATGAAAAAAGTCCAGAAGTTTTTGTTGTAGCGCAAGGTAGAAGTCCAACTAAAGATATGCCCGTGTCTGGTATTATAAATTATCATGGGGTCGCTTTTCATGGTACTAGTGTACCAAATGGTATTAATTTTGAAAGAGGTGATATTAGCCTCGTGGCAAACTTTGATGACAAATCAATTACAGGAAAAATTTCATCACCTCAAAAAGGTTTTGCAGAAGTAGAAATTGGTGCAAATATTAAGGGTAACTATTTTGAAGGAAAACACAGTAATGGAATAAACCTAACGGGGGGGTTCTTTGGGCCAAATGCGGCTGAAGTGACAGGTCGCTATCTTACCGATCCAAATTCTCATTCTGAAAAAGCAGTAATCGGTGTCTTTAACGCAAAGAAAAAATAAACCTCTAAATTTAAACAAGCGGTTAAATTTCCGTACTTTTTTGCAAATGACGTGAATACGATAGGACGCCTTCGGGCGTCTTTTTTATTATTCAAAAAATTTGCTTTTAATGAAAAATCAATGTAGATAAGCAATATTGGCTCATAAAATCGTAACAGTCGGGGTACATAATGCTAAAAAGTCTTTCTTTAACAGCGATAATGGCATTGATATGGGGATCGTCTTTCCCGTTTTCCAAGTTAGCCATTGATGCTATTGGTCCTATGCCGTTTCGTTTTATCACATTAGTGCTATCTTGTAGCATATTATTTGTGCTTTTTTACAAAGAGGTAAGCGCGAGTATGGCGATAATGGATAAGCAGAATATGTTTAAAATGATGGTGGTAGCGCTGCCTAATATCCTCCTCGTCCCTACATTGAATAACCTCGCTTTATATTATACATCGGTAACGAATGCGACTATTTTGATTTATACAATGCCTTGTTTTACCTCTGTGATTTTAATGTTAATGGCACGCAAGATTGATTTTTTATCGGTATTAGCGGCTGTTTTATGTATGTTAGGGGTGTTCTTTGTCTTAAATGAGATATTTATTTCATTGGGGGAGGTGATTATTTTATCGAGTGCGTTAGTGTGGGCGGTTGGCACGATTTTAGCGCAGAAGGTTAAGCCGACGCTATCATCTAAAGCGACATTATTTTGGCAATTTTTATTTTCTGCTCTCTGTTTAGGTGTGATTTTACTTTTCGCTTTAGAGCGGCAACAGTGGATTTTACCCGTTAAAATCGTATTGAGTGATTTAAAAATAATGATGAGCTTACTTTATATTAGTGTAATAGGCAGTGCATTGATTTATTTTATTTGGTTTTATCTGATAAAAACAAAAAGTGCTGAATTTGCGAGTTATGCCACGTTATTTTCACCCTTGATTACATTGGTTATTATGATGTTATTTTTTGATGAATATCCTTTATTGACCCAAGCGTTAGGCTTTGCATTGATATTATTGAGCGCGGTGATTATCAATATTGTGAAGCCTTTATTAACCCGTAGATCAAGCGGTTAATTTGGGCGTTATTTTTGCTAATATGAGAAAAGAGAGTGTTTAGCCCACTCTCTTTTATGATCTGTTTTTTATTTAACCCTTATTCCAACCCAATTCCTTAGAAATTCCCTCCGCCGCGAAACGCATTTCGGCTAATACATTCTGAATGCCGAGCTGTTTTAGGCGGTGAATGGAGGACGAAACGGAAACGGCGTATTCTACATTACCGTTTAGGCTGAATATCGGGCAGGCGATGCAGCCGACGCCGAGTTCGTTTTCTTCCCGATCCATTGCAAATCCTGTCTGACGAATTTCTGCCAATTCCAGCACCATTGCCTGTTGTGAGGTAATCGTATTATGGGTTAATGGTTGAATCAGCGTTTGGTGGCTGTGCCAATAGTGTGCTAAATAGCTGTCGTCCGGTTCATACGCCAAATAGAGCTTACCCATTGCCGAGCAATACAGGGCGAGATGTTGTCCGATATAGGCACGAGTCCGCATCATTCCGGTGGTGGGTTCGAGCTTGTAAATCATAATGCCGTAATCGCCCTCCCGCTTTGAAAAATTGACCGTTTCACCCAAAGCTAAATTCAGTTTTTCCAGATAAGGCGAAGCCATATTGATGATATTAAGCGACGATAATGTCTTCTGCCCGAGGCTCAAGCATTTTGTCGTCAGCCGATAGCTACCGTTTGAAATTGCCGGCTGTATAAAGCCTTCACTTTGCAGCCCTTGCAGTAAACGGTGAGTGGTACTTTTGTTAAGTTGCGACATTTCCGCCAATTTTGCCAAGGGGCAGCCGTTCGGAAAATTACTGAGTAGATCTAATAATCGCAATCCCCGTATCAGACTTTGATTACCCGCACTTTTTTCCGTTTTCATTTTTTCTCCAAGCATTAAATTTTCGTGTATTTTAATCAAAATCATTTCATATAATGAAATCAATTTACGAAAATTTTGAGATCTGGCTCACAGAATTGAATGTTAATAAATAAGATATTGATTATAAACGGTTTTTATTTTTTAACTTTTATTGACTTTAAATCATACAAATTATAATTTATGAAATAGAGTTTTATTATTTGGAATTAACCCTGCGAGGCTGTTATGCGAGTGTCTTATTCAGAATTAAAAGCGGAATTTAAACGGGTGCTGTTAGCCCGCAATGTCGCAGAACCGATTGCGGAAGCCTGTGCCACAATGTTTGCCGACACCACTCAATCCGGCGTCTATTCCCACGGAGTAAACCGCTTTCCCCGTTTTATTCAACAGTTAGAGAAAGGCGATATTCACCCCGATGCCGAGCCGACTAAAGTGCTTTCCCTTGGGGCGATTGAACAGTGGGACGCACATCAAGGAATTGGCAATCTCACTGCTAAAAAAATGATGGACAGAGCAATGGCGATTGCCGATCAGTTTGGCATTGGTGTGGTGGCGTTGAAAAATGCGAACCACTGGATGCGGGGCGGCGGCTACGGCTGGCAAGCGGCAGAAAAGGGCTACATCGGCATTTGTTGGACGAACTCGATTGCCGTAATGCCGCCTTGGGGGGCGAAAGAGTGTCGTATTGGGACGAACCCGTTGATTATCGCTGTGCCGAGCAACCCGATCACAATGGTGGATATGTCCTGCTCAATGTATTCCTACGGAATGTTAGAGGTCAATCGTCTTGCCGGTCTCCAAACGGCAGTTGATGCCGGATTTGATGATGGCGGCAAACCGACTAAAGATCCTGCGGTAGTCGAGAAAAACCGCCGTCTAATGCCGATGGGCTTTTGGAAAGGTTCGGGCTTGTCGATTGTGCTGGATATGATCGCCACTTTGCTTTCTAACGGGTTATCGGTGGCGGAAGTTACCGAAGAAAAGGACGATGAATATTGCGTATCGCAAATCTTTATTGCGATTGAGGTTGATCGCTTAATTGACGGTGCAACCAAAGCGGAGAAATTACAGAAAATTATCGATTATGTGAAAACCGCCGAACGTGCCGATCCGAATATCGCCGTGCGGTTGCCGGGACACGAGTTCAACACGATTTGGGCGGAAAACCAAGCGAACGGCATTCCGGTTGATGAGCGTGTTTGGGCGAAATTGAAAGCGTTGTAGAGGGGTAAGCGATTTTTGCAAATAATTGCCGCTAACCGACCGCGTGTTTTTCTTGATTTGAGGCTTGTATGAATAAACTTGCACATATTGCGACTCGTGGGCTGGAAACGCTAGTCGTCCTGATTCTAGCCACGATGTCGATACTGGTCTTTCTGAACGTGGTGCTACGTTACGGGTTTAACAGTAGCATCAGCGTTACCGAAGAAGTGTCCCGTTATCTGTTCGTATGGCTGACCTTTTTAGCGGCGATTTTGGCTTTTCGTGATAATCAGCACGTCAGCGTAACCGTACTGACTGCCAAGCTCTCGCCCGTTCAACGCCGTTGGCTTTCGCTGCTGACAGACGGCGTAATGCTCTATTGCTGCTATTTGATTATCGCAGGCGGCTGGGTGCATTTTCAGCTTAATTGGCATAACCTCGCACCGATTTCCAATATTCCAACGGGGATCACTTTCCTTGCCGGCGTTGTCGCGGGAACAGCGATCGGCATCTTGCTCGGCATACGCTGGATCGGGACAGCAAGCGGGCTGATGAAAGGAGAAATTGACAAATGACCGTGGTGATTTTTCTTACCGCCTTATTGGGCGCAATTTTACTCGGCGTGCCGGTGGCGTTTGCGTTGTTGATTTGTGGCATTGCCCTGATGCTGCATTTAGAGGTGTTTGATGCTCAAATCCTTGCCCAGCAGCTAGTGAGTGGCGCAGACAGTTTTTCCCTAATGGCGATCCCGTTTTTTATTCTTGCCGGCGAGATAATGAACGAGGGCGGCTTGTCGAAACGCATTATTGATTTGCCGATGAAACTGGTTGGGCATAAACGGGGCGGGCTGGGATTTGTTGCGATTTTAGCGGCAATGATTATGGCGAGCCTGTCCGGTTCGGCGGTAGCTGATACTGCTGCCGTAGCGGCAATGTTACTGCCAATGATGAAAACCACCGGCTACCCGTTGGACAAATCCGCCGGTCTAATCGGCACAGCGGGCATTATCGCCCCGATTATTCCGCCGAGTATCCCATTTATTGTGTTTGGGGTAGCGAGCGGCGTGTCGATTACCAAGCTGTTTTTAGCCGGCATTTTCCCCGGTATTTTGATGGGCTGTTGCTTGGCGATGCTTTGGTGGTGGCAGGCAAAACGGCTGAATTTAATGACCTTTTCCAAAGCGACCAAAAAAGAATTATGCCTCTCTTTTAAACAGAGTATTTGGGCGTTGCTGCTGCCCGTCATCATTATAGGCGGTTTTCGCTCCGGTATGTTCACCCCGACCGAAGCGGGTGCGGTTGCCGCATTTTATGCGTTAATCGTGTCGATTTTTATCTATAAAGAGCTGAAATGGTCGCAGCTTTACGGGGTGATTTTAAATGCGGCGAAAACCACGGCGGTAGTGATGTTTTTAGTCGCCGCCGCTCAAGTTACCGGCTGGCTGATTACGGTGGCGGAGCTACCGCAGATGATGACGGAGCTGCTTGAGCCGTTGATTGAGTCGCCGACGTTGCTGTTGATTGTGATAATGCTGGCGGTCTTTGTGATTGGAATGGTGATGGATCTCACCCCGACCGTCCTCATTCTCACACCAGTGCTGATGCCGCTGGTGGAAGAAGCGGGCATTGATCCGGTCTATTTCGGCGTGCTGTTTATTCTCAACACCTCAATCGGCTTAATTACACCGCCTGTCGGCAATGTGCTGAATGTGATCACGGGCGTCTCAAAATTGCCGTTCGACCAAGCTGCCAAAGGCATTTTGCCCTATATGTTGATGATGATTGTTTTACTGCTTGCGTTTGTCTTTTTTCCGCAACTGATCTTAACGCCACTGGCGTGGCTACAACCCTAAGCCGTCGTCGAATTTGCAAATATTGCAACTTATCCGACCGCTTGTACAGACCTGAAAGGAGCACACAATGAAATTTTCCCTCAAAACTCTTGCAACCCTTGTGGCAGGCTTTGCCGTTGTTGCCGCTGCCAATGCGCAAACGACCTTACGTTTTGGCTATGAAGCCCCTCGTAGCGATACTCAACACAGTGCCGCCAAAAAATTTAACGAGCTGCTGAATGCCAAAACCAAAGGCGAAATGAAACTCAGCCTGTTTCCCGACAGCACTTTAGGCAATGCACAAACGATGATCGGTGCTGTGCGGGGCGGTACGATTGATTTGGAAATGTCCGGCTCGCCGAATTTTTCCGGTTTAGTGCCGCAGCTCAACGTGATTGATATTCCGTTTATCTTCAAAAATCGCACGCACGCCTATGCGGTATTGGACGGTGAAATCGGGCAGGGGCTGCTGGCACAGCTTGAGGCGCAAGGCTTAAAAGGGCTGGCGTTTTGGGATGTCGGTTTCCGTTCCTTCACCAACTCCAAACACCCGATCAATTCCCCTGCGGATATTAAAGGGCTGAAAGTGCGGACTAACCAAAATCCGATGTATATTCAAGCCTTTAGCTTGCTCGGCGCAAACCCTGTGCCGATGCCGCTTTCCGAACTTTACACCGCCCTTGAAACCCGTGCGGTTGATGCACAAGAACACCCGATCGGCATTGTGTGGTCGGCAAAACTCTATGAAGTGCAAAAATACCTCTCCCTCACCAATCACGGCTATACCCCGCTGATTGTGGTAATGAATAAAGCCAAATTTGACAACTTATCGCCAAACTTGCAACAGGCAATTGTGGAGGCGGCTAAAGAGGCAGGGCAGTACCAACGCCAACTCAACCTCGACAATGAAAAAGCGATCATCGCAAAATTGCAGAACGCCGGCGTTGAAGTGATCGAAAATATCGACACCACGCCGTTTAAAGCCGTAATTGAAGCCGACGTGCGTAAAGCCTTCATCGAAAAACACGGCGAGGATTTGGTGAAGCAGATTGATGCATTAGCCAACTAAATTGGCTCGATGAACGATGAATAGAGAAAAGGAATAGATATGGTGCTATCCCTAATCGCACACTAATGAGGTTCAAAGGGGTTGAGCAATCTTAATTTCAACCCCTGAAAATCTTTCGTATTACGTGTTACCAAGGTGAGCTTGTGCTGGATTGCGGTGGTAGCGATGAGGGTATCGTTGAGCGACCGGCGATTAGGGATATGTAGTTCAGCACAGGAAAGAGCAATCTCTGCGTTGATTGGTAATGTACGAGTTTGATAAAGAGGTAAAAGCATATCGTTAAACCATTGCTGTAAATGTGCTGCCTGAAGCACATCTTTACGTTTTTTCAACGATATTCCCATTTGAATTTCCATCAAACTAATGACACTGATATAGGTTTGACTAGGCATAATTTGTTCAAACCACTTTCGGACATTCTCATCGATCGTATTGTTATGGAATTTGCGTAATTCGGATAAAATATTGGTATCCAATAAATACATTATTCAACGTCCTCATCTCTGAGTTGCCTATTCATCTCGTTTCGTTGAGGAAGGTCTGCGTCAAGCTCGACCTCGGCAGCGGAGTGAGGGGCTGAAAAATAGTCGGCAAAGGTTTTTTCAGACGGTATGATTTGCTGGTAATGGGCATAGCTTAAAATCACATTGGTGATTTTGCCTCGTTTGGTGATATAAACAGGTTCAGTTTCTGCCACTTTTAATGCAGAGCTTGAACCTTGGTTAAATTCTCTTGATGTGATGATAATAGTCATTTTTCGCTCCTTATAAATTGTAGTTATGTTACTACAAGCATAATGTTTGAACAATCCTAATTTGGTAAAAGAGGCAAATTTATGAACTACTACCTTGGCATTGACTGCGGCGGCACCTTTATTAAGGCAGCGATTTTTGATCGGCACGGCAAAATGGCGGCGTGTGTGCGGGAAAATGTGGCGGTGATTAGCGAGCAGGCGGGCTATGCGGAACGGGATATGCCGCAGCTTTGGCAAAAATGTGCGGCGGTCATCCGTCAAACGATGGCACAAAGCGGTTTGTTACCAACGGCGATTAAAGCGGTCGGCATTTCTGCGCAGGGCAAGGGGGCGTTTTTGCTCGACCGCCAAAATCAACCCCTTGGGCGAGCGATTTTATCCTCCGATCAGCGTTCCCTTGATATTGTAAAAGGCTGGCAACGGCAGGGCATTCCCGATAAGCTCTATCTATTGACCCGTCAAACGTTGTGGACGGGGCATCCCGTGTCGATTTTGCGTTGGCTGAAGGAACACGAGCCGCAGCGCTATGCCGAAATCGGGGCGGTGTTGATGTCCCACGATTATTTGCGTTTTTGTTTAACGGGCGAGCTGCATTGTGAGGAAACCAACATTTCCGAGTCTAACCTCTACAATATGCAAACAGGGCGATACGATCCGCAGTTGGCACAATGGCTGGATTTGCAAGAAATCAGCGATAAGTTACCGCCTGTAATACGCTCAAATGCGGTAGCGGGCTATGTTACCGAGCAGGCGGCGGCATTGAGCGGCTTGGCGGCAGGCACGCCGGTTGTGGGTGGGTTATTTGATGTGGTCTCCACTGCGCTATGTGCCGGTTTGGACGATGAGCGTAAACTCAACGTGGTTTTAGGCACTTGGTCGGTGGTGAGCGGTATTACCGATCGGATTGATGAATCCCAAGCCCTGCCGTTTGTATACGGGCGTTATGCCGAACCGCAAAAATGGATTGTTCACGAAGCCAGCCCGACCTCTGCCGGTAATTTGGAATGGTTCTTAAAACAGTGGTCGGCGCTAAGTTATGATGAGATCAATCAACGCCTTGCCGAGCTGCCGCCGGCTACCAGCTCGGTGTTGTTTGTCCCGTTTTTATACGGCTCAAATGCCGGTTTGGGAATGAAAGCGGGCTTTTACGGCTTGCAGGCGCATCATCGCCAAGCCCATTTATTGCAGGGGATTTATGAAGGCGTTCTGTTTAGCCTGATGCACCATTTAGAGCGAATGTTGCAACGTTTCCCTGACACTCAACGGCTGCGGGTAACGGGCGGGGCGGTGAAATCGGCGGTATGGATGCAAATGCTGGCAGATTTGAGCGGTTTAACCGTTGAAATTCCGCAAATTGAAGAAACGGGCTGCTTAGGCGCGGCGTTGATGGCAATGCAAGGGAATGGGGAACAATGTCGGCTTGCATTGTTGTCAGAGATGCGGATATTTACGCCAAATTCCGCTCATTTTGACGCTTATCGCCGCAAATACCGACAATATTGCCAATTAGTCCAAGCGTTACAATCCCTTGAATGACAATGCAAGCGGTCGGTTAATGAGGATTTCTAACATTGTGTCGCCATTGTGCAAGGTGAGATGATTGCTTATCGGTAGGGGCACAATGCTTGCGTCCGTTTCATCATAGCTTGAAATTAGGTAATTTTATTACGGACATCGTTTCCAGTTCTGACCTCATTTTAATGAAGACGATGTAGCCTCGTAATGAACCAAATTTGGTGTGTATAGCGACTATATAATATTGCAAAAAAATGCCACAATATGCCCGCTTGTTGATGATATGGGAGAGAGTAAATGGCAAAAGTGTATATTGTCCACGGTTATACGGCTGCGCCGGAGAGCCATTGGTTTCCGTGGTTGCAGCAACAATTAACCCAGCAAAATATTGCGTGTGAATGTTTGGCAATGCCTGATTCGGCAAATCCAACGCCGGACAGTTGGTTAGCCCACTTAGCGCAAAATGTGGAGATTGATGAGAACACGGTGGTGGTCGGGCATAGTTTAGGTTGCATTGCGTGGCTGAATTTTTTGGCGAAGCACTATCTTCAGCCGGCAGGCGCGGTGCTGGTGTCCGGTTTTTATCAGCCGTTAGAGACCTTGCCGGAATTAACACCGTTCTCTAATCTCTATGCGATTTCGCCCGATTTAATGCCGTTTAAATCTTATGTGGTGAGTGCGATGGACGATGAGATTGTCCCGCCGCAATATAGCGATGCGTTAGCGGTGCATTTGTCCGCCGATTATATCCGTTTGGCAACAGGCGGGCATTTTTTGGATCGTGAGGGCTGGACGACATTCCCGCTCGTCTTGGAATTGGTGCAAAAATGCCTTAACCGTTAATTAGACGGACGCCGGAGTGGCGTCCCTACTGATGTCATCATTTAGCCTACGCAACTGTGATCTAATAGCGTAGCTTTATCCTTTCTTTACATTCTATTTATCCCAAAATATTTCCTGCGTTGTATAATACCCTTGATTTTTTCGTGCTTTTATAGCTTTTAGCAAGCGGTTGAAAAGTAACGTTTTTTTGATATATGCCGTTATTGTACAAATTTGAATGTTGATTAGATTGTCGGGACGCCACACCGTGTCCGTTTAACATCAAAAGCATTTGCTACATAACGCTACACCCATTTAGAGAGAAGATTATGTTTGAGAATTTATCCGATAGACTATCCAAAACCCTGCGTAACATAACCGGTAAGGGACGTTTAACCGAAGAGAATATTAAAGATACGCTGCGGGAAGTGCGTATGGCATTGCTGGAGGCTGACGTTGCTTTGCCGGTCGTGCGTGAGTTTATCAATAAAGTCAAAGAGCGGGCGATTGGTGAGGAGGTGAACAAAAGCCTGACACCGGGGCAGGAATTTCTCAAAATCGTCCGCGCCGAGCTGGAAAGTGCGATGGGGGAGGTAAATGAGGCGTTAAACCTAGCCAGCCAACCGCCGGCAGTGATTTTAATGGCGGGTTTGCAAGGGGCGGGGAAAACCACCTCGGTTGGTAAGTTAGCGAAATTCTTAAAAGAGCGGCATAAGAAAAAAGTGTTGGTCGTGTCGGCAGATGTTTATCGCCCGGCGGCGATTAAACAGCTTCAAACCTTAGCGGAAGCGTTGAAAGTGGATTTCTTCCCAACCGATACCCGCCAAAAACCGGTTGAAATCGCCGAGCTGGCGCTCAAGCACGCAAAATTAAACTTTTTTGATGTGTTGATTGTCGATACTGCCGGTCGCTTACACGTTGATGGCGAAATGATGAGTGAAATTCAACACATTCACGCGGTGCTTAACCCGATTGAAACGCTCTTTACTGTGGACGCAATGACCGGTCAAGATGCGGCAAATACCGCCAAAGCCTTTAACGAGGCATTGCCTTTAACGGGGGTCATTTTAACTAAAGTGGATGGCGATGCGCGGGGCGGGGCGGCGTTGTCAATTCGTCATATTACCGGCAAACCGATTAAATTCTTAGGAGTTGGTGAGAAAACCGATGCGTTAGAGCCGTTCCACCCTGACAGAGTTGCGTCTCGTATTTTAGGAATGGGTGATGTGTTATCGCTGATTGAAGATTTGCAACGTTCGGTCGATCAAGAGAAAGCCGAAAAAATGGCAGCGAAATTCAAAAAAGGCGATATGTTTACCCTTGACGATTTCCGTGATCAGCTAGTGGAAATGAAAAAAATGGGCGGAATGATGACGTTGCTTGAAAAACTGCCGGGGGCAAAAAATCTGCCGGATCACGTCAAAAATCAAGTGGACGATAAAATGTTCAACAAAATGGAAGCGATTATTAACTCAATGACGCTTAAAGAGCGGGCAAACCCAGATATCATCAAAGGTTCACGCCGCCGCCGCATTGCATTAGGGTCAGGGACACAAGTTCAAGATGTAAACCGCCTGCTCAAGCAATTTGACGAAATGCAAAAAATGATGAAGAAAATGCGCAAAGGCGGAATGGCAAAAATGATGCGTGGAATGAAAGGAATGATGGGCGGCTTAGGAGGACTTGGGGGAATGTTTGGAGGGAGGTAGAGGGAATTCTCATTGGGATTGAATATCTAAGTTGTGATATATAATTATCTTTGAAAGTATAAGTAATGCGAATACCTGTGGTGACCTCGGTGGCTCTGTTGGCGTAGGCTATCAGTGGTAATCAATCGCTAATCTATAATGAAAAGGCTAACCCGAAAGGGTTAGCCTTATTTTTTATGAAAAAATGCTACTTATGGAGTAATCGGTTGCTTAGGAGGCTAAAGGAAGAATGTATAAAATGAGCAAAAAAAGAGCAAATGAGAAAATTTTTGTGATGTATGTCACAAATTTTGACTTTTATTAAAAAAAGTCATCAGATTTTAACAAGAGATGCTTAGAATATGCGGCACGCCAAATGGTGTGTCAGTGCTGTAAAAACAGCAGTGAAACCAACCGCTTGTCGAATGGTGGTAAGCAGCAATGTTTGCCGTTTTGGGCACAGCCCTTTTTCATTTTGGAAATTCCTATCTATGCAAAAAATGTCTCTTTCTAAAATCACGGTTGCATTGTCATTATGCTATGCAACGCAGTTCAGTTATGCGGAGATTCAAGCCGCTAACGGTCAGACCCAAGTTGCCCGTCAACAAGGTGTTGAAATAATCAATATTGCGACACCGAGCCAGTCGGGGCTTTCTCATAACCAATATAATAAATTTAATGTCGATAAAGCCGGTGCGGTGTTAAATAACGCACGGCAAAATAGTCAAACACAATTAGCGGGGCAAGTTGAGGCTAACCCGAACTTGAGAAGTCAGGCGGCAACGGTGATCTTAAATGAGGTAGTCAGCCGTAATCCTTCACATATTGCCGGTAAACAAGAAATTGCAGGACAAAGAGCGGACTATGTATTAGCTAATCCGAATGGCATTAGTGTTGACGGTGGCGGTTTTATTAATACGCCGAGAGCATCGTTAGTGGTTGGGAAAGCGACTGTTGAAAGCGGTAAGTTGACTGGCTATCAAGTGGACGGCGAGCAAGGTTTAACGGCTAAAGGTAGTATGTCCGGTGCAACGAATGTCGATTTAATTGCTCCGACGGTAAATGTCTCCAGTAATATTCAAGCTAAAGATGGTAATGTTAATATTTTACAAGGTCGTAATAAGATTGAGCGTGCGGATAATGGAGAATTAACCGTTAGTGTATTACCGCAGCAAGAAAAAATATTAGATGGTAAAGTTGCAGGCAGTATTCAAGCGGGTCGTATTCGTATCCACTCAACAGACGATCGTGCTAGTTTAGAGGTGACGGGTAGTAACTTAACTGCGAAGCAAGTTACAGTCACTGGCGGTAATGTGAAATTAAATGGGAAGGTAACTGATAATACGGTTTCTTCTTCTAAAAACATTAATGATAAGGATAAATTTGTCGGTAAAGGAAAATCGCAAAAAGATACGAAACAGTTTACTAAAACCAGCGTAAAAGCAGATTCTGCGATCGTGGTTGCGGCGAATCAGTTGGTATTAGAAGGGGCTGATATTCAAGCTAAAGATGCGATATTGGTTGGCGGTAAAACCCATTTAGGCTCAGTAAAAACGAAAGGCAGAACGGTCTCGACTGAAGAACGCTCTAAAGGGAGTGCCAAAATATGGGAGAACTCATTCGGTACGACTGAAAAAGTGCATCATACAAACATTGTGTCGGATAATCTAAAACTCATCGCAACAGAGGAAAAATTGACAGGCGATGCGTCTAAGATTAATGCTCAAAACCTTGTGTTACACGGTGAACAAGGCATTACGTTCCAAGGGGCAACGGAGCAAAATTTCTACTCTGATAGCACAGTGTTTAAGAATATTTCGTCAAAACGTAAGACAGGTAAGAGTTTACAGTCTGCGGCCGCTCAGAATTATGTGGCGAGTGAATTGAATGTGAAAGGCGATTTGATTATCTCAAGTGGCTCGGATATTCAGTTTGCCGGTACGATTGGCCGTGTTGACGGCGATTTGGTTGTTGCGAACGGTGGCAAACTTCAATTTAAGGCAGAGGAAGTCAAAAATAGCCACAATGTAGATGATAAGGAAAAATATTGGGGCGGTTTAGCAGGATCGAAAACGCTGGTTTCTACCCGTAATGATAGAGAGCAACACGGGGCGGATTTTACGGTAAAAGGGGCGATTTTAGCTGATGCTAAGAAAGGAGTGAATATTTCAGGTAGTCGAGTTATTTCAGGTAAAGATGCCTTAGTTAAAGCGAATGAAGGTAGCTTACGATTAGATTCGGTGGAAAACTTCAGTTCTTATCAAGAGCAAGGTCGAAAGGGAACCATTTTTGATATTACCAAAGAGCGGACTAAGGGATATAAAGTTGTTTATACCCAGCAAGGCTCGGATTTACGTTCTCAATCCAATCTGAGATTAGTGAGCGATAAGAATGTAGATATCATTGGCAGCCGTGTACAAGCGGGTGGTGTTCTCTATATTGTTGCTGGCAGAGATATTAACATTCAAGGCAGTCGAAATCATTTATCCCAAAATCATACCCAATCAGGTATCGGGTTTACCGCTAAAGTTGAAAAACCAACATTATCGCTTGATAAAGAGGGTGTCGCAAAATCTTCCGTTGATCTTCTTGTGAATGTGATTGAAGATAAGGTAAAACGTGATGAGCTTGCCAAAAACCTAGTGAGTAATGTCAAAGATAATTTGAAATTCAAAGGTGAAGCAAGTGCTACTCTCGGTTTTTATAAACATAATAAGTCATTGACGGAGAGTACACATACTGCATCGTCTGTGAGTGGCGGTGAGACAAATTTAGCTGCCAATAATGTGAATGTGGCGGGTAGTAAAGTGTCTGCAACGAACTCTGATTTGAATATCAATGCGAATAACGTCAATACTCAGGCACAGCATAATTCTTCTGATTCCACTAAGAAAAATACGGATGTGGGGATTACCAATACGGTAACTGTGACTGAAAGCGGTATTACGAATAAACTTTCATTCGGTGTTCAACATTCACAAGCCAATAGTTCGACAACTTCCGCACAAGGTAGCCAATTATCTGCTGCAAATAATTTGAATATCAATGCAAATCAAGGTATTAGCCATAGTGGTTCGCAGCTTAATGCGGGACAAAATATATCCGAAAACGCACAAAATGTGAGTCATAAAGCGGAATCTAATACGGAAAGTAATCATAAGAAAAACGTTGATGCCGGTTTAACCTTAACAACTTCCCTTGATAAAAACAAAGTCGTTAATGGTAGCCTTGTATTAGGTGCTTCCGGTGGTCGTGAGCAAAGTTCTGCTACAAATGCACAAAGTACAACGGTAACGGCGGGTAACGATGTGAATGTGAATGCTGCCCATTTAACTGATGTCGGTACACAATACCAAGGTGGGGGCAACGTTAATCTCAACTCACAGTCGCATAATATTCAATCGGCTCAAAACACAAAGCAGAATGATAAATTAAATGCTGGCGTCACTATAGGGGTTAGTGCCAGTACAAAAGATTTTGCGAGTGCAAATGTTGGGGTAAATGCCGGTATTCATTTCCAAAAAGATCAGAGTAATTCAACGACGGCTCACAAAGCAAATGCACAAGGGGGGAATGTCAATATCACCACGGGTACATTAAACAGCCAAGGGGATATTTCGGCAACTCACAATGTGAATATTAAGGCTGATCAGGCAAACTTTACCCAATCGCAAAATACCAGCAGTCATAAAGGCGGTGGTTTTACCCTTAATGTCGGTGTTGGTGCGATAGTGGTGCCGGCAGCAGGGGCTGCGGTGCCATCTGTTGATGTGAATTTCACGGCTAATGGTCATAAAGGCAGCCGTACGGACGCTGTTTCACATAATGTTCAAGGTGGTAACAATGTGGGAATTCACGGTAAAGATGGTGTAAACCTACAAGGCACAAATGTTACGGCGGGCAATAATGCATCTATTACGGGCAATACCGTTGATGTTCAACCGGGTAAAAGCAACGTTAACGATCTGAATGTAAGTGTTGGCGGTGGTGTAAGTATGGGGGCGAATACTTCAAGCCTTGGCATTAACGGTAATATCAATGTACAACATGAAAACAGTACGACACATCAAGGCGTTTCAATTAACGGGCAGAATGTCAATATTCAGGCTCAAAATGGCGTGAACCTAACTGGTGTTAGCTCAAATAGTACTAATCTTAACCTAGATGGTGGCAAGGGGGATGTTAATCTCAATGCTGCAAAAAATAACGTCAATAAAACGGGTGTCGATGTAGGTTTATCACTAAATGGTGGCATTAGCGATGATAAATGGGTACCTGCGAGCGGTTCTGGCAAATTGAATGTTGATGTTATTCGTAATGAAACCCTCACTACTACCGATCTCAATACACAAAATGCCACTATTTCCGGTAATAATGCCCAATTTAACGGCGGCAGTGTGAATGCACCAAACGTTACTAATAATCTCAGTGGTAAAACCACGACTACGTCGGTAACGGATAAAGTGAGTGAAACCAGCGTCAATCTTTCTGCAAACGGTAGCGGTAAGTTTACGCCATATCCGGCAGACAAATGGGCAGAAAGTGCGAAGAAAGATTGGGATAACGGCACTATTGCAGGGGTAAAATCCGATGTAAATGTGAAAGTGGATTCCACTAAAACCGAAACGGTAAAACAAGGTGGTATTAATCCGGCGAAACCGCAAGTAGTGAAAAACAAAGTGGTGAAAACCAATATTGTTTTAACGACCAAGAAGAAAGAGCAATTGCTTAATATGATGAGATTCAAACACTTCGGTCGACGTTAGGCTAAAAATGATTTTGCCGAAACCACTGCTTTACAAGCGGTGTGTTTCGGCAAATTTTTTACAAAATGGAATATAAGTTATGCGGCATAATCTTGCAAAATTTGGGTTTTAACCGACCGCTTGTGTCAGGTGAGGCACGAGTTTTTCTGCCATTGTTTGTTGTAAAGCATTAAGCATTGCGTAACGTTTGCGGTACATCGCTCGTTTATTACTTGGGATATCTTCAATGGCTTTAGTTTCAAAGCTCAGTGGTAATTCCCAATAATAGGCTTGACTTCCCATACTTTCCGCAAAAATTTTGTCGTAGTCCACCACATAGCGTTTACTTTGGATAAAGCGAGACTTATTTTGGTACTTCTGCGGAATTCCCCACAGTTTTTGATAACCTAGCACATTGGTAAGTGCTTTCATTGCTTCCACCATCAAATAAGCCGGTCGTAGCCCGTGGCATTTTTTCGTCAGTAACTTCACTAATTCTTTTGAGCCCTCAAAATTAGGCCCTTGAATGACGGCAATCAGCAATGCGTCCTCAATTTTTCCGAAAGTGAGCAAATAGACCAGTTGATCGGTCTGGTTATACCGTAATTCTAACGACCAGTAACCTTCCATTGCCTGTTGCTGATTTAGGTTCAGATACAAGGAAAAATCCGGCACGATTTCGCCCAAATAGTGCGTTTTATGCCAGAGTGTTGGCGGCAAGAAAGTCAGGTTGTCATAAATAGCGTGTAGACGTTGCGATGCGCTAAAACGTTTATCCAAGAAACGATGCACAAGCGGATAACTATAACTCGGATTAGCATTCAATAACCGTGCTAGAGCCGGATTTTGGTTCACACAAGCGGTGAATTGGGTAATCTTTTTTGCATTAAGCATTGCACGCAGCCGATAGCGCAACCGTTTCCAACGGTAACTTTTTGGGGGACGATCGGGATAAAGTGCGTGCGGATCGGGCCAGTGATACAGATTTTGTGGCATTTTGATTCCCTGCAAATACAGATAGATTGATAAGGTACAAAGAAAAGGCCTATTCCAAGGAATAAGCCTTTTGGGTTATCGCCTTGATTATGCGTAGTACATTTCAAACTCGACCGGATGTGGCGTCATATTCAAACGCTCGACATCTTTACGGCGAATACCGATATAGGCTTCAATGAAGTCTTTGGTAAATACATTGCCTTTGGTTAAGAATTCATAATCCGTTTCCAACGCATTTAACGCTTCTTCTAATGAGCTTGCCACTGCCGGAATATCTTTCAACTCCTCCGGCGGCAGATCATAGAGGTTTTTATCCATCGCATCGCCCGGATGAATTTTATTGATAACCCCGTCTAAACCTGCCATCAATAATGCGGCAAAGGCAAGATATGGGTTTGCCAATGGATCAGGGAAGCGAGCTTCAACACGGGTTGCTTTCGGGCTGGTAACTGCAGGAATACGGATAGAGGCAGAACGGTTGCTGGCAGAATAAGCCAATAGCACCGGCGCTTCAAAGCCCGGCACTAAGCGTTTATACGAGTTGGTACTTGGATTAGTAAAGGCATTGAGCGCTTTAGCGTGCTTAATTAACCCGCCGATATAGTAAAGTGCCGTTTCGGATAAGCCGGCGTATTTATCGCCCATAAACACGTTTTTGCCGTCTTTGCCAAGGGACATATTACAGTGCATACCGGAACCGTTATCGCCCGTAATCGGTTTCGGCATAAAGCAGGCAGTTTTACCGTGTTCTAACGCAACATTTTGAACGACATATTTGTAAATTTGCGTTTCGTCCGCTTTCTTGGTTAGCGTGTTAAAGCGTGTCGCAATTTCATTTTGACCGGCAGTAGCCACTTCGTGGTGGTGAGCTTCAATCACCAAGCCCAACTGCTCCATCACCAAGCACATTTCGGAGCGAATATCGTGTGCCGTATCGTTTGGCGCAACTGCACAGTAGCCGCCTTTTTTCAGCGGACGATAGCCTTTGTTGCCGTCTTCATACTTTTTATTGGTATTCCAAGCCGCTTCAATATCATCGATTTCGTAGCTATTGCCGTTCATACCAACGCCGAAACGCACATCATCAAATAGGAAGAACTCCGGTTCAGGCCCGAATAAGACACTGTCGGCAATCCCGGTTGATTTGAGATAGTTTTCCGCACGGATCGCAATAGAACGAGGGTCCCGATCATAGCTTTGCATTGTGTTTGGATCGTAAATACTACAACGGATAGTGAGAGTCGGAATACGGGAGAACGGATCAACGGCAGCCGTTTCAGGAATCGGCATTAACAACATATCGGCTTTGTTAATGGTACGCCAGCCTTCCACGGAAGAACCGTCAAACATTTTGCCTTCTTCAAACAGCTCTTCCAGATCTTCTTCTACTAAAGAGACCGGCAAAGACACACCGTGTTCTTTACCTTTAATATCGGTAAATTTGAGCAAAACGAATTTGATCTCGTTTTCTCGGATAAGATTTGCAACATTAGCAATCGCAGAGGTATTTGACATAATGGAGTCCTTGAATCAAATGGGAGAATTTGCAGATAATACACGAAATGCGAAAGATACTGAATTTAATCAAATTAGGAAATAGGCAAATGACATATTTACATAATATTTTAATTATAATAATTTAGGTATTTTTTCTCCTAATAAATTAAAAGGACTGAACTATATAGTTCAGTCCTGAGATTAATTATTAGAAGTTATTCATCAATTATTTGATGATTTTCGCTACAACGCCCGCACCTACTGTACGACCGCCTTCACGGATAGCGAAACGTAAACCTTCGTCCATTGCGATTGGGTGAATTAAGCTTACTGTCATTTTGATGTTATCGCCCGGCATTACCATTTCCACGCCTTCCGGTAATTCGATTGTACCGGTTACGTCTGTTGTACGGAAATAGAATTGTGGACGGTAACCTTTGAAGAATGGAGTATGACGACCGCCTTCTTCTTTTGATAATACGTACACTTCAGATTCGAAGTCTGTGTGTGGGGTGATTGTACCCGGTTTCGCTAATACTTGACCACGTTCGATTTCTTCACGTTTTGTACCACGTAATAATGCACCGACGTTTTCACCTGCACGACCTTCGTCAAGTAATTTACGGAACATTTCAACACCAGTTACAGTTGTTTTGGTGGTTTCTTTGATACCGACGATTTCAACTTCTTCACCGGATTTGATGATACCACGCTCAACACGACCGGTTACTACGGTACCACGACCGGAGATTGAGAAAACGTCTTCGATTGGTAATAAGAATGGTTTATCAATCGCGCGCTCTGGCTCTGGAATGTAAGTGTCTAAGTGGTTCGCTAACTCAAGGATTTTTTCTTCCCATTCTGCAACGCCGTTTAATGCTTGTAATGCAGAACCGCGTACGATTGGTGTGTCATCGCCTGGGAAATCGTATTGAGAAAGCAGCTCACGCACTTCCATTTCAAC